>JAFWUY010000062.1 GCA_017524035.1 Lachnospiraceae bacterium | reverse complement strand
CAAGCCAGTTATAGAAGAATGAGGTGTCGCCGTCTTCGGAAGCCCCCACCCAGATATAGTAGGGCTGAAGTCCGAATTTCTTTCTTATGAAAGAATAGTTTGCAACTATCATATAGTTCTCGGTCTGCGTGATGTCGCCCGATGCATTTAGTTCCCTTGAAACGGGCCTGTATCCCGGCCAGTACTCGAAGAATCCCACCACAACGGCATCGGCACCGGATGAATTCACGTCGTAAAAAGAGATCTTGTCTCCGACTTTAAGTCCCTTCACATCCCTGTAATTTGCGGAAAGGAGTACGCCCGTCGGAGCGATCGCTAGATCGTTGAGGAGCTGCCTGTAGGGAGCGTTCAAAAGGGATGAATCCACACCGGTAATGGTTCCGAATTCCTTGGTATGGATGCCCATGATGCTGACGGTTTCCCTGGCGCCCGAACTACCCTTGGTATATCCGTCTTCGAGATAGACCCTTGTATATCCCACGCTTTCCTTAGCAAATACGGCATACTCGGAATAATCCGGTTCGTAATAGGTCAGTTCAACCGTCGGATCGAACCGCTTGGTCGCACTGTTATCGAGCCACACCTCCTTGAACCTGATATCCGTTCCGTCTATGTAGGAGGTATTCGCAAGCGAATTCTCAAGTATGGTTCTTGCGGAGACGGCATCAAACATTCCGAGAGCGACCGTAAGGATAACGAAGAGGGAGATGTACTGCTGTGCCCTCGCGCTCCTAATGCTCTCGAGCATTGCGGCATATGAAGCGGGCGAAAAATGCTTTTTGCCAATGAAGAAGATAAGCTTTACAAGAAGCGGTCTCAAACGTATGAGAAGCATTCCCGCACCGAGTATGAATAGCGATGACGAGAAATACAGAAGCGGATCGAGCGCCTCACCCTTTAACGCGCTTTCGAGAAGATCGTCGGTATGGTGCGAGAAATTATAGTATCCGTACAGTGAGACCAGAAGGAAAAGACCGTCGAGATAGAACTTTTCCCAGAGAGGCTTCTTATTCCTGGCTCCGCCCCTCTTGGCACCGACTATGGAAAGTCTGGATGCGGGGATGGAAGGAACTGTCATTATAAATATGCAGACAGCCGCCGATACAAGCGTATAGACAAACGCTTCTCCGGTAAATACTATATGGAGCTCGCGTCTGATCCCGAATTCAAGGAAGGAGCTTGCGCTTCCGAGTCCCCTGCACGCAAGCATTCCGAGAGGCACACCGATGCATGCGGCTACAGCCGCTATCAGGAAGCTCTGCAGCAGATAAAGAAGGAAGATCTGTCCGGAGGATGCACCTCTGCTCTTATACATGGAGATCTCATTTTCCTCCATGGAGTAAAGCTGTCCGGAGATCATCAGTATGAATGCGGCAAGAAGAAGGAGAAGAGGTATCTCGAGCAAAAGAAGGGATACGGAGATCCTGCGTCTCATGCTCTCATGCTTTTCGAGTATCTCTTTGTAATCCGGAGCCGAGGTGAGTGAACCGTAGGTTCCGCTCAGATAATTTCCGGTCGATTCAAGAATGGCTCCCGCCTGCGAAGCGTCGACGGTCTCGTAATCAAACTGATCATAGATCACGCAGTTTATGGGGAACTTGGATCTGTCGGGATTATGGATGAAATAATCAAGATACAGATCGGATCTTACAAAAAGGGCGCTTGAAAAGAATCTGGTCTCCTTCTGCCAGTAGACATCCGAAGGATCCTCCGCATCAAATACGCCCACTACCCTGAGCCTGATCGAATCGGTACCCTTGGGTGCAATATTGGAAAAAGTGAACACATCACCGAGAACCATGCCCGAAGCAAGGAAGGTCTGTTCGCTCACTATGACATCCATTGTGCCGTCCGAAGGATCTTCATCCTCCCAGAGTCCGCCGTCTATCAGCTTGATATGATCCTCGAGTTCGGTAATGGTTGCTACCTTGAGCGAGAATTCCGTTCCCTCATCCCTTGCAAGCTCGGGCTCGCAGGAATTATTTACGGTCGAATAGTAGCAAATGGTCCTGTATTCGGGGACTCCGACCACATCGTATGCGGAAAGGATTCCCGATACCTTGCTGTCGAAAGCATCCATATTGGCGCTCTTACCGACCTGGAAGGAAAAGTTCATCTGCATCGGCCACTTTCCCGTGGCGGTAATATACTCTTCAAGCTGGTCTTCGAGCATACGGTCAAGCACTGCGGTCCTGTACATGGGGAAGCTTACCGCTGACGCGAAAAGGAGCACGGCTCCGAGAAGGAGACATGCAAACATCCATTTTTTATTCCTGATCTTCTGAAGTTCGAGGAAAAGCATCAGTAAACTATCACCATTCCTTCTTCCAGGCCGTCGATGGCCCAGATATATGCAGTGCCGTTTATGGTCACGCTCCTGATGGGATTGATCCCACCCGCGATAAATCCTTTTTTGATATACTTTCCGTCTTCGAGAACCGTAACATATGCCTGCTTTCCTACTACGGTAACAGCCTTGGCGGGAACGAGTATGACATCGGATTCATACTGAAGATATCCGGTAAGCTTATAGGACTGCTTGGCAGGTGCGTTTGCGGCTTCCTGCTGGGCAACCCACTCTTCCCAGGGATTGGAAGGAGTGAACGATTCACCTGCGGTAATTTCGGCAGAGATCTCGGCATCGGGATCGTATGCTCCGCCGGGAAGAGTCACGCCCGCTGCAGGCATCACAAAAACCCTGTCGGATGCAAGCTCCTGACTTACGGCTCCGAACGATACGCTCGATACCGTAAGGGGAAAGTTTATCGTTTCACCGGTACCCGGATTCGTATATTCACCGGTCAGTTCCATTCCGTAGAGAAGTGACTTGCCCTCGTTCATTGCATAGAGATATTCGGATGAGATCGCGGCAACGGTTGCGACCCTCTCACCGTCCTTAAGTATCGATCCGTCCGAAAGATCGGTGATGTAACCTATGACTCCGTCTACCGGCGAAGTAAAAGCCTTTACCGAATATGCCGACTGAATCTCGGCGATCTGCTCCGTAACATCCGCGATCTGTCTGTCGATCGAAGCAACCGCATTATCAAGACGCTCCTGCACATCAAGTCCGAGATAAGCATTATTGGGATCGTCTGCGGCCTCCTGTGCATCCTCTCTCTTTTCGCCCAGTCTGATGAGTTTGAGCGAAAGCTCCTCAAGCCTTACGGTATTGGGAGTTACGGTGATATAAGCAATGACATCACCCTTATTTACCCTCTGGCCCTGTGTCACCATCTTTTCGGTCATGGTAACAGTACCGTAACGTATATCATTGGTGATGTTGGTTATGTCGGGGTAATACAGATATCCGGTTCCTTCATAGGAAAGGTAATAATCGCCTCTCGCAAGTGTAGCGACATTCTCGGGAGCTTCGTTGTAGCTGTCGAGGAGAATCACATCGCCTTCATTCACGCCGCTGAGGACCTCGGTAAACATTCCGTCGGTGATTCCCTTTGAGATGTATGCTTTCTCACCGGATGCAAGATTTACATAGGATCCGCTGCTGTCCCTGTGTATGCATCCGTTGGTAACGGACAGGATATCATCCTTCCGGTCGTAAAGAACGACTACGGATGCCTTCTGGCCCGCATGGATGCTGCCCTCGGGATCTTCTACACGGAAAACGGAATAAACATCGCTTCCCGAAGCCTTGAGTGCGCTGTATTCGCTTGCGGAATAAGGGATGTGGGTTATCTCATATCTTTTTCCGTCGACGATCGCATAAACATCCATTGCCGAATTAAGCTCTCTTGCAGATCTGTAGTCCGCAAGAATGTTTATGCTGTGTCCGTCAGTAACCGCGGCCACATTGGCACCCTCCGATATCTGTGCCCCGGGGGATGCGGTGTTAACGGCGACCACCGTACCGTTCATGTATGATGTTACACGCCTCTTTGCTTCATTTACCGTAAGCCTGTACAGCGTATCGTTCAAATGCTCTGCATCAAGCATAAAGATCGCTTCATCGTCTTCCATTGTCTGCTTCAGAAGGTCTCTTTCAAACATTACCCTCTGAACGATGACCGCAAGCTCGGGATTGTTCTCAAGGCCGACGCTCCTCGATCTTATGAACTCATTGAGTTCCCTGACCTTGAGCTCATTGACGGCCCAGTTTTCGTTGTAATTGATGATAAGGTCGTCAAGGGCATCCCTTGTCGCCTTTTCCATATCGATATAATCCTGCATATTACCGGAAAAGAGCACGCTTCCGCGATGAACGCTCTGTCCCGGGAAAAATCCTATGTCGGCAGCCTTCATTCCGGCACCTGCGGAATATTCGGACACAACGGGGAACACTCCTCCGTCGAGAACCTCATACTTGAGGATGGTGCGTTTTACCGCAACCTCGGTGACGCTGGCGGCCGATACGGGATCGATAAGTTCTATCTCGGGCTCTGCCTGTGCGGCATTTCCGCATCCGGTAAGAAGCATGGCAAAAGAAAGCCCTACAACGAGCATTCTTTTCAGCTTATTAAACTGTCTTCTTCCGATGATCATCAGAAATTGACCGCAACCCTTTCTCCGGCTTCAAGTCCGGAAATAATCTCGGTTCTGTCATCGCCTTCAAGTCCCGTCACGACCTCACGGTAGCGTCTGTATCCGTCCTCATCGACGACATAAACATAAGTCCGGTCTCCGGCCCTGTGCACCGCAGCCCCGGGAACACTGAGTACATTGTCCCTTCTTCCGAGCTCGACGGTTATATATCCGTTAGTGCCTTCCGCGATGGATTCCGTGGCACTGTCACCGATAAGTATGAACTTGAGTCCGGATCCGTCTTCGAGAACCTCGGGCACCGCCTCGTACTGAATTTCCGATGAACCGTTCGGTGTTATGAGAACGGTTTCCATGCCTTCAAGATAAGTGGCGGCGAGGGGATCGGATGCGAAAAAGTACATGTCGTCGGGATCCTTGAGCGTTATGACCGTCTTTCCTATGACGGATGAGGTTCCTTCAAGTCCCTCCCTCAGGTATTCGACTATTCCGTCCATAGGAGCATAGATATTGTGATCCGCATTGCTCTGTTCGAGGTACTGCAGTTCAAGATACTTGATCGCTATATCATCATCGTAGCCCTGGAGGATGTAATAATAGCTTTTCTCTATCTCCTCAATGGCTTTCTTTTCCTCTTTTTCTTTCTCGGCAAGACTGACGGGGCCCTCAACGGCAATATTGAACCGTGCAAGCGTTATGTCATATTCCTTCTCGTGAAGTGTCCTCTCCTTGAGAAGTTCGAGCCTTTCGATCTCGTACAGAATATCCGCACGCTCGGCATCAATATCGGTATTGCTGACAAGCGAAATAAGGAGCTGTCCCCGCTTTACCGCCTCACCGTTCGTAACCAGAACGGAGTCGATCTTGACTCTTTCGACATCGAATGACAGATCTACGGTAACGGCGGCACGGTATCTTACGGAGACAGACTGTGTCTTAACGACATCCGCGTACTCCACGGGAAGGTCGCCGGCAACTTCCCCGGTCTCTTCCTCTCCGTAAAGGAGAACGAGTTCCTCATCCTCCGCGCTGTCCGTACAGCCCGCAAGGGAAAATGTCATACACAACGCAAAAAAGAGCACACCAAGACCGGTTGCTCTTTTCCTGCATTTATAACAAATACCCCAAAATGACCTAGACAAAACAAATACCCTTTCTTTCCCCACGTGAAATATTACATTTATGGCCGGTTCAATTCAATCCTTTTGCGGATTTGAGCAATTTCCGAACTGAATTGAGCAATTATTCGGCTATTCTTTCTTATCGTCTTCCTTTTTACCGCTCTTTTTGAGCAGCACAAGCTTATAGATAAAAACTTCCGTAGGTATGACAACAGCTACAACGCCGAATACGATTATTGCGATCTTGAGCACTCCAGCCAGATCATCCGTCTTCTCTCCCTGAGCGGAAGGTGTGCCTGCCGGTGCTGTACCTGCGGGTGCGGAGGATACGACCGTACCACCCTGTCCCGCCGCAGAACCTGTGCCCTGCACGGATGCTCCGGTCTCTGTCCCGCCCGCCGGCATATTATCCTGTGTGACATATCCCGTTGTAAGTCCGTGGGCTCCCACCGCTATGCCTTCGGTATTGCCCACAATGAATGCGGTCATCCATGCCAGAGGCGCATTCCAGTTGATCGCACATTCATTGGCTGAATATGCCTCAATGTGGTCGAGATAGCATTTTGCCGGAGGGATCGTTCCCTTTTTCCAGCCCATGCCTCTTACCCAGGGATCCTGCATTCCGCTGTTGGGGCCGCCGACAAGAACTCCCGCGGGAGCCGTGGGGAAGCTGTCATCAATGAGATTTGCCCAGAATCTGTGGTGCGGATACATCGCATAGTGGCTTCCGTAACCCGTTACGTATGAGTAATCATTTGCATTCTTGCCGAGGATGTAATCCATTGCCGAGATCGCGGCATTTAAGTACTGCGTATCTCCGGTCTTAAGATATGCATAGGCAAGAACCATTGAATTATCAAGGATGAATGAATTCGAACCCCACTGATATCCCACTGACGGATCGGTTGAGGAAAGAGTGCTCGAACCGTAGGGAATACCGTAACCCTGTCCCGCTTCCATGGAGACCATGACGTCGGCTGAAGTCCGGAGATTATTCAGCGCGGTCTCCCTGTCCCTGTCGGAAAGACCGTTATCCGTGACGATGAGTGATAAGGTTCCGAGCGAAGCCGTGTGTCCCCAGTCAAATGCACCGAAGGTATCCACGCTCTCACCGCCCGAAAGATCGTTGACGACCTTCAGGTAAAATGCTGACTCTTTCGCATCCTCAAGATATCTGTCACTGCCTGTTGTGACATAAAGCTCGCAGGCAGCCCAGTAGAACTCGTCGCTTACATTGTCGTCTCCGTATGCACCGCCGCCCGGAGTATCCGCTATCGGAGCATACAGATCGGGATACTTAAGCGCAGCGTCATAAGCCTTTTTGGCGGCAGCAATACACTCATCCGCAAAGGCATCATCGATGCCTCTCCAGAGTCTCGCGCTCTGTGCCGCGCAGGCAGCCAGGTTAAGGGTTGCTGCGGTCGTGGGAGGATACAGGACTCTCGGCTGGGGACCGTCTGCGGGAGCGACGGCAAGACCTGTCCACTTTTCATCGGTCACCTTGTGGAAGACCATTCCGTCATATTCGCCGCCGGAGATCTGCATCTTCAGCATCCATTCCATTTCCCATCTTGCTTCATCGAGAAGATCCGGATATGAATTGGTATTCTCGGGAATCAGCATAGTGCCGTCTGCAAATGCGGTTTCCATTCCCGTGGCAAGCGCATTCTCATACATGTTCTGGAGTATCCATACGCTTATTCCGCCGTTTACGACATACTTTCCGTGGTCACCGGCATCGTACCAGCCACCCGTTACATCGTATGAACCGGAAAGCCCGAAATTGCCCCATGCATTCAAAAACGAAGCATTATCGGGATTGTGTCCCGCAGCTCTTGCAAGCATGTCGGGTGAGCCGCCGCCCACCGGAAGAGATGAAATGTAACCGCTCTCGATATTGATCGCGGATCTGTTCTGGTAGAAATAATTCAGCGAATCATAAAGCATGGACGAATACACCCTCGATGCGCCGATCCCGAAAGCCCTCGAAAGGCTTCCGTCCCCGGAATGTATCTCATATGTTCCGGGAGTATTGATATCGGAAAAATCCAGGGTATGGACATTATCGCCCGAATCTTCGTCGTAACCGAACGGGACCGATCTGCCGTTATATACGACCTCGCCCGAAGCATCGGTTATGTAAAAGTCCACGGGATCCTTCGAATCGTTTATGAGAACCGCCGTCTTTTTCATCCCGGGAATGTAACCTACCTGGTTAACAAGGATGGAAGACCTTTCGAATGCGCGCTGTTCATGGTAATCGTGCTCATTTGACGTTTCGTCGACGAGAGACATGTTGTCGAATTCGATCACGGTTCCCGCCGGGAAACATACACCGTTCGTATACTGTCCGTCCCCTCCCAGATGGAAAGCCCATTCTGCGACATCGATCGACTGTGAAGCGGTAAAGGTCAGGTC
Organism: Lachnospiraceae bacterium; assembly: GCA_017524035.1. GTDB lineage: Bacteria > Bacillota > Clostridia > Lachnospirales > Lachnospiraceae > AC2028. The sequence continues at coordinate 545 of JAFWUY010000062.1, read as the reverse complement.
GACCACCATCGGGTTGTTCGCGCCGATATTTATCGGATCCCATGTGGCATCGAGGTCATAGCCGTTGGACATATTGTGCCAGACCTCCACATCACCTGCGAGGTTTCCGATCTTGGTATAGAATTTTCCCGAATTGGAAGCTTTGATCTCGTAATGGACATGATAAGTATGTCCCGAGACGATGGTCAGGCCTCTGTGACGGAACTGACAGTCCCACCTGTCTTCTCCGCCGTTCGAAGCTCCGCCGGGATTGACTATCGTGATACGGTAAACACCGTCTTCTATCTCGAATTCCATTTTGGCGGTAGCGGACTCGCATATATGCCAGGGAAGTCCCTTACCGGAATCGAAATCATTCTCACCGAGCATTTCCCCCGCACTGACGTGCATGGGAAAAGAAAACACGGCTGTCATCACCTGTAAGAATACAAGTGAGACAGCCATCATTGCTAACATAAAACTATTTTTTTTCATAACAGTTCCTGTGCGGCAAAACGGCATGCTTCAACCATCGGTCTGTAGGCCGGACCGTTCTTGCCGTAATT
>JAFWUY010000061.1 GCA_017524035.1 Lachnospiraceae bacterium | reverse complement strand
CTATCCCATCGACGGATATCCTTCGAACATTCCTCTTATCGTTTCCGATGAGGGATACGGCAAGAATGAATTCGTAGAGACAACAAGACCTCTTGTAGTCGTCACCGCACCCGGACCCGGAAGCGGCAAGATGGCCACCTGTCTTTCCCAGCTTTATCACGAGCACAAGAGAGGCGTAAATGCGGGTTACGCGAAGTTCGAGACCTTCCCCATCTGGAACCTTCCCCTTCGTCATCCCGTCAACATCGCATACGAAGCCGCAACCGCTGATCTCGACGATGTCAACATGATCGACCCGTTCCATCTCGAAGCTTATGACCAGACTACGGTCAACTATAACCGTGATGTGGAGATATTCCCCGTTCTTACCGCTCTTTTCGATGCGATCTTCGGAGAATGTCCTTACAAGAGCCCTACCGACATGGGCGTAAACATGGCGGGCTTTGCCATCACCGATGATGAAGCATGCCGCGAGGCTTCCTGCCAGGAGATCCTGAGAAGATATTATGCATCCGCTGTTTCCGTCAAGAAGGGCGATGCTCCCAAGGCTGAGCTTTACAAGCAGGAGCTTCTGTTAAAGCAGGCGGGCATCACTCCCGAAGACAGAATGGTTGTCGGCGCCGCACTCGAAAGGGCTGCGGAGAGCGGAACACCCGCTGCTGCGATCGAGCTTCCCGACGGACAGATCGTAACCGGACGTACCAATCCCCTTCTCGGAGCCGCCGCTTCGGCACTCCTCAATACGATCAAGGTACTTGCGGGTATCCCTCATGAAGTAAAGGTCATGAGCGAGGAGACCCTTATTCCCATAACCACTCTGAAGACGAGCTATATGGGAGCACATAACCCCAGGCTTCACACGGACGAGATGCTCATCGCACTTTCGAGCTCGGCATCGACCAATCCCCTGGCCAAGGCCGCACTAGAGAGCCTTCCCGGACTTAAGGGCGCAGAGGCACATTCCTCCGTTATCCTGTCCAGGGTTGACGAGAACGTATACCGCAAGCTGGGTATAAGACTTACATGCACTCCCGAATATGAGAGAGGCAAGGATTTCGTATAAGGTTATTTTTCCTTAAGGCTTTGTTAATCTTCTTTAACGTCTTTTTACTTGTGATCGGGGCTGTGTTATAGTAAAAAACAGTGTAAATATAGTGTTTTAAGGCTGCCGCGGGGACGGCGCATTAAAAATGAGTCACGGGGACTGTCCCGGTGACTCATTGGGAGATTTGAATTTGGAAAACAATCAGCAGAACCAGAATAACAAAAGACCTGCGGGAGGCAGGAACAATTCGTGGATGATGATCCTCGCCGCACTGTGTACCGTTGTTGTGATCTTTCTTTTCTACAACATGGTATTCGGAGGCAAGGGTTCGACACAGACCAAGGAATATACCGAGTTCCTCGAGGATCTCGAGCAGGACAGGGTTGAGGCAGTCGAACTCGATGCGGAAAATGCGGAACTGACCGTAACCCTCAAGATGGATGCGATCCTCCAGGATCCCGAGACCGAGAGCCCGGGTGCGGACACCTCCAAGCTTGAGCAGTATGCGTATCTGATACAGATCCAGAATGAGAGAGTATATACCACAAGGCTCATGGAATCCATGGATAGCCTTATGGAAAGACTCGAGGCACACGGCGTATCCGGACAGAGAGTCGTAAACACTTCATCGGGACTTCTCACCGAGATATTCGTGGGCGTTGTGCTTCCCGTTCTCCTGCTCTGGCTGCTCGCTTCGTTCCTTATGAGAAGGATGGGCGGAAGCGGCGGACCTCTGAACGTCGGAAAGAGCAATGCGAAGGTTTATGTACAGAAAGAGACCGGAGTCACATTCAAGGACGTAGCGGGTGAGGACGAAGCGAAGGAATCCCTCGTCGAGGTCGTAGACTTCCTCCACAATCCCGGCAAATATTCGGGCATCGGTGCAAGGCTTCCCAAGGGAGCACTTCTCGTAGGCCCTCCCGGAACCGGTAAGACCCTTCTTGCCAAGGCTGT
>JAFWUY010000060.1 GCA_017524035.1 Lachnospiraceae bacterium | reverse complement strand
TCCATGAACTGTGACAGCTGTGAAGATCCGAAGAACTCCTTGACTGCAGCGGTTACGGGCTTGATATTGATAAGGCTCTGGGGAGTTACATCCTCGGCGTCGTGAGTACTCATTCTCTCTCTTACCACACGCTCAAGTCTGGAAAGACCGATGCGGTACTGATTCTGAAGGAGCTCGCCTACTGCCCTGATACGACGGTTTCCGAGGTGATCGATATCATCATTGCTTCCGATACCGTACTCAAGGTGCATGTTGTAGTTGATGGATGCGAAGATATCATCCCTGGTAATGTGCTTCGGAACGAGCTCGTGAACATTCTCTTTGATGGAACGGGTAAGTTCCTCGGGATCCTCTCCGTATGCATCAAGGATTTCCTTAAGTTTGGGATAGTAAACTCTCTCCCTGATTCCGAAATCCTCCTTGGGATCGCATTCTACGAAGTGAGCAAGATCGACCATCATATTGGAAAGAACTCTCTCGTTCTTTTCAGCGGTCTGGATGGTTACATACTCAACTGCGGAATCCTGGATGAGATCTGCAAGCTCTGCGGTAGCGGTGGTGCCTGCAGTGGCAATAACCTCACCGGTAAGGGGATCGATGACATCCTCTGCGAGGACAAGACCCCTGATACGGTTCCTGAGAGCCATCTTCTTATTGAACTTATAACGTCCGACTCTTGCAAGATCGTATCTTCTTGCATCGAAGAACATTCTCTCGACTTCGGTACGTGCGTTGTCGCTGGTGAAAGGCTCACCGGGTCTGATCTTTTTATACAGCTCAAGGAAGCCTCCCTCGATACTTCCTTCGGGGTTCTCGGAAGTGATGGATGCGTCCTTCTTAAGAGTTTCTTCTATTTTGATCTCCTGGCCGAACTTCTCGAAGATCTCGGTGTTGGTTCCGAGTCCGAGAGCTCTGAGCAGAACGGTAACGGGTACCTTTCTGGTACGGTCTACACGAACGTAGAAGATATCGTTGGCATCGGTCTCATACTCAAGCCATGCACCACGGTTGGGGATGACCTGGCAGGAGAAGAGTTCCTTACCTACTTTATCATTGGAGAGCCCGTAATACATACCGGGTGAACGAACGAGCTGGGATACGATAACACGCTCGGCACCGTTGATAACGAAGGTACCGGTATCGGTCATGAGAGGAAGATCTCCCATGAATATCTCATACTCCTGGATATTCTTGTCTTCATTGCTGTGAAGACGTACAGTAACGAACAGGGGTGCCGAATATGTGGTATCCCTTTCCTTGCACTCTTCTATGGTATATTTTGCTTCTTCGCGCTTGAGCTTATAGCCTACGAACTCAAGACTGAGTGCTCCCGCGAAGTCCTCAATGGGAGATATATCATCGAAAGCTTCCTGAAGACCTTCTTCAAGAAACCACTTATAGGAGTTCGTCTGAACCTCTATAAGATTTGGCATTTCGAGCACCTCACCACGCCTTGCATAGCTCATTCGCATTGCTTTGGCACTGTGCTCCGGGCGGATCCTGTTCTTGCTCATTGACAATTTCACCCCGTTCTTTCTGTTGACTTTTTTCTGTTAATGCACTTCCCTTTTTTTGACGTGCAAAAAAAGAGCTCGTCGCAGAAACGTGCATCATCCATAGTATCATTTTGATTTCAAGCGGTCAAGTAAATTTTTGAAAAGATTATTCAAATTTTTTGAAGCCCCCTTTCGGGGGCTGAAGATTTATCGGCAGCAGAACCCGTGAAGATACGTCATTCGGCTCTTATGGCAGCCAACGGCGACAGCTTCATGGCTCTTATTGAAGGAAGGAAGCCTGCGAGCATCGCGATGAGTGCGGCAAAGGTGATGGCAAGCAGTGCAAGCCAGGGAGGAATGACGGAGAGCTTTGCCCCATCTTCAAACATCATGGCACCCAGTCCCAGAACCCTGTTCATGACATAGGAGATTCCGTAGGAAAGCAGCATCCCGATTCCGCCTCCTATAAAGCCTATATATCCGACCTCTATGAGGAAAAGGAACTGGATATCCCTGATACGGCATCCGATGACCTTCATGATGCCGATCTCCTTGGTCCTCTCATATATGGACATCATCATGGTATTTGTGATTCCGATCGCAGCGACAAAAAGGGATATTCCGCCGATGCCGCCAAGAACCGCCTGGATAATGTTCATTATCTTCATATCGGACTCGATCCACTCGGCATTTGAATATGCCCTGTAGCCCATATCGTTTATTATCTGCTGGACCTGTGTGACATTATCCATCTCGTCGACATTTACGTTCACACGGGTATAGAAAAGCTCCTTGTAAGGCTTTCCGTTCTTTCTGGTGGGCTGTCCGGGGATCACTCTTCCGCGGAATTCCCTCGAAAGCACTTCCTTAAGCACTTCGATATCACAATATACGTAATAACTGTCCTCGTTATAATCATCCAGTCCGCCCGCGATGACTCCCGCAGTCGGAACGATATATTTCTTGGGTGCGGAAACCGGGCTTCCATCC
>JAFWUY010000059.1 GCA_017524035.1 Lachnospiraceae bacterium | reverse complement strand
TTTTAATGGAAGCAAGGGGGCTCGAACCCCTGACCTTTCGCGTGTGAGGCGAACGCTCATCCCGGCTGAGCTATGCTTCCCGAAATATCGAACTCAATTATAAACCTGCCCCGGTGCAGCTACAAGAATATATTTGGTATCTTAAGATTCCCGATTCTGATATGATAAATACAGTGTTTTAACGCTGATATGGAAAGAGGTTATCAATGTTAACAGCTGTTAAACAGGCAAGCAGGAAGATAGACCGGGTCGAAAGGGTGGGCGATGCACTTTACCTGGGATCGGAATACGGAAAGATGCGTATAGAGCCTAAATCCGCTTCAATAGTGCGGGTAACATACACCGTTTGTGAAGTTTTTTCATGTGGGAAAAAGCCCGGGGTTATAGCTGAAGAATTGTTCGGAGACTGGACATATTCGGATGAAACGGACTCAGATATTGAAGTGATGCTTCCCGGAATTACACTTAGGATCCGCAGGGAGACAGGAGCAGTAAGGTATTTTACTCCTTCGGGGAAGCTTCTCTTTGCCGAGGATCAGGAAGCACCATTGGAATTTGAAGAGTTCGAGATGTTCCGCCTTGCTGATGTGCCCCAGAAGACCAGAGTCGTAGATACACCTGACGGAAAAAAGGAACTGGTCGAAGATGCGGCGAAGATATCTGCCGGAAAAAGTTATCATATACGTTATCATTTTGATCTTGGTGATGAAGCAATCTATGGCTTCGGTCAGCAGGAAAAGGGCTGCGCTTCTCTCAGGGGCAGGAGACTTTACATCCATCAGGCTAACAGAAAGATCGCCGTTCCGTTTTTTGTTTCCACCGCAGGGTACGGTCTGCTGACGGATTGCTACAGCCCTCTTATCTTCAACGATAATGAAAACGGAACATACATCTATACGGAAAGTGCTCCGGAATCGGATATCTATTTTATCGCGGGAAGCATGAACGAGGTGGTAAAGGGATACAGATTCCTCACCGGAAAGGCAGCACTCCTTCCCAGGTGGGCGTTCGGATATGTCCAGTCCAAGGAACGATACGAGACGCAGGAGCAGATACTGGATACTGTGAAAAGGTCCAGGGAACTCGGCATCGGAATGGACTGCATAGTACTTGACTGGATCAGCTGGCCGGACGGAGAGTGGGGACAGAAGTCCTATGATGCTTCACGATTTCCCGATCCGAGGGGTATGATAGAAAATCTTCACAGCGACCATGTACATTTCATGATATCACTGTGGCCTACAATGGATCCGAAGGCGCCCGACCACAGAGAATTTGCGGACAGGAAATTATTTCTTCCCGGATGCACCGTCTATGATGCTTTTAAGGAAGAAGCCAGAAAACTGTATTTTGATCAATTGAAGAAAACTCACTTTTCATACGGAACGGATGCATGGTGGTGTGACAGCAGTGAACCTTTCACTCCCGAGTGGAGTCACAGGGTAAGACCCGAGGAAAACGATACATACAGAGCTTTCTGTGATGAAGCGGGCCTGAGAATGCCGTATGAATACTGCAACGCATATCCTTTTTATCATGCTCTCGGCATATATGAAAACCAGCGAAAGGCCATGGCGGAAACAGGATGTGACAAGCGTGTCGTAAATCTGACAAGAAGTGCTTATACAGGACAGCAACGCTTCGGTACGATCATGTGGTCCGGAGATACCGATGCAAGCTGGGATACATATCGTGACCAGATCGCGATAGGGCTTCATTTCTGTGCATCGGGACTTCCGTACTGGACAATGGATACAGGCGCCTTTTTTGTAAAACAGGGAGAATACTGGTATTGGAACGGAAAATACGATGATACTCTCAGCGATCCCGCATACATGGAACTGTATGTCAGATGGTATCAGTACGCGGCTTTTCTTCCCGTGTTCCGTGCTCACGGAACCGACTTTGACAGAGAGATGTGGAACTTTACCGGAGAGTTTTATGAAGCTCTCATTAAGGCAAACAGGCTCCGCTACACTTTGATCCCCTATATCTATTCGGAGGCCGGCAAGGTATGGCTTCGCGACAGGTCACTCATCAGATGGCTTGCTTTCGACTTCGCGGATGATAAGAGAACATGGGAGATTACGGATCAGTTCATGTTCGGTGAGTGCCTGATGGTCTGCCCGGTCACCTCCCCCATGTATTACGGAGCATCGGATGAAGAGGCCCGTAATCCGGGTTTCAGGATGGTGTATTTTCCCGAGGGCTGCGACTGGTATGATTTTTACACCGGTGAGAAATACAGCGGCGGAAGCGAATGCAGGGTAAGTGCGAAACTTGATGAGATACCGCTCTTTGTCAGGGAGGGAAGCCTTGTTCCCATCAAAAAACCTGCTCTTTCAACCGAAGAGCAGGCAGATGATGTTGAGTGGAAGAAGTTTTCCGATGGGGAAGCTTCATATGATCTGTACGAAGATGCAGGTGACGGATATGACTACGAGAAAGGACAATATACGATAACAAAGATTGTCAGATGAACGATAAAACACGTAAAGTGTTTGGCTCATCTGACCGGATCTTAGTCCTTAGTCTGAGATCACAAGCTCTACAGGACAGTGATCGGAACCCATGATATCTGTGTGGATGTCCGCACTGACTAAACGGTCCTTAAGCTTTTCCGACGCAACAAAGTAGTCTATGCGCCATCCCGCATTGTTCTCTCTTGAGTGGAACATATATGACCACCATGAGTAGATGTCTTTTCTGTCGGGATAGAAATATCTGAATGTATCTATGTAGCCGCTTTCGAGGACATGTCCGAAGGCGGCTCTTTCTTCGTCCGAAAATCCTGCATTGTGGTGATTGGATGAGGGATTCTTGAGATCGATCTCGTTGTGGGCAACATTTAAGTCTCCGCAGTAGATCACGGGCTTTTTCTTTTCCAGTTTAAGGATATAGGACAGGAAAGCCTGCTCCCATTTCATCCTGTAATCGAGGCGGGCGAGCTCTCTTTGTGAATTCGGCACGTAAACCGTTATAAAGTAGAAGTCATCGAATTCGGCGGTTATCACACGTCCTTCGTGATCGTGTTCTTCCACACCTATTCCGTATGTTACGGATATGGGTTCTTTTTTCGTAAAAAGTGCGGTTCCCGAATATCCCTTCTTTTCAGCGTAATTCCAGTACTGATGATATCCGGGAAGCTCAAGCTCAAACTGTCCTTCGGAGAGTTTGGTTTCCTGAAGGCAGAATATATCCGCATCAAGCTTTGCGAAGGAATCCGCGAATCCCTTTCCCGAGCAGGCCCTGAGTCCGTTTACGTTCCACGAGATGAATTTCATATTGGTTTTCCTTTCGGTATATGATATGAGGATTATAACATGAATGAACCAAAAGTTTAAAAAGCCCCTTTGCCCATTTCAGGCAAAGGGGTATGGAGAAAAACGGAAGGTGCAGTCTATCAGCTGAAAAGAATGTTATTGAGAACTGTCTCGAGATATTCCTGTCTTCCCGAACCGGGTGATGCGGGCTTCTTCAGCTCAGAGGCATGTGCAGCCGCTTCTTCGAGGGTGATGCTCCTGTCACGGATCTTCTTTCCGATTCCGTCCGAGTAGCTTGCGTAGCGCTCCTTTACAAATCCGTCGATACGTCCGTCCTCAATGATCTCAGCCGCTTTGATAAGTCCGAGTGCAAAGGCATCCATTCCGGAAATGAATGCGTAGAACATATCCTCGGGAGTGTTGGAGGGACGGCGGTTCTTGGAGTCGAAATTGAGACCTCCCCTGAGTCCTCCTGCTTTGAGGATCTCATACATTGCCATGGTTGTGTCATATACATTGGTGGGGAACTGGTCGGTATCCCATCCGAGGAGAGTGTCTCCCATATTCGCATCAACAGATCCCATCATATCTTCAACCGCACATACCCTGAGTTCATGCTGGAAAGTATGACCTGCAAGGGTTGCATGGTTTGCTTCTATGTTCATTCTGAAATCCTTATCGAGTCCGTTCTTTCTGAGGAATCCGATAGCGGTTGCGGCATCAAAATCATACTGATGCTTCATGGGCTCCTTCGGCTTGGGCTCGATATAGAAGTCACCCTTAAAGCCGATCTTTCGTCCGTAGTCTCTTGCAAGAGTAAAGAGCGTTGCGATGTTCTCCTGCTCGAGTTTCATATCGGTATTGAGAAGTGTTTCGTATCCTTCACGTCCGCCCCAGAAAACATATCCCTTGGCTCCGAGCTTGACAGCATTCTCGAGTCCCTTCTTGACCTGCGCGGCAGCAAAGCACCACACATCGGCGGAATTAGAACTTGCAGCACCGTTCATGAACCTGGGATTGCTGAACATGTTACATGTTGCCCAGAGACACTTGATATCGGTGCCCTTGGTCTTTTCCAGGATGTAGTCCGTGATCTCGTCGAGCCTTTTGTTGGTCACGTTTATGTCATCGGGATCTTCGGGACAGATATCGGCATCATGGAAGCAGTAGTACCTGATGCCGAGCTTTTTCATAAATTCGATACCTGCATCAACCTTTGCCTTGGCATGTTCCATTGTTCCGGGCACTGCGCCGAAGCTTTTGTCAGCGGTACCTGCTCCGAACATGTCGACACCGTTTGCGCAGAGATTGTGCCACCATGCCATGGCGAAGTTCAAATGATCCTCCATGGACTTGCCCATAATGACTTTTTTTGCATCATAGTACTTGAAAGCAAGGGGATTCCTGCTGTCTTTTCCCTCGAATTTTATCTCGGGAATGTTTGGAAAAAACTCACTCATATATGCACCTCTTTCTATAGGTTAGCAGTTGCTAACCACGATATAAAAAAATTACCCATACGGGTTTTAACTGTATAAATCATAGCATTTTTACAGGCAAAGACAACGAAAATTTATAATCTGATTTTTATGAAAAAATATGTATTGACATAAACCTAGTCAAATGGTATGTTTATAACCGTAGCGGTTAGCAATTGCTAACCGACCTCCCGGATAGATTTGTTTTTCAGTCATAAACAGAAAGGTTGTGTTTATATGAGTAAAGTAGCTGTTGTTTTCTGGAGCGGAACGGGCAATACCGCTCAGATGGCTCAGGCCGTTGTTGAAGGAGCATCCGTAGCAGGTGCTGAGGCAACTTTGATAAATGCTTCTCAGTTTTCGGCGGATGATATGGATAAGTATGATTCGGTAGCTTTCGGATGCCCGTCAATGGGTGCCGAGGTTTTGGAAGAAAGCGAATTTCAGCCCATGTTTGATTCCGTTGAATCAAAGCTTTCCGGTAAGAAGATCGCGCTTTTCGGTTCTTATGGGTGGGGAGACGGTGAGTGGATGAGACAGTGGGAAGGACAGGTCAGATGTGACGGTGCTCAGCTTGTCGCAGATCCTGTGGTTGCCCACGAGGCTCCGGACGATTCGGCTCTTTCGGATTGCCGTTCACTCGGCCGCTCTCTCGCCTGATTTTTAAACAGCCCTCCATTAGGCTTAAGCAGCCTGTACATTTTAACACCCCTACACTTAAGATGCCGCCTTTTTTAGGGCGGCGTCTTATTTTTTCCGTAATAGACCGAATCCACGTGCCTGCCTTGCCGTATGCCTCCCGTGGCATCTTTCTGCTCACTTGCATCTGTACAAAAATGCGAAAAACCGCTATAATTTCTGTTTAGATGCGTGATTTTTTAGTAGTTCGGCAGAATCTATGATAAATCATTCACAATCTATTAAGGAGGCTACTACATGATTTATTCAACAGAAGTAAAAGCGATGTGTCCTGTTCATCAGGGCGTTCATCACGGCGCTGCTCCCATTCCCGAAGAAGCAAAATGGGTAAAAGCCAAAGAAGTAAAGGACATTTCCGGATACACTCACGGTATCGGTTGGTGCGCTCCCCAGCAGGGATGCTGCAAGCTGTCTCTTAATGTTAAGGACGGAATCATCCAGGAAGCTCTTGTTGAGACCATCGGATGCTCAGGAATGACCCACTCGGCTGCTATGGCATCCGAGATTCTTCCCGGACTTACCGTTCTCGAGGCGCTCAATACCGACCTTGTCTGTGATGCTATAAATACCGCTATGAGAGAGCTCTTCCTCCAGATCGTTTACGGACGTACCCAGTCTGCATTCTCTGAGGACGGACTTCAGATCGGTGCAGGCCTTGAGGATCTCGGTAAGGGAACCCGTTCAATGGTAGGTACCACCTACGGAACACTTGAG
>JAFWUY010000058.1 GCA_017524035.1 Lachnospiraceae bacterium | reverse complement strand
TGCAGAAAACGTTTTAACCAAGTCAGAAAAATAATCGCGATTTTCGCAGAAAAGAGGAAAACATGCTTTATATCGGAATCGATCTTGGTACTTCAGCAGTTAAGCTTCTTCTCCTTTCATCCGAAGGAAAGATCGTTAACATGGTCTCAAGGGAGTATCCCCTTTCATTCCCTCATCCCGGCTGGTCGGAGCAGAACCCCGTAGACTGGTATGAACAGTCCATGGATGGCGTAAAGGAGCTCCTTAAGGGTCAGGATGCATCACAGGTAGCCGGAATCTCATTCGGCGGACAGATGCACGGACTTGTTATCCTTGATGAGAATGACAACGTTATCCGTCCCGCGATCCTTTGGAACGACGGACGTACCGGAGCAGAGACGGACTATCTCAATAACGAGATCGGAAAGGCTAAGCTCACCGAGCTTACCGGAAACATCGCTTTCCCCGGCTTTACCGCTCCCAAGATCCTCTGGGTTAAGAAGAACGAGCCCGATAACTTCGCGAAGATCGCTAAGATAATGCTTCCCAAGGATTACCTTGCTTACAAGCTTACCGGCGTTCATGCAACCGATGTTTCCGATGCATCCGGAATGCTCCTCTTCGACGTCAAGAACCGCACCTGGTCCAAGGAAATGTGCGATATCTGCGGCGTGAAGGAGTCACAGCTTGCCAAGGTTTTCGAGTCCTATGAGTCCATCGGAACCGTCAAGGCTGATATTGCAGCTGAGCTCGGAATCCCCGCTACCACGATCGTGGCAGCAGGCGCAGGCGACAATGCCGCAGCAGCTGTAGGAACCGGAACCGTAGGCGACAATGCCTGCAACATCTCCCTCGGAACCTCCGGAACCCTCTTCATCTCATCCAAGAATTACGGTTTTGATGCTAACAACGCACTTCACTCATTTGACCATGCAGACGGAACCTATCACATCATGGGATGCATGCTTTCCGCAGCTTCCTGCAACAAGTGGTGGGAGGACGGCGTTATCGGAACCAAGGATTACGCTGCAGAGCAGGCTGCGATCACCAAACTCGGTGAGAACAACACATACTTCCTGCCTTACCTCATGGGTGAGAGATCACCTCACAATAACCCTGACGCAAGAGGAACCTTCATCGGTATGACCATGGATACTTCCAGAGCCGATATGACCCAGGCTGTTCTCGAAGGAGTTGCATTCGCATTCCGTGACATGATGGACGCTGCAAGAAGCATCGGCATCAATCCCGAAAGATCCAAGATCTGCGGCGGCGGAGCCAAGAGCCCTCTCTGGAGAAAGATCATGGCTAACGTCCTTAACGTCAAGATCGACATCCTCGAGGTTGAGGAAGGCCCTTCACTCGGCGGTGCAATGCTCGCATGCGTAGCTGCAGGTGAGTACGCAAATGTCGAGGAGATAGCTTCCAAGGTTGTCAAGGTAGTCGATACCGTAGAGCCCGAGGCTGACCTTGTTGCCAAGTACGAGAAGAAGTACCAGGTTTACAAGTCACTTTATCCTCAGTGCAAGCCTCTCTACGACAACATCGTAAAGGCTCAGTAAAGCTAAGATTTATATGATCTGTGCCCCGGCCGGTTTACACCGTCCGGGGCTGTTTTTTTACCCGTTTTTACGTTGAGGAAAGCGCCCCTGAATGCTATAATAAATCGTGGTATGCCCATTTTTGAAAGCATTAGGGGAAATTGCAATGGCAGATTGGATAATCATAGTTGATGACGACTCTGTAAACCTGAAAATGGCGGGCCGTATCTTAAGCGAATACGGCATGAGAGTAACCGCATTAAAATCGGGTTCCGCATTCTTGAAATATATACGTGAAAACGGCACGCCCGATATCGTTCTTCTCGATATCCGTATGCCCGAAATGGATGGCTTTGAGACCCTGAGTCAGTTCAGGATGCTCGAGTCCGATCTCGGGCTTATTGAAACTCCCGTTGTGTTCCTTACGGCAGATGAGGACAAGGACAGCGAGATGCGCGGATTCAGGATGGGTGTCTCCGACTTCATCCACAAACCCTTCGATCCCGACATCCTCATCCAGAGGATAGTCAATATAATCGCATCAAGCAAGAAGCTCCAGAGCGTGGAGCAGAAGGCCGCGCACGATCTTCTTACGGGCTTCTATAACAAGGAAGCCACGAGGGACAAGCTCTCCATTATGTGCTCCAGAAAGTCGGGAGCGCTTCTTATGATCGACCTTGACTCATTCAAGCTGGTCAATGACATCTACGGTCATGACATGGGTGATAAGGTTCTGATCTCTTTTGCTGGTATCATGAAGGAGCTCTCCGAGCCAAACGGCATATGCGGCCGTATCGGCGGAGACGAGTTCATGATGTTCTACGCGGGACTCCAGGACGAGAGCGGAGTCGCAGACTTTTCATCAAAGCTTAATTCAAGACTGCTCGAATCGGCATACGAACTGATGGGAGAGGATATGCATATACCTCTCGGCGCATCGGTCGGTGCGGTATTTGTGCCCGAACAGGGAACCGATTTCGAGAATCTCTTCAATATGGCCGATCAGGCCCTCTATATCGTCAAGGATAACGGAAAGCACGGATATTTTGTAAACCGCGGTGGAAGAACCTCTTCCGAAACCGATTCCGGATCCGATATCGACCTTAAGACGATGTCCAAGCTCCTTGAAGAGCGCGGAGCTGCGACCAATGTCATGTGGCTCGGTCAGGACGAGTTCGGAAGTGTTTACAGGTATATGATGCGTATCCTTGAGCGTTACGGCATTTACGCACATAAGGCACTCTTTACCATACGCAGAAGATCCGAGGATATCTCGGATGAGATCAAGGACAAGATGGCAGATGCGCTCAGGGAAGTCATCCAGTCCAATCTCCGAAACTCCGACATCATGGTACGTGTTGGAATGGACAGATTCTTCCTGCTGCTCCCCGAGCTTACTCCCGAGCATGTTGAGAGAGTAACCGCTAGGATCAAGGGCGCATGGTCCAAGATGAAATTTAAGGATGACGCGGATGTCATCTGTGAGTATGAATCGATATCTCCCTCGGGCGATAAGGTCAAGTCGGCATCCGACATCGATGCCGAGCATATTGTCATCGTCGATGATGACGGAACCAATCTCATGGTCGCCGAGCGTATCATCAGGAAGGAAGGCATGGAGGTAAAGTGCCTTAAGTCGGGCAGGGAACTTCTCGAGTACCTTTCTTCAAACTATGCGGATCTTGTTCTTCTCGATATCAAGATGCCTGAGATGGATGGCTTCGAGACAATGCAGAAGCTGACCACCATGGGAGGCAGGGCATCCAAGGTTCCCGTTATCTTCCTTACCGCAAGCGATGACAACGATACGGAAGTAAAGGGATTCTCACTCGGAGCGATGGACTTTATTCGCAAGCCCTTCATCCCCGAGATCCTAATAATGAGAGTCAAGCATGCGATCCGTCTGATCCGTCTTCAGAACAGGCTCAGGACAGAGGTTAACGAAGAGGTCAGGAAGAACGAAGAACTTTCGATCCACATTATTCAGGCTCTTGCCGCCGCAGTCGATGCGAAGGACATATACACAAGCGGTCACTCGGAGAGAGTTGCGAAGTACTCGAGAATGATCGCGGAAGAGATCGGATACGATGAGAATGCCTGCAGCAATATCTACATCATGGGTCTTCTGCATGATGTCGGCAAGATAGGTATTTCCGATGAGATCATAAATAAAAAGGGATCACTCACCGACGAAGAATACGAGATCATCAAGACACACACGATCAAGGGGGCAAATATTCTGGATTCGATCCCTGAGATGCCGGGACTCCGCACCGGAGCAAAGTGGCATCATGAACGTTACGACGGAACCGGTTATCCCGACGGACTTTCCGGCAAGGATATCCCGGAGGAAGCGCGTATCATTGCGGTTGCCGATTCGTATGATGCGATGACGAGCCGCAGAAGCTACCGTGATGCGCTTCCCCAGGCTGCGGTAAGAAGTGAACTTGAAAAGGGAAGCGGAACACAGTTCGATCCCAGATTCGCACAGATAATGATCGAGAAGATAGATGCTGACACCGATTACCGTATGAGGGAGGAATAGTAACGTGGACCGAAATAGCGCCCGGAATGAGACGTACAAACAGTCCCATCTGATAATACTGATCGTATATACGGTCATGAGCGTTGTGCTCATAATAGAATCGTTCATAATGGGCTGGGAAAAATGGGCAGTGCTGCTCGTCATAGCGGTTCTTGTCACCTCCTGGTTCATGCACATCAGGAGCATCCTCAGGGACCGTGACAGACTGTGGCTGTATTCCTGCCTGATGATGGTCACGTATTTCTTTTACGGAGTGCACCTTACGAGCACCTTCGACATGGCTCTTGTCATGTGCGTGGTCATCGCCATCTATACAATGACCGGCGAAAAGCCGCTGGTACGTCTGTGCCAGGTTTTCTATATGGTAACGCTCGGCTTCGACCTTGCCACCATGATCTCACAGGGTGAAGAGGTAACGCCCCTTCTTGTCACGAGGTCGCTCCTCCATATCGGAATGATCATTCTCGCAGGCTGGGTCGCATGCATGATCATAGATAAATGGACCAAGGTCATCGGTTCATCCAGCGAGGAAATAGCAACACTCAAAGAACAGACAGACCGTCTGAACAATTTCCTTGCGAACGTTTCCCACGAGATCCGTACGCCCGTCAATGCGGTCATGGGTCTTTCTTCAGTCCTCGAAAAGGAAACACTTCCCGAAAATATCGAAGACAATATCAGAGCAATATCCAATGCGGGTCACAGAGTTGCCGAACAGATTGGCGACATTCTCGATTTTACCGAGATCGATATGCACAGGCTTTCCGTGAACAACGAGCCTTACATGATCGACTCGGTTGTGAACGACCTTCTTTCACAGCTTTCACATATGGATCAGAATGACCTGGATCTCGTCATCGATCTTGATGCTTCCGTTCCCGCAGAGCTTCGCGGTGACGGAGAGAAGATCCGCAAGATCCTGCTCCACCTTATAAGCAACGGGTTCAAATACACCAAAGAGGGTGGTGTGTATGTAAGGATATACTCCGTTCCACGCGAGTACGGTATCAACCTTCTTCTTGAAGTCAGGGATACCGGCATCGGAATGAGTGAATTTGAGATAGAGCATATCTATGACAAGTTCTATCAGTCCGATTCGAGCAAGACCAGGAGCGTAGGCGGTCTCGGTATCGGAATTCCCATCGTCGACGGTTTTGTGACTGCGATGAATGGCTTTATGGATATACAGTCCAAGCGCGGCATCGGAACCACGGTCAAGGTAAGCATTCCCCAGGCCGTCGAGGACAATTCGAAATGCATGTCCGTCAGAAATAAGGAGAATGTTTCTGTTGGCGGATTCCTCGGATTCATGACTACCGGCAACATCGGGGTCAGGGAATTCTACATGGATATGATCTCCAACATCGTTGCGGGTCTCTATGTTCCTTTCCACCGCATACAGTCGAAGTCTGAGCTTGAAAAGCTCCTCAAGGTTTCAAACATCAGCCATTTGTTTGTCGGGACAGGTGAGTATCTCGAAAACAGGGAATACATAGAAGAACTATCCAAGACCATCAAGGTTGCGGTGGTCCTTGACCGTAACAAGAGCCTTGCTACAGGCAGCAAGATCACCCAGATACCCAAGCCCTTCTACGGAGTTCAGATTGCAAACTTCCTGAACCAGACTCTCGATGACGAGCTTGTTGAGGGACATGAGAAGATGATGTGTCCCGGCGTCAAGGTTCTTGTAGTTGACGATGAGCCCATGAACCTGCTCGTTGCAAGGGGTATCTTTGAATCCTACGGCATGGTGGTCGATACGGTACACAGCGGTGAAGCGTCAATCGCCAAGTGCGCCGGAGAGGATTACGACATTGTCTTCATGGATCACATGATGCCCGAAATGGACGGCGTCGAGGCAATGAAGAGGCTTCGCGTACAGGCATCTCATATGAGGAAGGATATCTGCGTTGTCGCTCTTACCGCAAATGCGATCAGCTCCGCAAGGGAGATGTTCATGTCTGAAGGCTTCGACGGATTCGTTCCCAAGCCCATTGAGCTTCCCGAACTCGAAAGAGTACTCAAGCATGTTCTTCCCAAGGCTGCGGTCAAATATGTTCTGGATGACGGCAGCGGAAGGAGCATAGGAGGAAAAAGAGAGCCTGCAGACAAGCCCGGCGATGAAGGCAAAGAAAAGAATGCAGAAGCAAAGAATGCGGATGAAGTAACCGCCGGGAAAGAGTCTTCCGGCGCAGGTTCCGCAGGAGATGGATTCGCTCCTCTCGACGCACTCGGAGTGGAGACCGCATCCGGTCTTGCTTACTGCGGAGGAGACGAAGAGTTCTACAAGGAGCTCCTTGTGGAATATGCGGGTGATCCCGATGCCAAGCTCGGCGAACTGACGAAGTATCATGACAGCAAAGACTGGAAGGATTATTCGATCAAGGTCCATGCGATAAAGAGCACCTCCAAGATGATAGGTGCCATGGAGCTTTCTTCGCTCGCTCTTTTCCTTGAGGAAGCTTCCAAGGAATGCGATGAAGAGAAGGTGGAAAGCAGGCATAAGGTGCTTATGGAGACCTACGAAAAGATCATAAGGACCATCTATAACACATACGGTGCGGGAAGCGTATCCGCGGACGGACCGGATGATGATGTGTTGGAATTTGGACCGAAGGGTGGTGACTTATGATGGAAGATAAGAACAGACGGTTTTCTGACAAGTATTCCGATTCGAAGGGTGAGGCCCTGGGAAGATTATTCCTTGTGCTTACCATTGTTTCTCTCGGATTCGTCGGACTTGTCCTTATAATAGATATTTACCATTCAAAGTCCCTCTGGGAGATAATCATCAAGAGTGTTGCACTCTGTGTCGAGGTTGTCATCTTTTTCATGGTAAGATTTCTTGCCAGGCTCTTCAGGACCGAGAATGAGAAGGCACATGAGAAAACCCGTGAGATCGAGGCTATGAGCCGTTCAAAGTCAAGGTTCTTCTCCAATATGAGCCATGAGATCCGTACACCCATCAATACGATCATCGGTCTCAATGAGATGATCCTCAGGGAGGATATCTCACCCGAGGTTGAGGATGACGCAAGGAACATCAGATCCGCATCCGGCATGCTCCTTTCACTTATCAACGATGTTCTCGATATGTCGAAGATCGAGTCGGGTAATATGACACTCGTCCCCGTTACATATAACACCGGCGATATGCTTTCCGAGATAGTCGGTATGATCTGGGGAAGAGCAAACGCAAAGGGACTTAAGTTCACCATCGATGTGGATCCCGATATCCCCGCCCAGCTTTTTGCGGATGAAGTCAGGATCAAGCAGATCCTGATCAATCTCCTCAACAATGCTGTCAAGTACACACTGCAGGGAAGGGTTTCCCTTGCGATACAGTCAAGACGTCTTGACTCCGGCAAGGTGCTTGTCATCTATACCGTAGAAGATACCGGTATCGGAATCAAGAAGGAGAGCATTCCCTATCTTTTCGATGCTTTCAGACGTGAGGATGAGAGCAGGAACCGTTATATCGAAGGAACCGGTCTCGGGCTTTCCATCGTCAAGCAGCTTGTTGATCTCATGGACGGTAACATTACCGTTAACAGTATCTATACCAAGGGTTCGACATTCATAGTATCCATTGAACAGGAGATCGCTGATGAGAATGCACTCGGCGATTTCAAGATTTCCAGACAGCAGATCAAGAGCCAGAAGGATGCTTACAAGCCTCAGTTCGAAGCTCCGGATGCACATGTCCTTATCGTCGATGACAATACCGCCAACCTTATGGTTGAAAAGAAGCTTCTCCGTTCTACCAGAGTTATGGTGGATACCGCCGAGAGCGGCAGGGAAGCACTGGAGCTTACTCTGATCAATCATTACGATGCGATCTTCATGGATCATATGATGCCTGAGATGGACGGCATCGAAGCACTTAAGCAGATCAGGGAACAGTCGGGCGGAAGGTGCGTCGGAACACCCGTTGTTGTCCTTACCGCAAATGTAGGAAGTGAGAATCAGGCTCTGTACAAGAATGCAGGATTTGATGCCTATCTCGTCAAGCCCGTTGACGGACAGATGCTTGAACGTACGCTTATGTCCGTTCTTCCCAAGAGCATGGTCTCTGCGGATTCGTCCGCTTATACCGGAGGCGATGCCGAGGGTATCGTAAAGAGGGGAAGAAGAAGAGTCCCTCTTCTCATTACCACGGACTCCGTATCGGATCTGCCCGAAGAGGTTGTGGACCAGATGGAGATTCCCATCCTTCCTTACAAGGTTCATACCGACCACGGTGTGTTCTATGATGGAATGGAAACGGACGGTGATGCGATCACCAGGTATATGGATAATGACATTAACGCTCTTGCTAAGAGTGAATCTCCAAGTGTTGATGAGTACGAGGCTTTCTTTGCAGACAGGCTCTTTGAAGCACAGCACATACTCCATATAGCGATCGCCAAGAATGCCAGCGAAGGCTACAAGAACGCATCAGAGGCGGCCAAGGCATTCTACAATGTCAATGTGGTTGAAGCGGGTCACCTTTCGAGCGGATCCGGTCTTATCGTCATGAAGCTTAAGGAGGCCGTTGATTCGGGTATTACCAATCCCGAACAGCTTTCTGCGATCGTTGATGAACTCAGGAAGAAGGTTGTTACCACATTCATAGTTGACAGCACCGAATATCTTCACCGTAACGGAAGGATGTCTGACAGGGCATACAGACTCTGTAACGCATTCATGGTTCATCCCATGCTCCGCCTTAAAAAGAGCTCCATGGATGTCGGTGCGATAATGGTCGGAAGCTATGACAGAGTTGCCGATACGTACATCAGGCGCATTTTAAGGAATCCCGAAACCATCGATACGAGTATTCTGTTCATCACATATGTCGGACTCAGGCTTGAAGAGGCTGAGAAGATAAAAGAGAAGGCGCTCGCAAGGGTTCCCTTTAAGAAAGTATATCTGCAGAAGGCATCACCCGCCATCGCTTCAAACAGCGGTAACGGAACCTTCGGTCTGATATTTGCAAGGAAGTAGTCATGAATCTTAAGGAACTTGAAATAGGCAAGACCGCGACAGTTAAGACCGTAGGCGGAAGCGGTGCACTGAGGCAGCACTTTCTCGATATGGGACTTATCCCGGGAAGTGATGTCACGGTCATAAAGTATGCTCCGATGGGTGATCCAATCGAACTGATGATATCGGGCTATGAGCTTACGATAAGGCTTGCCGATGCTGAGCAGATAGAGATTGAGAATGTCAGGAAGGTTTCTCATGATCCGGAAGATAACGCCCGAAGGACCCGCACCGGCGATATCCCTCACCCTAATATCGGTGAGGAAGCGGACACCCATGACTTCCAGATGGAGCATAAGGGAAAGAAGGTAAATACAGGAAAGCTTACCTTCGCACTTGTAGGAAATCAGAACTGTGGCAAGACCACACTCTTTAATCAGCTGACGGGCTCGAACCAGCATGTCGGCAATTTTCCCGGAGTAACTGTAGACAGAAAAAGCGGATCCATAAAGGGATATCCCGATACCGAGGTGGTGGATCTTCCCGGTATCTATTCGATGTCCCCTTATTCGAGTGAAGAGATCGTATCGAGACAGTTCATTCTCGACGAAAAACCCACTGCGATCATCAACATAGTCGATGCTACGAATATCGAAAGAAACCTGTATCTTACGATGCAGCTTCTTGAACTGGATATCCCTATGGTCATTGCACTTAACATGATGGATGAGATGGCGGGTAACGGAGGTTCGGTAAAGATAAATCTTTTCGAGCAGCTGATAGAGGTTCCCGTCGTTCCGATTTCAGCAGCCAAGAACCAGGGTATCGATGAGCTTATAAGACACGCTGTTCACATTGCTAAGTATGATGAGAAGCCCGGGCGCAGGGATTTCTGCGACAAGGACGATCACGGCGGAGCTGTACACCGCGCGATCCATGCAGTAATGAGCATGATCGAAGACCATGCGGAAAGTGCCGGTGTTCCCGTAAGATTTGCCGCCAGTAAGATCATAGAGGGCGACCCTCTCATCGCAAAGGCACTCGGCCTTCACAGTGGCGACAGGGAAGCACTTGAAAGCATTGTCTCCCGTATGGAAGAAGAGCGCGGTCTCGATGCTGCGGCAGCGATGGCTGATATGAGATTTTCCTTTATCAGAAAACTTTGTGACAGGGCTGTCATAAAGCCCATGGAGAGCAAAGAACACGCAAGGAGCAGGAAGATGGATGCGTTCTTTACCGGAAAGTGGACCGCTATTCCTGCGTTCATAGTGATAATGGCTCTTGTCTTCTGGCTGACCTTCGGTGTTGTGGGGGCGTTCCTTCAGGGACTTCTCGAAGCGGGAATAGAATTTCTGACGGAGAGAGCAGATGCTCTGCTTACGGCACTTGATATCGCACCTTCGATACATTCGCTCGTGATAGATGCCATATTTACCGGTGTGGGATCGGTCTTAAGCTTTCTTCCCATCATCGTTGTTCTGTACTTTTTCCTGTCGATGCTCGAAGACAGCGGATATATGGCGAGAGTTGCTTTCTTCATGGATAAGCTCTTAAGAAGGCTGGGACTTTCCGGAAGAAGTATCGTGCCCATGCTGATCGGTTTCGGATGCTCCGTTCCGGCACTTATGAGTACAAGGACACTTCCTTCGGACAGGGACAGAAAACTGACACAGCTTCTGATCCCATTCATGAGCTGCAGCGCGAAGATGCCGATCTATGCGTTCTTTGTAGCCGCATTCTTCCCTAAGTGCGGAGCACTCGTGATGACCGGCCTTTACTTTACCGGCATTATAGTTGCGATACTTGTCGCGCATATAGCGAAGTACACGGTATTTAAGGGAGAGGCAGTTCCTTTTGTCATGGAGCTTCCCAATTACCGTATGCCGGGAATTAAGAATGTCCTGATGCTGATGTGGGATAAGGCCAGGGATTTCCTGCAGAGAGCGTTCACTGTGATCTTCGTCGGCACGATCGTTGTATGGTTCCTTCAGACATTCGATCTTTCCTTTAATATGGTTGCGGATTCGGAGGAGAGCATACTGGCTCATCTTGCCGGATGGGTCGCTCCCGTATTCGCTCCCCTGGGTTTCGGTGACTGGAGAATGGTCACATCGCTTATATCCGGATTCCTTGCCAAGGAAAGCGTTGTATCCATGCTTACCATTCTCTACGGAGGTGTGGATGGATTGCATGCCGCAATGACACCGCTTACCGCGTTTGTCTTCCTGATCTACTGCCTGCTCTATACTCCCTGCGTTGCGGCGATCGCTGCCGTAAAGCGTGAAGCCGGAAGACGTGCGGCGATTAAGATGGTCGTGTTCCAGTGCGTCGTGGCGTGGATTGTGGCTTTTCTTGTCCGCCTCATCGGATTGGCAATTTTCTGAGACCGGGTGAACAGGGCGACGGTTCCGCTGTTTCATATAGTATGATTTACTGTCATATAAACTAAACGTGGGAGGAGTGCTCCTGCGTTCAACAATTCTAGGAGGTGCATATGAGCTGGAAGGACAGAGTTGCTATATCTGAAGATATAAGATTCATCGGTGCGGACGATACCGAGCTTGAGATATTTGAAAGTCAGTATCCGGCCCACGGAATCTCTTATAACTCATACATCATAATGGATGAGAAGATTGCCGTGATGGATACCGTCGATAAAAGAGGTACAGATGCCTTCTTTGCTAATCTCGCCGAAGAGCTGGGTGACAGGAAACCTTCGTATCTGATCATCCAGCATATGGAACCCGATCATGCGGCCAATATAGGAAGACTTGCCGATATGTATCCGGAGATGAAGCTTGTGGGAACCATGCAGACTTCTCAGATGCTTCCGAAGTATTTTGATGGAGATTATTCGGGCAGATTTGAGGTTGTAAAGGAGAACGATACTCTGTCTCTGGGAAAGCATACTCTGCAGTTCATTATGGCACCCATGGTTCACTGGCCCGAGGTTATGGTGACATATGAACAGAGTGAGAAGGTTCTCTTTTCCGCAGACGGATTCGGCACCTTCGGAGCGCTGGCTAATGATGAGGAGTGGATTGCCGATGCAAGCCATTACTATTTCAACATTGTCGGAAAGTACGGTGCACAGGTTCAGGCTCTTCTTAAGAAGGCATCGGGACTTGATATTAATGTGATAGCACCTCTTCACGGGCCGGTTCACAAGGATGACATTGCGTTCGCAATTTCGACGTACGACACATGGAGCAGCTATAAGCCTTCGAAAGAAGGAATATTTATACCCTATGCTTCGATCCACGGAAATACGAAGGCTGCTGTGCTTGAATTTGCCCGTAAGCTTGAAGATGCCGGTGAGACGGTTAAGACCATGGACCTTACCGAAGAGGATGTTTCGGAAGCTGTAGAGCAGGCATTCCTTTACGACAGGATGATAGTTGCGGCATGTACATATGACGGAGAAATATTCCCTCCGATGAACGATCTTCTTCACCACCTTAAGATCAAGAATTTCCAAGGCAGGAAGGTGGGTATCATTGAGAACGGCTCATGGGCACCCATCGCAGGTAAGAAGATGAAAGAGTACTTTGATGCGATGAAGGACATCACCGTTGTTGAGCCTGTAGTTACGATCAAAGGTGTTAAGAAAGCATCCGATGACGCGAGTTTCTCTGCACTTGCTTCCGCAATGAGGAAATAATTAAACAGATATATTTAAACAATCCCGTCGTACATCAGTACGGCGGGATTGTTGTATGATGATCATGTTTTTTCAGGTTGGTTTTTGGTGGTGGTTCTTTTGAAAAACAGCTCTATCAACGAGGCTATGACATCAATGATCTGTGCAATTAACAGAGAGATTATGAATACTATCGGAACGCATGCAATGATCAGATGGAATTTCTCATAAAAATATTCGTATCGATTATTGACGATTCCGTAGATATACAGATCAACTGCATAGGATACGATAAAAGCGGGAAAAGTCAGCTTTGATATTTTACCGATGATAATTCTTAATATATCAGGCAACCTGTTAAAGTTGATCGATCTGATAAACAGAAAAATGAGGGTGGCCAGGAGCAGATTCTGCCAGCCTCTCCAGTCAGCCCATGGACCGATAATCTGTGCATACGGTCGGCTTCTCCAGATGTTGTATGTTCCGCAGAATATCAGCAATACAGAAAGTGCGGAAAAATGAATCATGGATTGCACAGCGGAATATTTCCTGTCTTCTGTTTTTTCACGGATGTATCCGCCTAAGAAGTAATATGTTAGCGGAAATATCATCTGCCACCAATCCGGAAAAAGATTATCCTGCCGGTTTGTCATAGCCGGGTTCAGAAGTGCGCCGGGAGTCAAATAGCTGAATGAATTAAAAACGGAAGGAATGACCGTCAGAAGGAGCAGCACGATCAACAGTGATCTTTTGGACTTGTCGTCGGGAAGGTTTTTCCAGAGCAGATTGAGAAAGGGAATCATAAGGAACAGTCCGAAGTACATGCTCATATACCATGTATAATCCTTGAAACCAAAGATCTCATTTATGATTTCTCGGAGGTTATAAGGTGTATTTTGAACGAAGACATAAAAAGCAATCTTGAACAGAACACAGAGAGTATAGACGCCGTATATATTGATAAGCTTCCTGTAGTGCTTTTTTAGCTGCTTTGTATCAAATGTCGCTTCGTCCTTCCATTTTGTGATGGAAAGATAACCTGTGATCATTATGAATAAAGACACAGATGTTTCGCTTATAGTTCTTGCAAAGACTGCCAGATATACTCGAATGTTATCAATACCTGCATTGTAATAATCTGTATGATCCAAAAAATGAAGTATAAGCACCAGGATAAACGCGGTTATCCTGATGATATCTGCAGAAGTATCTCTTTTTAATTGCGTGCTGTATTTTGATCCGCTCATCGTGATAATGTCTCCCGATTAATTATTATATCATTATATTTCATGATCTTGCTTTTCACAGCATCTGCAAACATTTGTTCGAAAGTCAATTGAAATACCCTTATGAAAATGATAAACTGATTGGTATGGAATTCAAACTTCACTCAGAATACAAACCCACAGGTGATCAGCCACAGGCCATAAAGGAACTTGTTGACGGCTTTAAGGCAGGCAATCAGTTTGAGACGCTTCTCGGCGCGACAGGCTCCGGTAAGACCTTCACGATGGCAAATGTCATCGCTGCCCTGAACAAGCCGACGCTGATCATTTCACATAACAAAACTCTTGCGGGACAGCTTTACGGCGAGATGAAGGAATTCTTTCCCGAAAACGCCGTTGAGTATTTTGTGTCCTATTACGATTATTATCAGCCCGAGGCATATGTTCCCCAGTCGGACACATACATTGCCAAGGATTCATCCATCAATGATGAAATAGATAAGCTCCGTCTTTCGGCAACCGCATCCCTTGCCGAACGTAAGGATGTCATTGTGGTTGCGTCCGTTTCCTGCATCTACGGACTGGGTTCACCCGACGAATATAAGGGCATGATCCTTTCGCTTCGTCCCGGTCAGTGCATCGACCGCGATGAAGTGGCAAAGTCCCTTATAGCAATGCAGTATGAAAGAAACGACCTGGAAAAGAAACCCGGTCTTTTCAGGATGAACGGAGATATCCTCGAGTATTATCCCGCACAGGGCGGAGATTATCTTGTACGCATAGAGTGGTTCGGGGATGAGATAGAAAGGATCCTTGAAGTGGATCCCCTGAATTCACGCCCCATCGCTTCGCTTGAGCACATCGCGGTATTCCCTGCATCACATTATGTTGTAAGCCGTGATGCGCTTATGAAGGGCTGCGATGCGATCGAGGAAGAGCTTGAAGAACGCATTAAATATTTTAAGGGTGAGGACCGTCTGATAGAGGCACAGCGTATTTCGGAACGGACGAATTTCGATGTCGAGATGCTCAGGGAAACAGGAATCTGCTCGGGCATAGAGAATTATTCGAGACACTTGAACGCACTTCCCGCAGGCGCACCTCCTCTTACTCTTATGGACTTCTTCCCGGATGATTTCCTTATCATCATCGATGAGTCCCATATGACAATCCCGCAGATCAGGGCTATGTATGCGGGCGACAGGTCGAGGAAGACAACTCTTGTCGATTACGGCTTCAGGCTTCCTTCCGCACTTGATAACAGACCTCTTAACTTCGAGGAATTCGAATCACATATAGACCAGATGCTCTTTGTTTCCGCAACGCCTTCGGATTATGAGGCGGAGCACGAGCTGCTCAGGGCTCAGCAGGTCATCAGGCCCACCGGTCTTCTTGATCCGAAGGTGGAGGTCCGCCCCGTTGAAGGACAGATCGACGATCTTATTTCCGAGATAAGGAAAGAGACGGAAAAGAAACACAAGGTTCTTGTAACGACCCTTACCAAGAAGATGGCGGAGGATCTTACCGATTACCTTAAGGATGCGGACATCCGTGTCAGATATATGCACTCGGACATCAAGGCTCTCGAAAGAACCAAGATAATCCGCGACATGAGAACCGACGTATTCGATGTTCTTGTCGGTATCAACCTGCTCAGGGAAGGCCTTGACATTCCCGAGATAAGTCTCGTTGCGATAATAGATGCCGACAAGGAAGGATTCCTGCGTTCGGAGACTTCGCTGATCCAGACAATAGGAAGAGCGGCAAGAAATTCCGAAGGCCATGTTATAATGTACGCCGATACGATAACCCGCTCGATGCAGGCCGCGATGGACGAGACGTCAAGACGCCGCAAGATCCAGGAGGCATACAACAAGGAGCACGGAATCACTCCCAAGACCATCGAAAAGGCAGTCCGTGATCTTATCAGCATCACCAAGAAGGTCGATCCCGATGAGGTCAAGTGGAAGAAGGATCCCGAATCCATGTCCGCAAAGGAACTCCGCGAACTCATCGCACAGACGGAGAGTGCAATGCGCAAGGCTGCGGCGGATCTGGACTTCGAAAAGGCTGCGATGCTGCGTGATGAACTCTTTGAATTAAAGAGTATGAAATAAAGAGGACCGATGAATACAGGTAAGAAGCTTCTCGAAAAATACAGAACGGAGCTGATGGGCTTTGCCGCCCTTTATATCTTCGTCTATCATGTGGTCACCGTTACATTCTATTATACTTTCGATGCCCATCCCTTCTTTGCGTATCTTGTGCGCATAGGTTTCCTTGGCGTTGATATTTTCTTTTTCCTTTCCGGTGACGGTCTTATGCATGCGATGGAAAAGGAAAGCCTGAAGGTTTTCTGGCTGCGCAGACTCTCGAGGGTATATTTTCCGTTCTTTGTCGGCGGACTTTTGCAGATGTTCTTAAACAGGCTTACTCCGCTTGAATTTGTAAAAAGGATCACGTGCGTTGCTTTCTATACCGAAACCATTTATTCGCTTCTATGGTTTGTGCCCGCGATCCTTACGATCTATCTGCTGTTTCCTCTGTATCACAGACTTTTGTCCGCGGCGAAGAATAAGACCGTGTTCATTCTCATGACAATAGCCGTGTGGTATATTTTCGAGATGGTCTTCCGCAATGCCGGAACGGATCTGTTCGGATTCTTCAACCGCATTCCGATATTCCTGATGGGCTGTCTTTATTCTACGGTAAAAGAAGACGGGCTGAGCATTGAAAAATGGTTCCTTGCCCTTCTCGGTACCGCGGCCGGCATGTACAGTCTTTATCTTGCGGAGTTTAAGGCGGTTACATTTGTGCTTCCCATATCGGATTGCGGCATTCCCACCTTCCTTGTTGCGATATCCCTTCCCTATGTCCTTGCCGGGATCATGGAGAAGTTTGAAACGGGTAAGGTCATGAAGATCCTGCGTAAGTTCCTTGCATTCTTCGGAATGATGTCACTTGAATTCTACTGTCTGCAGGAGAATATGATCGTCCTGTATATGGTAAGGCTTGCGCCGGACGTTCTTCCCGGTGTGATGCTGCTCATCATCTTTGCAAGCTGTGTGGCAGGCGGACTTATGCTGTGGTTTGTAAACGGACGTATTATGAAGCTTGTGAGGAAAGTAAAATAGCAGTGCTGCATGCATCTGCTTTTGTGATCGGTAACGTTTATGGATAAAGCGGTTGAAAAAGCATACGGAAAAGTGATCTGGGTGTTTTCCTTTTTCATCCTTTTATTGTTCGTTTGGTTTTCTCTTGTTTCCACTTCGACCGTGTCACTCATGGAAAAAGTTTTTTTTACAGACATTTCCGGCATTCCTTATCTGATCGCCCTTGTCATTTCCCTGGGAATATCCCTGATTCCTCCCGTGAATGAATCGATAGTATCCTTCGGAAAGAAGCTCGATGAGAATAAAAAGCTCTTCGGCATTCTTTACTTTTCACTTATCCTTCTGATCCTTCTTGTGAGCGTGTTATGGGTGTGCCTTACAGACTTTGATTCCTGGGCGGATTCCGCGGATATCCAGAAAGCGGCACTTGGATTGATTAACGGGGATTACACCGCGTACCTTGTTACCGGATATATCGGCAGATGGCAGAACCAGATAGGGCTTGCACTTATCGAGGCTCCGGTGATCGCACTGTTTGGAGAGCGTTCTCCCATGGTCTTCCAGCTCATCAATGCACTCTGTATTCCGGTCATCATCACATCACTTTCTAGATTCACTTCATCAAAGCTCCATAAATTGCTTGTTCTGCTGACAGGCTTGTTCTGGCTTCCGCTGATCCTTTCCGCATCTCATATATACGGAAACGTGCCGGGACTGATGCTGTCACTTCTTTCATTTGTATATCTCTATGAATGTTTCGAAAAAGAAAAACTCAGCTGCGGGATCCTGTCCGCATTCCTGATCGCATTCGCATGCCTTGTAAAGCAGAACTACATCATCTTTCTGATCGCGTATTTCCTTATCTGCACAGTAAGATCCGTTAAAAAAAAGAAAGCCGTATACATCGCCATAGCTTTGTCCGCCGCAGTGATGAGCATTCTTTTTACGAAGGCGGCAACCGGAATAACTGAGCATATCACCGGATTTAAGATCGAAGGCGGAGTGTCGAAATGGTCTTACATTGCAATGGGTATGCAGGAGGGTGAGCGTGCGCCCGGATGGTTCAATGAGTACAACACGGACTCCTACGACAGCGCCGGATGCAATACTTCGTTTCAGACGGAAAATGCCAGGGCAGAGATCGGAAAGAGTATTCTTTCTTTTACGGAGCACCCTTCGTATATGATCTCCTTTTACACGAAGAAGCTTGCTTCGCAGTGGAACGATCCGACATTCCAGACAATATGGTATCTGAGAGGACACGGAAGTAAGCTTCCCGCTCCCATTGACTATATGGTCTCGATATACGGTTCATACAAGGTGATCCCGTATTTCAAATTCTTTGAGGTTGTGATCTATCTGTCGGCTTTTCTTTTCATATGTTTTGAGAGAAATATCGATGAAAAGACGCTGCTTCTTCTCACCACATTTATTGGCGGGGTTCTTTTCCATATTCTCTGGGAAGCAAAGGCGCAGTACGCACTGTTTTACTTTATTCTTCTGATCCCCGTGGGTGTGAACGGTATCGGTGCATTCAGAAAGTATGCCGGCGGTCTGATCGCAGATAAAAATGCGAAGACAGAGAAGGAAAAGAAGAGCGCTGATGAAACTGAGACCGCGGAGGAAAAGAAAACCTCGGAGGAAAAGAAAACTTCGGATAAAACTGAGACTGCAGAGGAAAAGAAAACCGCCGGAATGCTGCGCGCGGATATTATCGTATGCTTCGTTCTGTTCATTCTTTTCCTCGGCGTCCTGTATTATCTTCACATTCCCGGTTCGCTCAGGGAAGGTACCGTGCCTTATTATCAGTACATAGCCGAGAACAGCATACAAAATTGACGCTGCAAAGGAATCCGGACTCAATACAGGAACAAATGTTCGAAATAAATGTAGACAACCATCCGTGAAAATGATACACTTTATCCGTTGAAAATAAGTGTATTTAAAGGCTGCAAAGCGCAGCCGGAAGTTGTTTGCGGATATGAAAAATGATATGAAGATACTTCCCCGTAACAGGATAATTGTCAGGGGAGCGAAGGAAAATAATCTCAAGGATCTCTCGGTGGAAATACCGAGGGATTCTCTTGTTGTTATGACGGGTGTTTCCGGTTCCGGAAAATCATCGCTTGCATTCGATACGATATATGCTGAGGGTCAGAGACGCTATATGGAGTCTCTTTCTTCCTATGCGCGTCAGTTCCTCGGACAGATGGAAAAGCCCAATGTCGAATCGATAGAAGGTCTTTCTCCCGCAATATCGATCGATCAGAAATCCACGAATAAGAATCCCCGATCGACTGTGGGAACCGTTACGGAGATCTATGATTATTTCAGACTTCTCTATGCAAGGATCGGTATTCCGCACTGTCCCGAATGCGGAAGGGTGATTGAGCGCCAGACTGTCGACCAGATCGTTGACCGTATCATGGAGCTTCCGGAAGGAACCAAGATAATGCTCATGGCACCCGTTGTCAGGGGACGCAAGGGAAGACATGAGAAGACTCTGGATTCCGCCAGAAAAGCGGGTTACGGAAGGGTTCGCGTCGACGGGATCATGTACGATCTTTCCGAGGATATCGTCCTTGAAAAGAATGACAAGCACAACATAGACATTGTAGTCGACAGACTTGTGATAAAGCCCGGAATCGAAAGAAGACTCACCGATTCCGCAGAGAATGTGCTCAAGATCGCGGAAGGACAGCTGAATGTTGACGTGGTCGGAGGAGAGACGATATCCTTCAGCACTTCATATGCATGCCCTTACTGCGGCGTCAGCATAAGCGAGGTCGAGCCCAGAAGCTTTTCCTTCAACAATCCCTTCGGTGCATGTCCCGTATGCGCAGGCCTCGGTTTTAAGATGGAATTTGATGCGGAACTTATGATCCCCGATCCTTCGCTTTCCATAAACGAAGGCGCGATCATTGCGATGGGCTGGCAGTCCTGTAACCAGGAGGGAAGCTTTGCGAATGCACTTCTTCAGGCACTGGCCAAGAGGTTCAAGTTCAGTCTCGATACTCCCTTTGAAGATTATCCGCAGAAGATCAAGGACATACTCATAAACGGAACCGATGTAAGCGTCGATGTTCATTACACCGGGCAGCGCGGTTCGGGTGTATATCCCATCGAGTTCGAAGGGCTTGTAAAAAGTGTTGAGAGAAGATACCGCGAGACTTATTCCGAAACTATGAAGGCGGAGTATGAGCAGTTCATGCGCATCACGCCCTGCTCGGAATGCGGCGGAAGAAGACTTAAGAAGGAATCGCTAGGAGTGACCGTCGGTGATAAGAATATATATGAGATGACAACCATGTCGATCGCAGAGCTTAAGTCCTTCATTTCGGAAATGAAGCTCACAAAGCAGCAGGCGTTCATCGGTGAGCAGATATTAAAGGAGATAAAGGCTCGCGTCAGATTTCTTGTCGATGTCGGTCTTGATTACCTTTCACTTTCGAGGGCTACGGGAACTCTTTCGGGAGGCGAAGCTCAGCGTATAAGGCTTGCGACACAGATCGGATCCGGACTTGTAGGCGTCTGCTATATACTCGATGAGCCCAGCATAGGTCTTCATCAGAGAGACAATGACAAGCTTCTCGGAACCCTGAAGAGACTGCGCGACCTGGGAAATACCCTTATAGTGGTTGAGCATGACGAGGATACCATGCTTGCGGCGGATTACATCGTGGACATCGGTCCCGGCGCGGGTTCGCACGGCGGGGAGGTTGTTGCATGCGGTACCGCGGAAGAGATAATGAAGTGTCCGGAATCTGTTACCGGTCAGTACCTGTCCGGCAGGAAGTTCATTCCTGTTCCCGATAAAAGAAGAAAGCCCACAGGTTTCCTTACCGTAAAAGGTGCTTCGGAGAATAACCTGAAGAATATCGATGTGAAGATTCCGTTGGGTGTATTTACCTGTGTTACCGGCGTGTCGGGTTCGGGCAAGTCGTCGCTTGTCAATGAGATTCTGTACAAGACACTTGCGAGAAAGCTTAACCGTGCGCATACGATACCCGGAAAGTGTAAGGGGATCACGGGCATTGACAAGCTCGATAAGGTCATATGCATTGACCAGAGTCCCATAGGAAGAACGCCCCGTTCGAATCCCGCAACCTATACCGGTGTGTTCGATATGATAAGGGATCTGTTCGCATCCACCGAGGATGCGCGTGCGATGGGATATGCTAAGGGGCGTTTCTCTTTCAATGTAAAGGGCGGAAGATGCGAAGCCTGCTCAGGTGACGGTATCATCAAGATCGAGATGCATTTCCTTCCCGATGTGTATGTTCCCTGTGAGGTCTGCGGCGGAAAGAGATATAACAGGGAAACACTCGAGGTTAAGTACAAGGGCAAGAGCATCTTCGATGTGCTTGATATGAGAGTTGAAGAGGCACTTAAATTCTTCGAGAACGTTCCTACGATCAGAAACAAGATCCAGACTCTCTATGATGTCGGTCTCGGATATATCAAGCTCGGACAGCCTTCAACGGAGCTTTCCGGAGGTGAGGCACAGCGTATCAAGCTTGCTACGGAGCTTTCAAAGAGGGCGACGGGAAAGACCATCTACATCCTCGACGAGCCAACGACAGGACTTCATTTTGCGGATGTTCATAAGCTGGTGGATATACTTGCAAGACTTGCTGAGGGCGGCAACACAGTGGTCGTCATTGAGCACAACCTCGATGTCATCAAGTGTGCGGACTATATCATCGATATGGGACCCGAAGGCGGAAACAGAGGCGGCACCGTAATTGCTGAGGGTACGCCGGAAGAAGTTGCCAAAGTAAAAGAGTCCTATACCGGACTCTACATTAAGAAGATGCTCAAGAAGAAATAAAACATGGGACGGCTTACGCTGTTTCGAGAAAGGCTTTTCGAAACTCCGGAACCGTCCCCTTGTTTTAATCCTTTTTCATCAGTCTGTTTATCGGCACATCAACCAGCCGGTACATGAGTGCTCCGAACAGGAACATGAACAGCACGAAAGCTGATTCGGTCAAATAATACGAAATATGCATCTCGGGCATAAAGTGTGTGATGATACCGTTCAGAACGATCATCGGACCGTGCCACACATATACATCATAGGTTATATTTCCTAGCTTCCCCCAAAGATCCGATCTGAACAGCTTCCTCAGGGATCCGAATCCGAAAAGGACGAATAATCCTGGGTATACGATATAATACAGAAGCAGGCCTTTCATGGGGAAATCTCTTGTAAAAAAATGTGAGAGCAGGATTCCGATAACGACCGGCCACAGAACGGCTTCAATTACTATGCAGAGTTTGAAATCATAACAGGAGGGGCTTCCTGCATCTGAAGTCCACTCTTTTTTTATCAGATACGCCAGGATGCATCCGAAGAAGAACATACAGTATCCTCTTCCCGTGTAGACATTAAGGAATGGCAGCTCGGGCTTTAAGACCTTGAGAGCAAGACCGAGGATGATCATAAGTGCAAAAGGGATCAGGCGGTTTAATCTGATCTTATTGCAGATCCTGACTATGCCGAAATAGATGATGTGACAGAGCAGGAGTACGCTTACGAACCAGGTTGCTCCGTTGATCCAGGGATTATCGAATATGCCGATACCGTGAAGGCAGAGTGCGGTTATGATCGAACCGGACATGCTGACGGTTAACGGAGGTTCAATGTTCAGGCTGTTGTTTATATATGCGAACAGTTCATATGCGATTACGCTGAGTGCTACCTGAGGCATCAGTCTTACTGCCTTCGGGATGAAGAATTTTCCGAACTTCATTTCACGGCATTTTGCAGCGGAGACCTCGAAGAAACCTGCGGACAGGAAAAAGAATTCGACCATTGTACTGAAATCAAATTTTCCTCCGGCAAAGTTAAGTCCGCCGTGTATATAGTATCCGCCGAATATCTGATAGTGATACAGCACAATGAATATGCTTGCTATCACCCTGAGAAAGTCTATGCCGTATATTCTTTTTTTCTTTTCGGATATTTCCTGCATTGTTACAAACCTTTACGTAAACAGGGGTGAACGGCGGGACGGTTCCTGCGTTCACTTTTGTGTGAACGGTGGGACGGTTCCTGCGTTCACTTATTAATCACGGTTCGGCTTACGGTGTTTCATTTCACTTCATCACGCATCTGACTGTGTGAACTGCTTTTCCCGACTCATCTGATCCCTCAACGGCGAATGTTCCGTTACTTGCGTTAAAGAATTCATCCGCGCTCATTACGAACTGGAAGCAGACCGTTCTGCCGCTGTCATATGTATCCGCAAGTATCCCGGCTTCAAATACTTCACCGGTTTCCGGTCTCATCGAAATATTTACACACTGTCCGAAATCTTTCGGTATGTCGATCCATCCGTAGAATGCAAGCTGACCGTTTCCGATATCACTGACATAGGACTTTGTAAGGATCAGGTCCTTACCTCCGTCGGATCCCAGAACGACGTTTTCGCTAAAGAACGGATTATCATGCAGCGGATCGAGGAACAGGATGAAATGCTCGGTCTCGTATTCGTTAAAATGCAGGCTGCGCATATATGCGATGCTTTCTTCGGTATATCCGTACTTGTAGACGACATACTCGGAACTCAGGTCGATTCCTCCGTCCATACGGTATCTGCCGATCTGAAAGATCTCACGGTCCTCGGGGAGACAATCTCTCAGACTGATCTCTTCGGGATCGGGATTGACCGCCCACAGATAGTAGGTGTAGACCCAGGGAAGAAATACCTGATTGTCGGTATAACCGTTTGCGGGATCTTCGAGAAATTCGAAGATCTCCTTATCGTAGTTTTCGAAGAAGAGCCACTTGTACGGATATGCGTAGCTGTCGAACTTTGTGAAATAAAACCTTGCAAAAAATACAAAGAACACACAGTAACAAAGGCTTAATGCACATACACCGGCTTTCTGTATTTTTTCTTTTTTCAGAAGACCGAGTGCCGCTTTTATTCCGATGAAGACAAAGAGGATCAGGGAAGCAAGCACACCGTTCATTCTGGTGATGTTGGTGTATCCGGTCTTGTTTGCCATGAAACCGGAAAAGAGAGTATATGCGATCCAGAAGAAAAGAGGGAAAGCATAAAGAGATACCTGCTCATCTTTCTTCATGCTTTTGATAAGCTTCACGAAGCAGTATGCGATACCGATCACAAGAAACGGCACGGAGATGTAATAGAAGTTTCCGAATGCCGGAATGCTGTTATATGTCAGGTCGTCAAAGAAAAAGGTGCTCTTTATTCCCGCGATGATCTTTTTGAAGAAGTCATCCGTCATGATCTCGCCAATCCTGTAGGTGTAGAGCCTGGTGATCGTGAAGGGACCGAGCTTTATCTCGGGAAGGTCGTATCTGTTTACGATCTGCTCAAGCAGAAGCGGTGATGCGAGAACGGCAAACGGTACGGCGGCTCCGAGGAACCTCTTCATGCTCATCTTCTTTTTTATGATGAGGTAGATGAGGGAAAGGAGCAGGAAGATCGGAACGACGGTGTATGCGATCGCGTATGTATAGAGGATCAGTCCTGCGAAGAAGCCGAAGAGGATATAGGACCTTACGGTTTCCTTTTTGACCGCTCTTATAAGCGAATATATGACGAGCGATGCGATGCTCATCATGAGATGGCTTTCTAGACCGAACCTGAGCGTGATAGTAAAGACGGGCATTACCGCATACAGGAAAAGAAATGCGGGTCCGGTCTTTTTGTCATCATATATAAGCTCTGCGGTCTTTGCTCCGGCTATTGCCATGACGATCGCCGAGACCGCGATCACGGATCTGACCGCGAAGGCACTCTTTCCGAATATGAGGAGCATGGGAACGAGAAGATATGTGTAGAGAGCGTTCTGACCGTCCCTGTAATTGATGAAATAAACGGGCCACGATTTGAGCCATCTGTCGACTCCGAAGTGTCCGAGACAGTAAGCGTCGACAGCCGCACCGACCTCGTCCGTATCGAATCCTCTGGGGATCTTGTCGAGAAGTATGGTGTGCATCAATGCTATCAGGAGTATCGCGATGCCATATAGGATTTGTGACCGGTATTTCTTCATTTATCCTCTCCGGACAGACAATTTCCATAAAAGTATAAATAATTAAGAAGGTAAAAGCAATGTGATATAATATCCGTGTTATGACATTCGAATTACTTGTTTCATGCGTACGCAAAGATCCGCATGAACTGGCAGACCAAATGAATATCGCCTCGGACGCCGTCATCGTCTCCCAGAAAGAGGATGCGGACTCCGAAATGGAATTCGTGCGCGGTTCGGATCATATCAAGGTGATCACCCAGACAGACAAAGGTGTGGGCCTGTCCCGCAATACCTGTCTTGCCGCTTCGATGGCAGATGTCATTCTTTTTTCGGACGAGGATATCGTATATGAAAAGGAATACGCTTATGCGGTGATGAGGGAGTTCGATTCCCATCCCGAAGCAGATATTCTTCTTTTCAATGTGAAGGTGTGCGATGAAAGACGTACCTACTGGAATGAGGACTTCCGGCAGGTCAAATGGTACAACTGCGGAAGATATCCCGCATACAGTATTGCGGCAAGGGCTTCGGCACTGAAGATGTCGGGCGTTAAGTTCAGTCTTCTTTTCGGAGGCGGAGCGAAGTATTCAAACGGCGAGGATTCACTTTTCTTAAGTGACTGCCTGAAGGCGGGACTTAAGATGTATGCGACACCGGTATGCATCGGTGAGGAGATCCCGAGGCCTTCGACCTGGTTTAACGGATACACCGACAAATTCTTCTATGACCGCGGAGTGCTGTATCATTTCCTCTACGGAGGATCTGCATGGCTCTGGGGACTCAGATGGCTCCTTAAGATGAAACCGCAGTATTCTGCACACATTTCTTTTAAGGATGCAAAAAAACTGCTCTTTATGGGCATAGCCGACGGCGATGATACGGACAGGGATTTTACCCCTGAAGGCAGGCTTGTCGGAGCGGCAGTAAAAGAATAAAACCGATTTATCATGAAATTTTCTGTAATAACAGTATCCCTTAATGCGGGCGACAAATTGATACAGACAGTGGAGAACATCCTTGCTCAGAAGGATGCCGAACTTGAGATCGTCATCAAGGACGGTCTTTCTTCCGACGGCTCCGTAGATAAGGTTAAGGCGCTGAACGATACGCGTATCCGTATCTTCGAACAGAAGGATACCGGGATCTATGACGGAATGAACCAGGGCATATCGCATGCATCCGGAGATTTCTACATCTTCATGAACTGCGGCGACCGCTTCTATGATGATGAAGTCCTTAAGCGTTTTGAAAAAGCCGCATCCGGATATATCGAAGCAAAAGGAGAGCCCACGGTTCAAAAGCCGCTCATCGTTTACGGAAGCAGATATTCTTCCCTGAATGAGAGCATCGAATACATTTCTCCGAAGATCACACCGCTCGTTTGCTTCCGCAACATCCCCTGTCATCAGGCGATCATGTATTCAAAGGAGTGCTTTGCAAAGCGCCTCTACAGACCGGAGTACAAGGTCCGTGCGGATTATGAGCATTTCCTGTGGAGTGTTCTCAAGAACAATACGGAAACCGTTTATGTAGAAAAGCCCGTCTGCAGATATGAGGGCGGCGGTTATTCGGAATCTCCGAAGGCGGTAAAAAGATCTGCTGCGGAGCATAAAGAGATAACAAAAATGTATCTTACAAAGTGGCAGCTTTTTTACTGTCACATGTATATGATCGTAACGCTTCAGCCGCTGAGGGCAGCGCTTTCGAGCGGACCGCTTTCGGGTCTATATAATGGATTTGTAAAAAAGATCTATCGAAGAAAATAATAACCGGTCTGCGGCAGAGCGGATGGTTTTTGTCCGCCGCAGCGTTAAAGAACCTGTAATTAAGATGATCTGTATTGAAGAACAGGATCAACATCATACAGATGATATGGACTTTTTCTTGTTTGGGAGGAACGTATTTTGAAAAAGGAAGCTTTTCTGAATGAACTCAGAAGCAGACTGTCCGGATTGCCGCAGAGTGATATCGAAGACCGGATATCTTTTTTCGGTGAAATGATAGACGGACGTATGGAAGACGGAATGAGTGAGGAAGATGCGGTCGCCGGGATGGAATCCGTCGATGCGATAGTCGCCCAGATCATGTCGGAGATCCCGCTCACCAGGCTCGTTCAGAACAGGGTAAAGCCCAAAAAAGGACATGGAGTCCTGAAGATAGTTCTTCTCATCTGTCTGTTTCCTGTCTGGTTCCCGCTTTTCGTTGCTTTAGCGGCAGTGCTGTTTTCGCTCCTTGTCGCAGCATGGGCGGTCATCATCAGTTTTTATATCACCGCAGGTTCGCTCGTGATCGCATCGCTTGCGTGCATCATCGCAACGGGTGCGTATTTCGGAATAGGCAGGATCATTGCGGGTGTGGGAGGAGTCGGTGCCATCTTTGTGTGCATAGGACTCTCGATCCTGTTCTTCCTGCTTTCAATCGCAATGACTAAGGGTGTGGTCCGGCTTACACGGAAGATGTTCATCGGATTAAAGAAATCGTTTGTCGGCAGGGAGGCGTGAGATGAAGAAATCTACAAGCTGGCTCATCACAGGCCTGGTTTTTTTCTTTGCGGGTGTGATCATATGCGGAGTCGCATCAGTTTTGATGGGATTTGATTTTACACAAATGGAAATTTTTGCTTCCGGAGGTTTCATGCTTTGGTAACGGTTCTCTACGGCGTTTTTCTTGTGGCGTCGCTTATCTGCACAACCATATACATGTACATGTGGCATAAGCATTTTGATACGAACTTTACGCTGATCTTTACGTTCGTGCCTGTCGCGTGCATAGGATATTTTCTTTCGGGCGTGGCGAAGTCTCTGGGTGAAGCTCTTTTTGCACAGAGGATCATTTATCTCGGAGCATGTTTCCTGCAGCTTTTCATAGTGGAGAGTATCTTCAATCTGTGCAGGATAGAGATCGGAAAATGGGTGAGGACCGCAATGTTCCTCGTCATTTCTGCCGTATATGCACCTGTACTGAACGTCGGCTTCGGTACTTCTTTTTACAGAAATGTATCCTTCGAGATTGTGGACGGGCAGGGCGTTCTGACCAAGGATTACGGCCCCGCGCATACCGCGATATACGTTATGTACTTTGTCTTTTTTGTGATAGGCATGTCGGCCATCTTTTATACCTGGATCAAAAAGAGACAGGTTTCAAGGACGGTCCTCAGCCTTCTTGTTCTTCCGTATGTCATAACCGTTCTATGCTTTTTCGTCCTCAGGAAAATAATTCCCGGCATCGAGCTTGTGCCTGCCGGTTATGTCCTTGCCCAGGTTATCTATCTTGTCATCGCCTACAGAGTCAATCTCTACAACGTCAGTGACACCGTGATCGATTCGATGCTGCGCGACCGTGAGATCGGATATATGTCCGTTGATTTCAGAAGGAAATTTCTCGGATGCAATTCCACGGCAAGGAAGATAATTCCCGAGCTCGAGGACAAGATCATCGACGAAGTGCTCGGATATAAGCCCTCGGAAAGAAAGATCCGTCATTTCATCGATAAATTCGAAAAGGATGAAAAAGAAAACACATCCCTTTTTACGCTTCACAGCGAATCCGGAAATCCCGATGATGACAGGATCTTTAATGCGGATGTGGGATATCTGTACGACGGCAGCAGGAAGAGGGGATATATCATCACCTTCACGGATGATACCGCGAACAGAAAGTACATCCGCCTGCTCGATACATATAACGAAAAACTGCAGAGCGAGGTCAATGAAAAGACTGCTCATATCGTTGAGATGCACGATAATCTGATCATGAGTCTTGCGATGATGGTTGAAAGCCGGGACAATTCAACCGGCGGTCATATCAAACGTACCAGCGAAGGAGTAAGGATCCTCATCGAAGAGATCCTTGCGGAAAAAGCCATGGATCTCGATCCGGAATTCTGCGGTGACGTCATTAAGGCGGCTCCCATGCACGATCTCGGCAAGATTGCGGTCGACGATGCGGTCTTAAGAAAGCCCGGCAAGTTCACGGACGAAGAATATAATGAGATGAAAAAGCACGCCGCCGAGGGTGCGCGTGTTATCCACGAGATCCTTCTGAATACCGATGACGAATCCTTCAAGGTAGTTGCGGAAAACGTCGCTCATTACCACCATGAAAGATGGGACGGATCCGGCTATCCGGAAGGACTGAAGGGTGAGGATATTCCTGTCGAGGCACGTATCATGGCAATCGCCGATGTTTACGACGCCCTCGTTTCAAAGCGTGTCTACAAGGATGCTTTTGATTTCGAAAAGGCTGACCGCATCATAATGGAGGGCATGGGCACCCAGTTCGATCCCGCCCTCGAGAAGATCTATGTTAACGCCCGCCCGAAGCTCGAGGAATACTACAAAAACCAGGCCTGACACGTTCCTTATCCTCCCATACCTGCACCGTATCGGTCTCGTACCCGGTCCCCAACTTTTTTCCTTCCACCTCTAAACTAACTCATCAATTTATCCGATATAC
Source organism: Lachnospiraceae bacterium (assembly GCA_017524035.1). Taxonomy (GTDB): domain Bacteria; phylum Bacillota; class Clostridia; order Lachnospirales; family Lachnospiraceae; genus AC2028. The sequence continues at coordinate 32,871 of JAFWUY010000058.1, read as the reverse complement.
ATCATGTAAAGGATAACTATACTCAAAATGCATGGAAGCAACTTTGTTTTCCATGCATTTTATTATTTGCATTCTGCAGTCTTCGGCAAGGTGCCGGGCTCATATATATGTTTCTGTGAATATATAGTGAGTCGTGGCAGTTCTTAGGAATGCAAATATAAACCAGGTGGGATTTCGCCCGGATGGCGAAATCAGCGAGCACTAAGACAGGATGTCTTATGCGAGCGACACCGTGACTTGGTATAGGGTATATGCATTCCTTAGAAATGCCCGGCGCAACGCTCATGAACAGAAACATATATATGAGCCCGGCGCCTATTCCCATGACTAATAGTCAACAAAAAACGCTGTTATTTTTCGGTAAAATCGGATATAATAAATTGATTATTTATGTAGATTTATCCGAAAGGGGTTTTAAAGAAATGGCAGCACTGGACATTGGCATCGATCTCGGAACGGCATCCGTTCTGGTTTATATAAAGGGCAAGGGCGTTGTCCTCAAGGAGCCCTCAGTCGTAGCAATAGATAAGAACACCAAGAAGGTCAAGGCTATCGGTGAAGACGCAAGGCTCATGCTCGGACGTACACCTGCGAACATCGTGGCGGTAAGACCTCTCAAGCAGGGAGTCATCTCGGATTACCAGGTAACCGAGAAGATGATGAAATACTTCGTACAGAAGGCAGTCGGACACAGACTTTTAAGAAAGCCCAGGATTGCCGTCTGCGTTCCTTCGGGAGTTACCGAGGTCGAGAAGAAGGCGGTTGAAGATGCGGCTTATCAGGTAGGCGCAAGAGAGACCCTTATCATCGAGGAGCCCATCGCGGCAGCAATCGGTGCGGGAATCGACATCTCCAAGCCCTGTGGAAATATGATCGTGGATATCGGCGGCGGTACCACCGATATCGCAGTCATCTCACTCGGAAGTGCCGTAGAGAGTGCATCTCTTAAGGTTGCCGGAGATGATTTCAACGATGCGATCGTTAAGTACATGAGAAAGAATCACAGCCTCAGCATCGGTGAAAGAACCGCTGAGGATGTAAAGATCAAGATAGGAACATGCTTCAGAAGACCTGAAGTCGACAAGATGGAAGTAAAGGGCCGTCACATCGTAAAGGGACTTCCCACATCCATCGAGGTTACAAGTGAAGAGATGGAAGAGGCACTCGAGGATTCCACCAACAGCATTGTTGAGGCTATCCACTCCGTGCTTGAGAGAACTCCCCCCGAGCTTTCCGCAGATATCGCAGACCGCGGTATCGTTCTTACGGGAGGCGGATCGCTCCTCAGAGGACTTGAAGATCTCATCACCGACCGTACCGGAATCACCTGTATGACAGCTGAGGATCCCATGACCGCGGTTGCCATCGGTACCGGAAAGTATGTCGAGTTCATCTCAACCTTCAGAAGCTCCATCGAGTAAGACTTTCGGTCCGGGTAATGCTCTGAGGCCTAAAGTACAGCAGACAGCTCAGGAGAGGATTTATGGTCAAGGGATTATATACAGCTTATACGGGAATGATCAACGAGCAGAACCGTATGGATGTTCTCAGTAACAACATGGCCAACGTCACGACCGTCGGCTATAAGAAGGAAGGTTCAACCAGCCAGACATTTGATGAAGTACTCGATCTTAAGATCAAGGATTCGACGGTGGGCTATAATCTCGCAACCAGAGAAGGCTATAACAGCAGAGGTGTCAAGATCGGTGAGAACTACACCGACTGGTCCCAGGGGTCGTTTCGGATCACCGGCAACACCTATGACATCGCGATCGGCGGAGACGGATTCTTCGCAATAGAGTTTACCAACAAGGCCGGACAGACAAGTACCAAGTATTCGAGAGCCGGTGAATTCCAGCTCGACGAAACCGGAACCATAGTTACTCACGAAGGGGATTATCTCCTCGATACCAACGGAAGACATATCACCATCGATCCGTTAAAGGAAACAACGATCGACAGGGCGGGAAGGGTAATGCAGGACGGCAATGTCCTCGCAACCATCCAGCTCCAGGATTTCGAGGATTACGATTATCTGAAAAAATACGGCGAGACCTATTGGGAGCCGATAGAGGGTGCACAGTTCAAGAAGGCATCGGGTCAGCTCTACAGCGGATACCTCGAAGCATCCAATGTGCAGACCGTAACCGAGATGGTAAACCTGATCACTATCTCAAGACAGTACGAAAATAACCAGAAGATAATCCAGACGATCGATTCGACTCTTGAAAAAGCAGTCAATCAGGTAGGCAGAGTCTGATAGTTTAGAAAGCTAAGGAGGAAGATATGGTAAGAAGCTTATGGACCGGCGCAACCGGAATGCTCGCACAGCAGACCAGTCTCGATACTATTGCCAATAACCTTGCCAACGTCAACACGACCGGATTCAAATCCCAGTCTGTTGAATTCAAGAACCTGCTTTATCAGACACTCCAGACCAAGACCACATCCGCAAACGGCGACACCAAGCCCGGAAGCGCACAGGTAGGTCTCGGAACAAGAGTATCTTCACTCAATACAAGCTTCACACAGGGCGCGTTCTTCGCATCCGAATCACCTACCGCATTCGCGATCGGCGGATCCGGATTCTTCGGTGTAAAAGCTGCCGACGGAACCACCTACTATACCAGAAACGGTAACTTCGGATGGACGCTCGCATCAAACGGCGGCAACATGCTCGCGACGAGCGACGGCTATCCCGTTCTCGATACAAGCGGAAATCCCATAATCCTTGATTCGAAGTACGTAACCAGCAGGATCACCGTTACAAGCGACGGACAGATCTGCTATCCCGATGAAAAGAATAATCCCCAGCCCATCGGCAAGACGATCGGACTGTGGCAGTTCAATAACCCCGTGGGCTTAAGCCGTGAAGGCGAGACCCTTTTCAAGGAGACCGCAGCCAGCGGAAGACCCATTAACGAGGCTACCGACAGGAATCTCAAAAAGAGTACCGTTAACCAGGGATATCTTGAAGGCTCCAATGTTCAGGTTGCGGATGAGATGGTCAACATGATCACCACCCAGAGAGCATATGAGCTCAACTCCAAGGTGATCACCACTTCCGATACCATGCTTGAGGAAGCCAACAATCTCAGGAGATAATTAAATGGATATGTCGGGCATCACAAATCTTACAGATTATTACACCTCCGTTACCGGACAGGCTAAGGCGACGGAACTTGCGAACTCATTGTCGAGCAAGGCTGAAAACGCCAGGACCGACGACGAGCTGATGTCCGTATGCAAACAGTTCGAAAGCTACCTGCTCGAGCAGGTCTTTAAGAACATGGAAAAGACCGTTGTAAGAAACGGCGATGAAAGCAAAGATTCTTCTACAGAAAATCTTGTGGATTATTTCAAAGGTCAGGCTCTTCAGGAAATCTCTTCCCAGTCGACCGAAAAGCAGGGACTCGGCATTGCGCAGCAGCTTTACGAGCAGCTCCGCCGCAATTACGGTCTCGATGAAAATTCCATTCCCGCAGATCAGGTTGTGTCTATGAACGCTCGTAAGAATTAAAGGTCTTGGATTTTTCTGAAAAAGCAACAATAAAAGGATATGTGGACCACGTAATCTTTGAGAGCCGCGAAACAGGATTTAAAGCGCTGGCTCTCATTTCCGATGGATTCGATGAGACGGTGGTGGGACGCATGCCGGATGTATCGAAGGGTGATACGGTAGAGGTATCGGGTGAGTATACCGATCACCCGCGTTTCGGCGTGCAGCTCAAGGTGAGCTCGTACAAGATCATCCCTCCGGCCGATTCCCAGGCGATGGAAAGATACCTCGCATCCGGTGCGGTTAGCGGAGTGGGCGAAAAGCTTGCATCACGCATCGTCAGCAGGTTCGGTGACGATACCTTCAGGATCATAGAAGAGGAACCCGAAAGGCTCGCCGAGATCAAGGGTATAAGCAAAAGGAAAGCCATGGAGATAGCTGTCGCAATGGAGGAAAAGAAAGATCTCCGCGATGCGATGGTGACGATGCAGGGACTCGGGATCTCACAGACCATGGCTGTAAGGATATATGACAACTACGGCCCGGGATATATAAATGTCCTTCGCACAAACCCTTACAAGCTTGCCGAGGATATCCGCGGCATAGGCTTTAAGACTGCGGACGAGATCGCATTTAAAGAGGGCATGGATCCCGCAAGTGAGGACAGGTGTAAAGCCGCGCTCATGTACGTCCTTTCGGATGCATCCGCGGAGGGGCATTGTTATCTTCCCGAAGAGATTCTTGTAAAGCTTACCACGGAGCTGCTCGGTGAGGAGCATGCGGATGTGGCGGGATCGCTTAAGGATATGATCCATGCGGGCAAGCTTAAGAGTGACAGGGACCGCATCTACCTTCCGGCGTTTTATTTTGCCGAGCTTTCCTGTGCAAGGATGCTCGCTGAAAAGAACATCCCGATGATGAAAGATCTTCCGGGCATGGATGAGAAGATCGACCGCGATATCGAGAAGATAGCGGAGGCGAACGGCATGCAGACTGACCCCTTACAGATAAGTGCGGTACGGGAATGCATCAAGAACGGTCTCTTTATCCTGACCGGAGGACCCGGAACGGGAAAGACCACGACCATAAATATGATAATCAGGTATTTTCTTGATCAGGGTCTTGATATAGTTCTTGCGGCACCGACCGGAAGAGCGGCCAAGAGGATGACGGAGACGACAGGCTATGAGGCAGCGACGATCCACAGGCTTCTCGGAGTTGCATCCATACAGGATGAAAGCGGCAGCAGCGTCATATTCCAGAAGAACGCGGAAGAACCCATAGAAGCGGATGTCATAATTATTGACGAAATGTCAATGGTGGATATCATGCTTTTCAAGGCACTTCTTTCCGCTGTGCCGGTTGCATCGAGGCTGATACTTGTGGGAGATGCTTCACAGCTTCCGAGCGTAGGTCCCGGAACTGTGCTCAGCGATATCTGTTCATGTCCTTTTTTTAAGGCGGTCAGGCTCGAGAAGATCTTCCGTCAGGACGAAACGAGCAGCATCGTCATAAACGCACACAAGATCGACAGGGGTGAGCACATAGAGCTCTCGTCCACTGTCAGGGATTTCATTTTCCTTGAGAGGAATGATTCGAATGTGATCAAGCAGACGATCGGATGGATGATCTCGGATAAGCTTCCGGCATATGTCGGATGCGGTCCCTTTGATGTGCAGGTTCTTACTCCGATGAAGAAGGGTTCGCTCGGAGTTTACGAACTGAACAGATTTCTGCAGCAGGTCCTCAATCCCGCTTCGCACGAAAAAAATGAGTACCTCTACGGGGATACTCTGTTCCGTGAGGGCGACAAGGTCATGCAGACCAAGAACGATTACAAGCTCGAATGGACGACCGATGAAGCCTTAAGCTCCCTGGCACAGTCCGGAAGCGGAGTCTTTAACGGCGACCTCGGAAGGATCAGGAGGATCGATGAGGCTTCGAGAAACATGACGGTCCTTTTCGATGACGGAAGGGTTGTCAGGTATCCTTTCTCCGAACTCGACGAACTCGACCTGTCCTACGCGATGACCATCCATAAATCCCAGGGCAGCGAATACCCGGCAGTGATCATTCTGATACTCGATCCTTCGGCTCCGCTTGTCTACAGAAACCTGCTCTATACGGGGATCACCAGGGCGAGATCATGCGTCGTAATCCTCGGCAGTTCCGAAACAGTCTGTCGTATGATCGATAACAGAGGCAGTAATGAAAGATTTTCTTCTTTTGCCGAAAGGCTTCTTGAAGCGTGCGCTCACTGAAGCGGAGACGCTTCTCTATCCGTCCAGATGTCCCGTCTGTGACAGGCCGGTCTGGCCAAGTTCCGAGAGGATATGCCTTTCGTGTCTTAAAACCTTAAAACCGATAAATGCTCCTTTCTGTGAAAAATGCGGAAAGAAGATAAGTGCCGGCCGCCGTTTGTGCTCCGACTGCGGTAGGGTTTCCCATGCTTTCGCAAGAAGCCGCGGCGCATTCGAATACGGTCCCGTAAGCAAAGCGATGTACAGGTACAAATACCTCGGAAGACGCGAATATGCGGATGTGTTTGCTTATTTGACATATAGTCAATTAGAAGATTATATGCATGGAGTAAAGCCTGACATCATTGCCGCCGTTCCCGTCTCGAAAAAGAAGCTCCTGAAGAGGGGCTATAACCAGGCTGCGGAGGTTGCAAAGCGTCTTTCATATCTTTCCGGAATACCGTTTGAAAAGGACGCACTTTCGCGTGTCAGGGACACTTCACCGATGAAACTTTTAAGCCCCTCGGAAAGGCAGAAAAATCTTAAAAATGCTTTTACCGGCGGGCAAAATGTAGTAAAATTTAAGCGTGTACTTTTGGTAGACGATATCTATACTACCGGCTCGACTATGGACGAATGTTCGCGGGCTTTACTTAAGGCGGGTGCCGAGAGCGTATACGGTCTCAGCATTGCTTCGGGAACGGGAGTATAGGAGGGAGGTTTATCGGATGAATATAAGGAATTGCAGGAATTGCGGCAAGATGTTCAACTATGTTACCGGTCCTATTATCTGCCCGAATTGCAGGGAAGCGGTCGAGGCCAAGTTCCAGGAGGTCAAAGAGTACATAAGGGAACACAAGGGTGTAGGCATTGCCGAGGTATCCGAAGCGTGTAGCGTCGATCCCGCCCAGATCCGCCAGTGGCTCAGGGATGACCGTCTCGAGGTCACCGAGGATTCCGCACTTATGCTCAACTGCGAAGCCTGCGGAGCTCCTATCAGATCCGGTAAGTATTGTGACAGGTGCAGGACGAACATGACCAATTCGTTCAACAGCATTCTTAACGCCAATAAGCCCAAGACCGAGTTTAAGAAGATTGATAAAGATTCTCCCAAGATGAGATATCTCGATCAGTAAGGTGAACAAGGGGACGGTTCCTCCGTTCACCGAAACCGTGAACGGAGGAACCTTCCCCTTGTTCACCCCTGTTTTATGCGATGCAAGAAAATGTGAAGTCACCTGCGACTTTTCACAAGTGCAGGTGACTTGTGTTTGTAAAGGAGTGCGGTTTATCCGCAATGATCTATGTTGGATAAAGACAGAGTCATCCTGATGACCAGGATGGCCTCATACGAGGAAGGTGACGGAAAAAAGCATATGAGTGTCGTCAGGTTCTTTAAGGGCGACTATATCGCCGTGGGGATTCTCAAGGCGCTTATCTGCGGTACCATTTCCTTCGGTCTCATCCTCGCACTTTATGTATATTATAATTTTGACGTATTCATGAGCAGCATTTATGACATGGACATCATTGCGTTTGTCAGGAGCATACTCACGAAATACGCCTGGTTTGTAGGCATCTATGTAATGATCACCTATGTCGTTTGCACGATCACATACAATACGTCGCGCAGAAAGCTGAAGAGATACTACAAGAATCTCAGGGTGCTCAAGAAGATGTACGACAGACAGTAAGGATTTATATATGACAAGGCTTTTAGAGATCAGAGACAACATCAAAGTTATTTTTTCAAAGTACGACGTATTTATCATTCCCGTTCTGAAGTTCCTGCTTGCGCTCGTCATGCTCATCATGATAAACGGCAGGCTCGGATATATGAGCAGACTGGGAAATCCCGGAATAGTGATCATCGTTGCACTCGCATGTTCATTCCTTCCTTCGGGAGCCATACTTCTTTTCGGCGCACTCTTTTCGATGGGACATGTATTTGCCCTCTCGCCTGAGGTTGCGATCGTTGTGGGAGTCATCTTCCTTCTCATATATCTGCTCTACTTAAGATTCACTCCCGGAGAATCACTCTGCGTGGTTGTGACACCGATGCTCTTTGTGTTCCACGTTCCCTATGTGATCCCCGTTGTGATGGGACTCATCGGCGGACCCGCTTCGGCGCTTTCCGTTGTCTGCGGTGTCATCATCTACTTCACCCTTCATGTCGTCACACAGAATGCCGCAAATGTATCAGGCGATCTGTCGGACATCATGGCCCAGATCAGACTCATTATCGATTCGCTTCTCGGAAACAAGCAGATGCTTGTTCTCTGTGTTTCGTTTGCGGTTGTCACCATCGCCGTTTATATCATCAGACGTCTTCCCATCGAGCACTGCTGGATGATCGCAATGATCTCCGGCGCGGTTCTCTGCATGGTCATCACCCTTATCGGCGGACTTGTTACCAATGCGGGATTTTCAATCCTCGGTATCATATTCGGATGCATCCTTTCCGTCGGCGTCGGCAAGGTGATAGAATTCTTCAAGTTCTGCGTAGACTACACGCGGACGGAACGTGTGCAGTTTGAAGACGACGAATATTACTACTATGTTAAGGCCGTTCCCAAGATGAATGTCTCGGCAACGGAGGTCAAGGTCAAGAATATCAACAGGTCGCGTGTAAGACGTCCCGTCCGTCCGGGCAGAGGCGAAGCCGCAACTATGGAGACCGCTCCCATGGATACGGCCGAAATGGATACGACCGAGCTTGATTCATCATATTTCGGAGACACCACGGAACTCGATGAGTGATCGCTGAAAGCTTTAGGATATGCAGTTTTTTGACGAGACAATCAAATATCTGAACAGTTTCAGTACCTACATGGGTACGATCGAATGGCAGGATTACGCGGAGATAGTCATTATCGCCGTGCTTTTGTATTACATTTTCAAGTGGGTCCACAACACCAGGGCATGGTCACTTCTTAAGGGACTTGCGGTCATACTGATATTCCTGATCATCGCGAATGTGTTCCACATGGACACCATTCTGTGGATCTCGGGAAATGTACTCCAGTTTGCGGTCATCGCATTCATCGTTGTGCTCCAGCCGGAGCTCAGAAAGGCGCTCGAGGTTCTCGGAAAGAGCAACTTCTTCGGATCGTTCTCCATTTTCGGCCAGCAGATCAACAGCCGTGAGATTACGGAGGACAGCATCAGGGAGATCGTAAAGGCATGCTCACAGATGTCCTGGGTCCGTACCGGTGCGCTGATCGTTATTGAGAACAAGGAATCCCTTGCACGTATCGATGAGACCGGTATCAAGGTCGATGCGGAGATCACATCACAGCTTCTCATCAACATATTCGAAAAGAACACTCCGCTTCACGACGGAGCGGTCACCATACGCGGAAACAGGGTCTCGGCTGCGACATGCTACCTTGACCTTACCAAATCCCAGTTTGTAAGCAAGGAACTCGGAACAAGACACAGGGCCGGCATCGGCATATCCGAGGAGGCCGACTGTGTTGCGATAATCGTTTCGGAAGAGACCGGCAAGATCGCTGTGGCTCATGACGGACAGCTTGAGAGGAATCTTACCGAAGAATCTCTCAGACAGTATCTTACATCCACCCTCAGAACTCCCGAGGAGACGGAAGAATCGGGTCAGGGTAAGAAGAGGAGGCGCAGAAAAGCATGATGATCTTAAAGCGTCTTGGCAAGATACTTACCAACAATTTATGGCTCAAGGTTCTTGCGCTTGTACTTGCATTCGTTCTCTGGGTGCTTGTTGCGCAGATCAATAATCCCGTAAAGACACTTACCTACAATAACGTCAAGGTTACCCTTGTCGGAACGAATATCCTTGAATCCGAGGGTAAGGTTTATCAGGTGCTTAACAATTCGGATACGGCAAAGGTAACCGTCAGGGCACCCGAATCGGTTATCAATTCGATCACCGCATCCGACATTACCGCGATCGCCGATCTTTCACAGTTAAATGAGGACGGAACGGTTCCTATAATCTATACGCTCGACAGAGCGGAAAGTATCACGGCCGATCACGATGTCCTTTCCATAAGCGTTGAAAACAGGGTTACCAAGTACGTTAACATTTATTCCCAGACCGTTGGCTCGGTCGGTGAAGGCTGCGTACAGGGCAAGGTCAATCTCGAAAGGAACAGGATCGAGATCACCGGACCCGAATCTGCCGTAGACAGGGTATCTTATGCTCAGGTTACGATCGATCTTGATAATGCTGTCAAGACCATATCGGCGGATATGGAGATAATCCTCTATGACACCAAGGGCAACAGGGTTGAAAGTGACACGATCGTCAAGCAGACCGATTATGTTACCGTTACCGTAACAATTCTTTCAACCAAGACGGTTCCCGTTTATGCATCCACAACCGGTGAGCCGGCCGACGGATATGTATTCACCGGTGATATCACGGTTAATCCCGGGGTTGTTACTGTTGCCGGCGATACAAGCGTGCTCAACAATATCACCAGGATCGATATCGCCAATCCTGTCGATATAACAAATGCCAGGGAGAATAAGACCGCGACTTATAATCTTACCGAATTCCTTCCCGCGGGTGTTACCTTCGAGGATCCCGATTTCGATGATGAAGTTTCGGTAACCGCATTTGTCGAAAAGAAAGCCGAAAAGACGCTGACCTTAGCGGCGGACCATTTCACACTTACCGATATACCCGACGGATATGAGGCGGAGATAGCCGGAGATGAAGAGATCACGGTGAGACTTACCGGACTTGATACGGAGCTCAATGCGGTAAGCGCAGAATCGCTCAGAGGAATCGTGGAGATTGATTCTTATCTTTCTTCCGTATACGGTGATGATTACAGCGGCATCACATTTGCCAATATTCCCGTCAGATTCAACCTGAGCGAGCATGTAGAAGCGGATCCCGTTTATATCCGCATACAGCTCAGCGTAAAAGACGAAACTTAAAGATTTTGGGAGATATATAAATGTCCAGAATGTTCGGAACGGACGGTGTAAGGGGAATCGCAAACGAAGAGCTTACTCCGGATCTTGCAATGAAACTCGGAATGGCAGGCGCATATGTGCTTACCAGAAAGCAGAACCATAAGCCTACGATAATGGTCGGATGCGATACCAGGATCTCGGGCGATATGCTTGCAAATGCCCTTATGGCAGGTGCCTGCAGCGTCGGAGCAAACTGTGTATATGTAGGCGTTGTTCCCACACCCGCCGTCGCATACCTTACAAGAAAGCATATGATGGATGCGGGAGTTGTCATCTCCGCATCACACAATCCCGTGGAATTCAACGGAATCAAATTCTTTGACTGCGACGGATTCAAGCTTCCCGATGCACTCGAGGATGAGATAGAAGATCAGATCAGGAGAAACATGGAGGATATCAAATTCCCCATCGGCCCCGGAGTCGGCAAGATCAAGCTCCGCACCGATGCCAAGGAAGAGTATATCAACCACTCCGTAAGAAGTGTTCCCGTCGATCTTTCGGGACTTAAGATCGTTACCGACTGTGCGGAGGGCGCATCGCATTACACATCGGTCGAAGCACTTGAAAAGGCCGGAGCACATGTCATTGCGATACACAATCATCCGGACGGGACCAACATCAACGCAAACTGCGGATCGACCCATATGGAAGAGCTCTGTGCGAGGGTCGTATTCGAAAAGGCGGATGTCGGACTTGCATTCGACGGAGATGCCGACAGGCTTCTTGCGGTTGATGAGAACGGAAACATAGTCGACGGTGACCAGATAATGGCCATCATCGGACGCAATATGAAGGATAACGGCATCCTTAAAAAGGATACGATCGTTGCCACGGTAATGAGTAATCTCGGATTCTCCCTTGCCTGTGAAAGGGAAGGCATCAATCTCGAAAGGACCGCTGTCGGAGACAGATATGTTCTCGAGAGGATGAAGGAGATCGGGGCATCACTCGGAGGCGAGCAGTCCGGACATATCATCTTCCTTGACGAGAACACCACCGGAGACGGACTCCTCAGTGCGCTTCATCTCCTGAAGGTAATGGTCGATTCCGGCAAGAAGCTTTCAGAACTTTCGAAGATCATGGAGGTACTTCCCCAGGCTCTCGTCGGTGCGAAGGTTGCCAACCACAAGAAGGATAAGTACCTTGAATATCCCGAGATCGCAGAAGCGATCAAGTCACTTGAAGAGAAGTTTGCGGGAGAGGGAAGAGTCCTTATCAGACCCTCCGGAACAGAGCCCCTTGTAAGGGTTATGATCGAGGGAAAAGATCAGAAGATGATACAGGAAGAGGCCGAAAAACTCGCCGCTCTTATACAGGACAGGATGTTCTGATCTTATTGTAAAAATATACGTTATCTGTTATTATAATTGTCAGAAAAATCAACTTTATGGGGTAGGGCTTAACGGCCCAAAGGGTACTGGAATAAATGGTCACTCAAAAGGTTTTGATCAAAAATCCCACAGGTCTTCACTTAAGACCTGCCGGAATTCTTTGTAAAGAAGCGATGCAATACAAATCACTGATCACGTTCAGATTCGGTGATGATAACACGGCAAATGCCAAATCCGTACTCAGCGTTCTCGGAGCATGCATTAAATGCGGAGATGAGATTGAATTCGTCTGTGAGGGCGAAGATGAAGACAAGGCTCTTGCGGCTCTTGTTGCAGTGGTTGAGAGCGGACTTGGCGAATGATCTTATAAAACGTATCTGCTGCAGCGAAGCTCCCACGGCTTCGCTGTTTTGCTATAAAGCCCTTCGGAGGAATCAATGTCTGAACTTACCGTAATAGTTCCATGCAAGAATGAAGAAGAGGCAATACCTCTTTTTTATGATGAGCTGGTCAGGAACACCGGATTTCTTGAAAAAAGAAATATCGGTCTTAAAGTCGTGTTCATCGACGACGGATCCGACGACGGAACCGTATCCGCGGTAAGGGCTCTCAATGAAAAGGACTCCAGGGTGCATCTTATTTCTTTTTCGAGGAATTTCGGAAAAGAAGCCGCAATGTATGCGGGTCTTAGGGCGGTGGATACCGAATATGCCGTGATAATGGATGCCGATCTTCAGGATCCTCCCTCACTTCTTGAGGAGATGTTTTCATACATCGACGAGGGCTATGATTCGGTTGCTACTAGACGCGTTACCAGAAAAGGAGAGCCTCCCGTCAGAAGCTTTTTTGCAAGGCGTTTTTATAAACTGATGAAGAAGCTTTCCGATGCGGATATCATGGACGGAGCAAGGGATTACAGGCTTATGACAAGGCAGTACATCGATGCCGTTCTTTCCATGACAGAGTATAACCGCTTCACCAAGGGCATCTTCGGATGGGTCGGATACAGGACTAAGTGGATCGATTTTGAAAATGTCGACCGTGCCGCGGGCGAGACCAAATGGAGCTTCTGGGGACTTTTTGTCTACTCCCTCGAAGGCATCACCGCATTCTCGACCAAGCCCCTCATTCTGAGTTCTTTGGTGGGAGTGCTTTTGTGCTTTGTGGCTTTTGTCATGATCCTGTTCATCATCGTAAGGTGGCTTTTGTTCGGCGATCCCGTAAACGGATGGCCCAGCCTTATGACGGTCATTGTTTTTATCGGCGGCTTGCAGTTTTTCTGCACGGGTATCTTGGGACAGTACATTGCCAAGGCTTATCTTGAGGTCAAGAAACGTCCCCTGTATCTGAGGGATGAGAAAAACTGCTTCTGACGGGAAACTATCCTATGGTTAAGACGATCATCCTGATAATGTTTCTTGCGATAGTGTCCGCCTTTTCCGGAAGGACGCTGATGCTTATGTCCGGTATCTTTTCCAAAAAGGATACCGATATCTTTTCATCATTTTCGGCAGGTTCCCTGCTGGTCATCGTCATCTCGTTTGTCTCGCATTTTCTGACAGTGACGGGTGACGGACTTATCTCCACGGAAAAAAGATACAGCGGAATCCTCATGGTCGCAGCTATGACCGTGGGCTATTTTGCGTTCGTTATCCTTACGGTAATAAGGGGCAAGAAGGAAAAAGAAAAAAGTGAAAAAGAGAAGGTAAAAGGAACCGCGGTCATCTTTGCTCTGATCGCAGTCGTGCTTTCGGCTGCGTGCTTCATTACGGTTGTAAAGGCTGAAAGAGTCAATTCCGTCGGTGACGAAACCCTCGAGACGATAGTTACCTTCCTTAAGGGCAGCCCCATGTACAGCACCGATCCTCTTACCGGATCCGCATATGCCGAGGGACTTCCTTCGAGATATAAGATCCTTTGCCTGAGCGGTTTTTATTCCGTCCTTTGCGAGGCTTTCGGAACTCCGCCCGTTACGCTTATCCATTCCGTAATGCCCGGTTTCTGGTTTGTCTCGGGACTCTTTGCGATGATCGCACTTTCGGGAGCGCTTTTCAAAGGCTCGAAGGATGCGCTTTTGAAGAGATCGGTTCTTGTTTCCGCGGCTATACTCTTCATCTTTGCCGCAGACCTTTCTTACTACGCACAGGGATTTGCCGTTCTTTCCTCAATGTGGACCGGAGCTGCGATAAGGATCTGGGTATTGATACCGTTCCTGCTCTACTGTCTGTTTGACAGAAGATATGTGCTTGCGCTGCTTCCTGTTGTATGTGAAGCGTTTGTCTGCAGAACTCAGTACGGCATCGGATTTGCCGCCTGCATCTATGCGGGATATATTTTGTTCATGCTCATTTTGAAAAGGAGGCACAGATGCTCAGAGGCCTCATAAACGATCATATAATTCACTTAAGGGAATGCATGATGATCGGGGCATCGCTCCTGGTCTCGCTTTCCGCGGGCTTTTCGTGCCTTGTCCTTTCCGGAAGGAAGACCGATGTGAGAGTAAGGGCGCTTTTAGGATACATCGTCTCGGCGCTTGTTATCCTGGTCTGTCCGGTGACCGCATCCGTCCTCAGGATGGTTACGGGTACGTATTATGATTCGCCCGATATGTGGATCGTCATTCCTTTGATACCCTTCGGTGCGATAATGACAGCGGTCCTTTTCGACGAGCTTTATTCAAGGGAAAAGAAGGTATCGCTTCTTGCGATGGTACTGTTTGCGGCGGCGATCCTTTTGTGCGGATCACTCGGAAGGACCGTGGAGAATTCATCCGGAAGACCCGAAAATGCCGGTGCGGATGAGCATATGTTCGCAGAGATGATCTATGAGAAAAATGTCCTCGGAGACGGCGTACAGGTAATACTCGCGCCCGATAATATGACCGCATATTTCCATACATATTCGGCTGATGCGAGAACTCTTTACGGACGTGATATGTGGGACGGAAGGCTTACCAAGAACAGATACGGATTCTATTCGCAGGAGCTTATAGATATCCATGATGATATGATAAGAGTGTCGGGCGGGGAAAAGGAACTTGCCGCGGACCTTTGCGGAAGGGCATTCGGACAGGGGGCTACCGTTGTCATCCTTCCTCCGAACGGATATGATGAAGATGAACTCCGCGATGCGGGATACGGAACCGTGATGCTTGCATCGGGCGGAGGCTCTTACATGCTCGTCACACCGGACGTACCGGCTTCTGAGTGACATCATTAGTTTGCGGACATCGGCACATACCGGCTATTTTATTAAGAGAATTATGGTAAGCGTAGTAGTACCGGTTTACAACCTCGAAAAATACATAACGGCAACACTGGACAGCATCGCTTCCCAGGATATTCCTGAGATTGAGGTGCTGCTTGTCGACGATAAAAGTACCGATTCGTCCGTTTCCGTCATAAACGATTACATAGCCTCTCATCCGGATGCGGGAATAAGACTGATCGAGCCTGAAGAGAAACTCAAGGCATGCGGAGCAAGAAATCTGGGGATACGCGAGAGCAAGGGAAAGTACATAGCTTTCCTTGACGGCGATGACCTCTGGATGAAGGATAAGCTTAAGCATCAGCTTGCTTTTATGGAAGAGAAGGGCTGCGGTTTTTCTTTTACCGGATATGAATTTGCGGATGAAAAGGCTAAGCCGATGGGCAAGATCGTAAAGGTGCCTGAGACTATCTCGTATTCGCAGGCGCTCAGGAATACCACGATCTTCACATCTACAGTCGTATTCGATACGGACATCGTGAAAAAGGAAGATATAGTATTCCCCGACATTCTTTCCGAGGATACCGCCCTGTGGTTTTCACTCCTCAGAAAGGGCTATAAGGCATGCGGCCTTAATGAGAATCTGACCCTCTACCGGCGCACCGGAGACTCGCTTTCCTCTGACAAAAAGGATGCCGCCCGACGTATCTGGAACCTCTACCGACAATCCGAGAAACTTTCGCTTCCTCGAAGCATTTTCTCCTTCATCGGCTGGGGCTTCAACGCAATCAAACGCAGAATATAATTATTGCAAATAACCCGGGTCCTCGGGCACATATATGTATTTTTGTGAATAAAGTGAGCCGCAGTATTTCTTAGTAATGCATATAATCTGAGTGGCATTTTGCCCGGATGGCAAAATGAGTGAACAGCAGATACGGATATCTGCTGTGAACGACACGCAGCATGCCTGTAATTTCAGGCATTACTTAGAAATACCAGGCGTAACGTCCGCTGAACAAAAATACATATATGTGTCCGAGGACCTTATTTTTATGGTATAATTAGACGATTATGGGAAATGCGCTGATATCCATCATAATACCTGTCTATAATGCCGCGGAATACCTCGAGCGGTCAATCGGCAGTGTCCGTAACCAGACCTATAAAAACCTCGAGATAATCACGATCGATGACGGCTCAAAGGATGACAGCCTTAAGCTCCTTGAATCATTTGCATCGGCCGACAGCCGTATAAAGGTGATCCGGAAGGAAAACGGCGGATCGTCCACCGCAAGGAATGCGGGATTAAGGGAAGCGACAGGCGAATATATTGGATTTATCGATGCGGATGACTATATCGAGCCCGATATGTACGAAAACCTGGCAAGACTCCTCGATGAAGATCCTAAGGCCGATGTTTCCCAGATCCTTTCATGTGAGGAGAACGAAAAGGGAGAGCAGATCAAGGCTTTCGGGGAAGGCTTCCTGCCCGATGACGAATTTGACGGCAAGAGCTTTTTCAGGGCGCTCCTTCTTCATCAGGGCGACAGTTCGTATTGCACCAAGCTTTTCAGAAGGGAGTTCTTTGAAGGTTTTTCTTTTCCCGAAGGAAGGCTGAATGAGGATTTCGACCTGCTCGTAAAGATGAGCGAAAAGCTTGAACTTCTGAAGGTCTGCAAAAAGCCGGGCTATCACATAATCCTGAGCACCGAGAGCAATACGAGGGGCACCTACAGGCAGTCCTTCTACGAAAACTCGATGGAAAATGCCGAGAAGATGCTTGCACTTACGGCAAAGAAATATCCCGGGCTTAAACAGGAGGCGGCGCACTTTTATCTGGTGCAGGCGATGTGGCTCCTACTTCACATCCCGGTTTCGGAGATGACGAAGAGCAATGAACTTTACACAAGGGTTTACGCCAAAGTAAAGTCCCATAAGAGCTTTATCCGTAAGGATCCCTACCTTACGAAGAAGCAGAGAAGAAATCTGATGATATTTGCATACCTTCCCGCAAAGAGTGTTAAGAGGCTCTTCGGGATAATAAAGAAGACGAAATGATATTAGACGAAAAGCAAAAGAAAAAAGCACAGTTGATGGAGAGCACCAAGCGCATCATTAACCTTTCGCTGGTGATGGGCTGTCTTGCTCTCGAGATAGGATCCTTCGGTTTCCACTGGTTCTACCATTTCCAGCACAGTGTAGTTGAACCCCTGCGAGATTTCTATTTCAAGGGTCACGTGCTCGAGATCATGGTCTACGGAATCGTTCTGTTCCTGATCTCGAATATGTACGGCGGAATGAGACTCGGATATATGAAGAATTCGGAGATCGTGTTCTCACAGCTCTTTTCGACCGTGCTTGCGGATATATTCATCTGGGGCGAGCTTTCAATTCTTGCAGGCCAGCCCTTCCGTCTGCCGTACTTTGTCATGATGGGTACCGAGCAGTTCATAGCCGTACTGATCTATATTCCGATCGCAAACAAGATCTACAGACATATATTCCCTCCGAGAAAGCTCCTGCTTGTTTACGGAAATACCAATAAGGACACTCTTTCCGAAAAGTTCGAGACCAGGAAGGATAAGTATGTCATCACGGACCGCATCAAGGCTGAAGAGGGCTATGAGGCGATCGTAAAGCGTATCAATGATGATTATTCCACCGGCAAGATCAATGCCGTGATCATAGGCGATATGAGCGTCGCACAGAGAAAACCCCTGATCAAGTATTGCTACGGCAATTCCATCAGGTTCTATCTTCTTCCCAAGATCGGAGATGTCATCCTTTCCGGTGCGGAAGAGCTTCACGTATTCGATTCACCCATACTTCTTACAAGGGAGTATTCGCTTACCGTTGAGCAGAGAGTCATCAAGCGCACGATCGATATAGTATTTTCGCTTCTGCTCATAATCCTTACTTCACCCTTCATGCTTCTTACCGCGATCGCGGTAAAGCTCTGTGACAGGGGACCGATCCTTTACAGGCAGATCCGCTGTACAAGGGATGCAAGGGAATTTACCATCTATAAGTTCCGGTCGATGAGAGTCGATGCGGAGAGTGACGGGGTTGCAAGGCTTGCGAGCAAGGGTGATACACGTATCACACCTGTCGGTAAATTCATCAGAAAATGCAGGCTTGATGAGCTTCCCCAGCTTTTCAACATTCTCAAAGGCGATATGTCCTTCATAGGTCCCAGACCCGAGCGCCCCGAGATCATACAGCAGTATGTCGAGGTCATGCCCGAGTTTGCATACCGTATGAAGGTTAAGGCCGGACTTGCGGGATTTGCGCAGGTCTACGGAAAATACAACACAACTCCTTACGACAAGCTCAAGCTTGATCTGATCTATATCGAGCGGTATTCACTCATGCTCGATCTTAAACTCATGCTTCTTACTCTCAAGGTTCTTATGTGGCCCGATTCGACGGAAGGTGTCGAGAAGGAACAGATCACGGCTCTTAAGAACGGTCAGGACGAATCATACAAACAGGAAGACTGATGAAGGTATTGTGGCTCTGTAATATCATACTTCCGAAAGTCGCGGCAAAAATGGGACTTAAAGCCTCCAACAAGGAAGGATGGCTTTCGGGTGCCTGCAGTGCCGCGGAAAAAGGCGGTGAATTTGAGCTCGGTGTCTGCTTTCCGGTCGGAAAAGAAAACGACGGATTCTTTCTTGAGGACGGAGTAAAGTATTACGGATTCTATGAAGATACGTCCGCTCCGGAAATCTACGATCCTTCGCTTGAAGGCAGGCTTTCTTCCATAGTCGCGAAATTTGATCCCGATATAGTTCATATCTTCGGAACGGAATTCCCGCACACCCGTGCGATGGCTAATGTCATGAAGGAACATCCCGAACGGATTCTCATCGGAATACAGGGAGTTCTGGATATATACAAGGATCATTATTTCGACGGACTTCCCGAAAGGGTCATCAACCGCGTTACGTTCAGGGATCTTGTAAGAAAGGATTCACTTAAGATCCAGCAGAATAAGTATGCACTCCGTGCGGTAAACGAGACGGAGGCGCTTAAGATAGCGGGCAATGTCACGGGAAGAACTCCCTTCGATAAGGAATTCACTTCCGGGGTAAATCCCGCAGCAAAGTATCATTTCATGAACGAAACGCTCCGGGCGGACTTTTATAAGCATGCGCTTTCCGCAGATGCGGCAAGGCCTGCGACTGAAGTTCATTCCATATTCCTGAGTCAGGGAAATTATCCTATAAAGGGTGCTCATATGATGATAAGGGCACTCGCAAAGCTCAAGGAAAAATATCCGGATGCCCGGGTTTATATCGCAGGTGATAACGTAACAAGGCATTCGACCCTGAAGGAGAAGCTGAAGCTTTCGTCATACGGAAAGTATCTGCTTGAACTCATCAAAGAGTATTCGCTTGAAGATTCGGTAACTTTTACGGGAAGCCTTCCCGTTTCCGATTACATAGACAGACTTTCAAAGAGCAATGTTTTCGTTTGTCCTTCCTCGATAGAGAATTCCCCCAATTCACTCGGTGAAGCAATGATGCTCGGAGTTCCCTGCGTTTCGGCAAATGTCGGAGGGGTGTCAGGGATCTTTGATGACGGCAGGGACGGGATACTCTACGATTTTTCGGATATTGATGCACTGGTAAAAGCGGTGTCAGAGATCTTCGACAATCCCGAAAAAGCTGCGGAGTATGCGGCAAATGCATCGGAACATGCTATGGCCACTCATGATCCGGCTTCCAATTATACCAGGCTCACAGAGATTTATAAGGATATAGCAAACAGTTGATGAAGACGGTATTTGTGTCCAATTACATAAATCATCATCAGGTGCCTCTTTCCGACAGGCTTTACGACCTGACGGGCGGGGATTATACATTTATCCAGACGGAGCCGATGGAAGAGGAAAGAGTAAAGCTCGGATGGGATGTTTCGCTTTCCGAAAAGCCTTATGTAAGGCTCTATTACAAGGATAAGGAAAAGTGCGACGAACTGATAATGAATGCGGACTGTGCGATATTCGGCGGATGTGAGGATGCTGAGATCATCATGCCGAGACTCGAGGCCGGAAAGTTCACTCTCATTTATTCCGAGAGGATCTATAAGCAGAGCAGACTCAGGTTCATATCACCCAGGGGACTTAAGAAGAAATATCACGATCATGTAAGATTCAATGATTCACCGGTGTTCCTGCTCTGTGCGGGAGCATATGTAAAGGGTGACTTTGACCTGATCGGCGCATACAGGAACAAGAAATTAAAATACGGATATTTCCCGCAGTTCATCGAATATGAAGACCTGAACGAACTCAGGAAGGATAACGGAGAGCTTCGCATCCTGTGGGTCGGACGCTTCATTGACTGGAAACATCCCGAGATGATGATCACTCTTGCCGATAATCTCAGAAAGAAGGATATTCCTTTTCACATCACGATGATCGGAAACGGCGTGATGGAAGATGAGATGAAGCAGCTGGCTGTTGAAATGAGGCTGTCCGAATTGATCGAATTCCGCGGAGGAATGAAGCCTGACGAAGTGAGGGATGAGATGCGAAGATCGGATATCTTCATCTCGACATCCGACAGGCTTGAAGGCTGGGGAGCGGTTGTGAACGAGGCTATGAACTCGGGCTGCGTTACAATCGCATCAAAGAGTATTGGAAGTGCTCCTTATCTTATCCGCGACGGGGAAAGCGGTTATCTGTACAGATCGTGTGATGACAAAATGCTTTTGGAGAAAGTGCTTCTCGGAAACGATAAGGAAAATGCGGCGAAGCTCGGAAGTGCCGCATATGATACGATAAAGAATGTATGGAATGCGGATGTTGCCGCAGAGAGAATCCTGAAATTTGCCCGTGATCCCGAGCACAGGATTCCCGATTATGAGGACGGCCCCTTAAGCAGAGCATAAATGATCCAAGGGGTGAGAACGCTTATAGGACGCAGGCGGCAAAAGCCTGTGTGAGCATTTTTCGGAGGATGAAATGAAAGTTTTATGGCTCAGTAATTACATACCTGAAAAGGCGGCACAGGCCCTCGGCATTGAAGAAAATTCCAAGGCGGGAATGACGGAAGGAATGCTTTCCGCTCTCGCTTCTTATTCCAGCGATATCGAACTTGGAATTGCTTTTCCCGTTGCCGGGCAGTTTGACGGAAAAAGAGGCTCCTTTAAGATGAACGATGACAGTGAGTTCTCTGTTTCATACTATCCTTTCTGCGAGGATCTGTCCCGTCCCGACTTTTTCGACATTACCCTTGTCTCTTCAATGAACAGGATCCTCGATGAGTTCAGGCCGGATGTTGTTCATATCCTGGGAACCGAATTTCCCCATGCTCTTGCAATGAGCAAGGCTGTCACCGAGGATGATTTCCATTACCATCCCGGAAAAGAAAGACTTCTTGTTTCATTCCGCGGAATCTGTGCCGCCATTGCTGCGGATTATCTCGCATGTCTTCCCGATGAGATCGTATCGTCATCGACACTCAGGGATACGGTGCTCAGGGACAATATCAGACAGCAGCAGGACAAGTATCATACCCGTGCCGTTAACGAACTCGAAGCCGTTTCGAGGGCGGGACATATCGGAGGATGCACGGGACTTGATAAGAAGTGGGCATCACGCCTCGGCCCCGAAGCGCAGTATCACTATATGAGCGAAGCGGTAAGACCTGTTTTCTACGAGAATGTTCCTGCCGGGAACGAGCGTGACAGGAATACGATATTTGTTGCCGGAGCATATTATCCCCTCAAGGGATTTCATATTCTGATGAAGGCCCTTAAGGATATCAACTGGCCGGAACTTAAGATACGTGTTGCCGGTCCCGATATTGTTTCCAGGAATTCCTTTAAGGATAAGGTCAGGATATCCGAGTACGGAAAGTATCTCGGTGAACTGATCGAGGGCTGTAATCTTCAGGGGAAGATAACATTCCTCGGAAATATCAGTGCTGAGCAGATGAGGGAAGAGTACCTTAAGTGCGGTATGTATATATGCCCTTCGACTGTTGAGAATTCTCCCAATCCGGTGATCGAAGCCGCACTCAGCGAAGCGCCGATCATTGCGTCGAGAGTCGGGGGAATCCCTGATATCATAGATGACAGGAACCAGTGCCTTCTTTATGATTGCAATGCCAGAAAGCCCATGGACGAGGTTGCCGCATCGCTTAAGAAGATGATCGAGTTTACGAAGCTTGATTATGAACGTGCACTCGAAAGAGGAAAGGCTGCAAGGGCACGCGCGCTCAAGGATCATGATCCTAAGACGGTGGCTTCCGGACTTGCGGATATATACAGGAGCATGTGCGGCTAATATGTGTACAGATCCCTTCCCGTGATCTCTTTGTATGCATCCACGATCTCGTTAAGAGGTACCGCCCAGTCGCGTTCGGGAGAAACGGAATAAGCGAATGCCATCGCGATAAGCCTGCCCTCCGAATCGAAGACGGCGGATCCGGAA
Source organism: Lachnospiraceae bacterium (assembly GCA_017524035.1). Taxonomy (GTDB): domain Bacteria; phylum Bacillota; class Clostridia; order Lachnospirales; family Lachnospiraceae; genus AC2028. Next base: position 10,182 of record JAFWUY010000058.1, on the reverse strand, counting down.
TCTCCGGATCTGAGCGTAAGCATCATCTCTGTTTCTATAAACGGCTCGAAGAAAGGAAAAGTCTGAAGTTTCTTAACGAGTGAGCCGTATCTGATATGCTCGATATTTCCCGCTTCATCAACTGTCTCGATAGCAAGTTCTATCGGCTCATCATCGAGTTCTTCCCAGTATGTCATATCTATATGTACTGTATAGAGCGCCGAATCAAATCCTTCGGGAAGAAACTTTTTCGGAACCTTTATGACCGCGATATCATATTCTTCGGCCGATCCGACCACCGTCGCATTCGGGACGCATTCCCGTCCCATGAATGTGACACAGGCCTCCTTATAATTTCCGACCACATGTCTGTTGGTAATGACATAAATGTCGGTATCCGTGATCTCTGCAATAAAACCCGAGCCTATGGTGGAACTTCCGTCATCCTTGAAAATGCGGATGTGAACCAGTGAATGCATCACACCGTCAAGTGTCATGGCCATATCGCCTTCCTCAAACAGTCCCGTATCATAGGCGTTGTATGCACCTACTATGTTCACCTCGGATCGGCTTATCTGCCTTGAACAGATCAGTTCCTGGATCGTCTCTGCGGAATCAAAATATGCCGTACCTTCCGCGGTTGTGGTAAATCCGCACGAATCTGTTACCGTATAACTTATTCCGACTTCCCCGCTTTCGGGAAATTCTTCGGAATCGTATTCTATCTCCATGCTGTCTGTAAGGTCACCGTCCATACGATCGTATGCGGTTACATACTCGCGTATGTCGAACTCCGATCCGGACGAAACATAGAAATCCTTTATCCCCGATATTACGGGGGCATCGTCAACGAGATAATCCGTAACGGCGACCGATGTGTTTCCGGATGAATCGCAGGCCACAATCCTTACGGAATATTCGCGCATCTCCCTGCAGCTCAATGAACCTGCTTCCATATGATCGGTGTCGAAAGAGATGTCAAGCAGACTGTCCGCATCCCTGACGCTTTCGATGAAATCGGAGGGCTGAAGCTTCGTTCCGGGAAGGAAATAAAAAGGTCCTTCTTTTAAGGTGATCTCGGGAACCGTGGTATCGATGATGCTGATATCGTAGGAGAAGACCCTGCCGAGATATACTACGCACATGGGATATCTTCCGGGCCTTGTTGTATCGACAAGTGAAAAGTCGGCAAGCGCGAGATGCCTTGCGAAGAATCCTCCGTCGATATAATCCCCCGCATCCCCGCTTATTGTCTCACCGAGCTCGAATGTATAGTTTTCCTGCGTCTGCTTTGCGTAAAAGAGAGAATGTATGAGAACTATGAAGCCTGCAATAAAAAAACATAAAGAAAGACCGGCGACGATCTTTCCTTTTGTATTGAGTCTTCTTACGCTTTTAGAAGTTTGTGTCAGATCACGGTTCATTTCTTAAAATATCTCGCAAGGCCCTGTGCAAGGAGATACCTTCCGTATTCGTTATAGTGTACCAGGTCGGGAAGCAGATACTTTTCCGCATCTTCCTGTGTAAATCCGAAGTCTTCCGTCAGTGAGAGGAATCTTACGTTATTGTCGGATGCTGCTTCGGCTGCGGCGTCGCGGTATGCCTGAAGTACCGATCCCGTGCCCGTGGGAAGCATGGTCCCGTCATTGTACATCAGAATGTAGCCGGGTGAAAGCACGAGTATCTCGCCGTCCGGATATGTGCTCCTGATACCGCGGATGAGCGTGTTCATCGCATTACGGAATTCGTCCTCGGTCTTTCCGCCAAAGTAATCATTGAGACCGAACTCCAGGATGAATACGGAATTTTCACCCTTTGTTTCTTTCAGCTTTTCTGCGGCCTGCCAGTACGAATAGTAGCTTTTGAACTCATAGCATCGTCCGCTGAAGGTCTGGAGTCTTTCCTTTCCGAGAAGGTAGGCAAACGCTCCTCCTATATCGGATGCGGGATTTGCGGTATTGACCGCTGACATTCCGCCCTCACCGAGGTTATAGACTTCCGCTCCGGTCATGTCCCTGAAGAATGATGAGACCGCTGTTTCATCCCTGAAATTTCCGAATATCGAATCCCCTATGAAGTATACGTCTTTTCCCGAAAGGTCCGCATAGGACCCTCTTACCTCAACGTATTTGCCTGCCTTTTCAATCGTTTCATCCATGATCTCATTGACATTGTCGATCGTAAGAAGATGATCCGTCGCTTCCGGATCCAGATTGAGCGCGAGCAGGTGTGCATCGATGTTGTAAAGGACGGGAGAGTATGCTCCGTTTTCCCTGATGCAGTCCGAGTAAAGCACCCATTCTTCGGTGGGATTATAGAAGATGCGCACATTTTCGAGGCCTGAGAGCTCGCGTACGGTGATGATGTATGACGACCTGGCCTGCCTGAGCGTCTTTTCGTCAAAGGAAGACCATTTTTCCGCTGTATCATCGGGAAGGGTAATGAGTATCCGGCAGTCCGGATGCCCGGAAGCAATCTCCTTTATAAAACCTAACTGCTTTCTGTAAAGGTCGCTGTTTGAGCATGACTGGACCAGTGCCGCATACGGATCTATTCCGATGACCATGTATCTGGGGAAAGACTCCTCGGGAATGTCTTCGAATATCTTTTCCATACCGGTGCCCAGGAGCCTGATCGAAGACATCCTGCGCGTCACGGTTATGCTCTCATATCCGAAATATGTTCTGAATACGGCATCCGATACATTAGAATCGTACATACATGCGATGAATGCATCGGTCTCCCCGCTGTAATCGAAGGCATTTACATTGCCCCTGGAAATGTGTTCCACGGAGGGCAGCTTTGAGATTTCTTCCCCGTAACGGATCTTGCGGGGATTGAGCGCCCTGTATATAGAATATACGATGATAAATATCAAAAGAAGGGCCCCGAAAACGACCCCCGAGATCATCAATATTCTTTTATTTTCAAAGGTTTTTTTCATGCTCTGTTATGGTATAATAACTTTGTATGTGATCAGGTCACACTTAACTATAATAACATCAATTTATCACAGATAACCACGTTTTTATTTTTCGGAGATTTTATGGATAATATAGCAGTTTTGATCCCTTGCTATAACGAGGCTCAGACCATTGCAAAGGTGATAGGGAACGTGAAAAATGTCCTTCCCGAGGCCGTTATTTACGTATATAACAACAATTCCACCGACGATACGGCTAAGATAGCTGAAGAGTGCGGTGCGATCGTAAGGAATGAATACAAGCAGGGCAAGGGAAATGTCATAAGACGCATGTTCCGCGAGATCAATGCCAAGTGCTACCTGATGATCGACGGTGACGATACCTATCCCCTTGAGAGCGCACCCGAAATGGTAAAGCTCGTCCTTGAAAAGAATTCGGATATGGTAGTGGGCGACAGGCTCTCATCCACATATTTTACGGAGAACAAGAGACCCTTCCACAATTTCGGCAATTCGCTTATGAGGTGGGGCATCAACCATCTCTTCAGGGCCGATATCCGCGATATCATGACCGGTTACAGGGCAATGTCCTATGATTTCGTCAAGACCTTCCCCGTTTTTTCCAAGGGCTTTGAGATAGAGACCGAGATGACCATCCATGCGGTCAATTACGATCTTCAGGTCGATAATGTCGTTGTCGAGTACCGCGACAGACCTATCGGAAGCGAGAGCAAGCTCAATACCCTTCCCGACGGATTCAAGGTTATCCGCAAGATGATGTCACTTTACAGAAATTACAGACCCATGCATTTCTTCGGTATCATCTCATGCGTGCTCATGCTTGCGAGCCTTATTTTTATGGTTCCGATCATCAGCGATTATGCCGCAACGGGACTTGTTCCCAGGTTCCCGACCCTTATCACCTGCGGTTTTGTATTCATGGCAGGTCTGCTTTCGCTCTTTACCGGAATGATACTCAAGGTTGTGGATTCCAAGGACCGCAAGGATTTTGAGTACAGACTTACACGTATCCACGACAGATTTAACGAAGCAAAATAATCTCACAGGCGCAAATTTATGGAAAAGATCAGTTTTATAATTCCCTGTTACAGATCCGAGCATACTCTTCCCACGGTTGTTGAAGAGATCAGGACCACCATGTCCGGAATGAGTGACAGATATACATACGATATATTTCTCATTAATGACTGTTCCCCCGACGGAACCGCACAGACGATAAAGAAGCTCTGCGAGGAAGACGAGAGGATCAGCGGTATTTCTTTTGCGAGGAATTTCGGACAGCATGCCGCACTTATGGCGGGCTTCAGGTATTCCGACGGCGACATCTGCGTATGTCTCGACGATGACGGGCAGACTCCCGCGGACCAGGTCGGCAAGCTTCTTGAGAAGATCGACGAAGGCTACGATGCCGTCTATGCAAAGTATGACCACAAGAAACATTCCGGTTTTAGGAATTTCGGAAGCCGTGTCAATGATATTATGCTCCGGGTGATGCTCTCCAAGCCCAAGGAGCTTTTCGTGTCGAGTTATTTCGCAGTAAAGCGTTTCATTGTAGAGGATATGATCAGATATGAGAATTCGTATCCCTATGTCATCGGGCTCGTGCTCCGTTCAACCACCAGGATCACCAATGTTCCCATCGATCACAGAAACAGGATGGAGGGAACAAGCGGGTATACTCTCAGAAAGCTTCTTAACCTCTGGTTCAACGGGTTCACCGCTTTTTCCGTCAAGCCCCTCAGGATCGCAACCTTCATCGGCGGTTTCTCTGCGGTCGCAGGACTTTTGTACGGACTCTTTGTCATCATAAGAAGACTTCTCTTCCCGGAAAACGCTGTGATGGGTTATGCTGCGATCATGAGCTCCATCGTGTTTTTCGGCGGAATGATCCTCCTTACCCTCGGACTTATCGGGGAGTACATCGGCAGGATGTACATCAGCATGAACAATTCTCCGCAGTATATCATCCGCGACAGCTGGAATATAGATAAATGAAGAAGGATTTACTAAAGAACCCCAGGGTTATAAATCTCATATGCACCGCGGTTCTGGGACTCCTTCCCTTTATTTACGTACTCGTAAAAATCCTCATTGATCCAACTCCCGTGTCACTTATCACGAGTGAATGGAATGATGAGCTTTTTTATTTCAAACAGGTTGAAGCGATAATCGATCACGGATATCCGCTGGGCTATTACGGATTCAATGACGGACACGCCCTCGCTTTAAGCTTTGCGGCATGGAGTCCCGTACTCGTCTGGCCCTGGGTTGTTCTCGGAATTCTTTTCGGATGGACCATGAAATCCGTCTTTGTATTTAATGCGATCATCTATTCCGTTGCACTGATCCTCTTTGCCGTCATGACAAAGCCCTCCGTGAAGCAGACCATAGCGATCTCGGTCTGGTTCTTCGCATTTTTCCTGAATCTCAGATATATCTATTCCTGCATGCCCGAGGTCATATGCTTTGCACACCTTCTCGTATTCTGGGGATGCATGCTCGCTTTTTTCAGAACATCCGAAAAGAGATACATGGTCGGTGCCGTCCTGCTCGGAGCTCTTATGACATGGATGAGACCTTACATGATCCTTTTCCTTGCTTTTGCACTTCTTGTGATGTTCGTAAAGGCCTCAGGCAAAAGGAATAAGCTCATTGCATTCTTTGTTTCGTTCGGAAGCCTGGGAGCCACGGCATTTGTTTATTACCTGCTGAACCATTATCTTTCCGCAGAGTACTTCATGCCGTTCTTCTATACCGATTTCATCACGACATTCTTTACGAGCGGATTCGCGGCGGGCGTCCACAATCTGCTCGGAACGCTTTATTACAAGGGCATGGATTTCTACCGTTTCATGAAGGACGCATTCTACATCGACAGTGCTCCCGGAATGTTCTTCGATATCTATCTGTTCATGATGGCCGTTCAGGCGGTGCAGCTCATTGTCGAGAAGATCCGGGCCGGAAAAGGATCCGCTAAGAATGCTTCGGATGCTCCCGAAACAAATCCGGATGAAGCACCGGATAATGCGCCCGAAGAAGCATCTGAAAGGTCTTCCGGAAAATCGTCACGCGGAAAAAAGAAACCTGCACGGGACGGATCGTTTTACTGCAGGCTGTATATGCTCTTTGCGGACTTTGCACTGCTCATAGCGATCCTTCTTATGTACAAGCTCATCGAGGGAAGCAAGCACCTTCTTACCTTCATAGCGGTCGGTGTTGTTCTCATGATCGTAAAGAGGGAAAAGTCATGGATCTGTGCACTGCTTATGAGTCTGTGCCTTATCTATTTCGGAATATTCCATGCTGTCGGAAATGCGTATGATTTCGGGATTCCGAAGACAACCGCAGATTCGGAGGCGAGATACGAGTATTTCAGGAGGGCATTTGCAAGGGAGATCGTTCTCGACAGATCCGATGTTCCTTCATACGACAATGCCGTGATCTGGGAATTCAGGGATGTTGTGGGCGGAGAAAACGTCACCACCGACTGGCAGATGCTCTATGCGGTTCCTTCGGGAATGGGCATCAACTGCTGTTTTGATTATTCCGCAGATAATTTTGAGAGTCTTAAGACCAGATACATATCCGCCCCGTCCGGCGGAAGGATAGAGCAGCTCTGTATCGAACACGGATACAGACTTATCGCAAAGGATGAGAGGTTCTGCGTTTATGCAAGATATTAAGTCCCAAAAATATAAGGATATTCTTTTATATTCCGTGATCCTCTGGATGGCGGCACACGGCTACAGATTCATGAACAATCTGTACACCGCCGACACACTCGGAAGCATCTTTCAGGATGACATTCACTGGCAGCGCTCCCTCGGAAGATTCATGCAGCCTCTTACAATGATCTTCCGCGGATGCATCGTTTCCCCATGGCTTCTCGGAGTTATTTCGATCGTATTCTTTTCGCTTTCGGTTTACCTTATCTCGGAGATACTCAAGATAGAAGATAAGCTTCTTCTTTTTGTGATATGCGGTATTCTTTCCTGCAATGTAACGATCACCTGCGCACTTGCGGGATACACTCCCTGGATAGATATCTATATGACCGCATTCTTCTTTGCTGTGTTCGGCGTGTATCTGTTCACGAAGGATAAGCCCGTCTTCTACATCCTCGGAATGGTTTCCTTTGCGGTGAGCATGGGTTTCTATCAGGCATACATCTGCGTAGCATTCGTACTCTTTGCGATCGTTTACATTAAGGAGCTTTCCGAAAAGAAGCCCGATAAGGCTTTCTGGATCAGGGCGGTAAAGACGATGGCCGGAGTCGTGCTTTCAGGCGGACTTTACCTTGCACTCTACAAGATCGTCCTTGCGATCCATCATGTCGATGAGGCAATGAGCTACAACAGCCTTGCAAATATGGGAGCAAAGGAAGGCGTTACATTCGGAAGTCTTCTTGCCGGAACCTATGAAAGATATGTTTACTATCTGACCCATCAGGGCACTTTCGTTTCCACCTACCTTCTCGGAAAGAAGGTCGACGGTGCGTGGGATATTCTCATAGTGCTCTGCGTCATCGCGGTTGCTGTCATATCCCTGGCCGGACTTGTGATCATCAACAGGAAGAACAGGTCGTCCGTACTTCAGATCGTTCTTCAGGCTGTACTTATCCTGTGCTTCCCTCTTTTTTCGAATGTCATCTACATCATCTCAAACGGCATGGAATATGAGCTGATGATCTATGGCATTTATTTCCTTTACGTGCTCTTTGCCGTGATCCTTATGAAGCTCATCGATAAAAAGAAGATGCTTTTTGCGGCACTGATACCCGCATTCGTCCTCGTATGGCATTCGGTCGTTTTCAGCAACCAGGTTTATATGAAGATAGATATGGAGGACCGTGAGGCTCTTTCGATATGCACAAGGATCGCAGATGACATATGTGAGACAGAAGGCTATGTTCCCGGCGTAACACCCGTCAAGGTCATCGGCCTGCTCGAGTTCAACGAGCATCACGAGCCGGTTATGTATCTGAGGGATATCAGGATCCACGGCAATTACAACTCGCCCTTCAACTATCCGGGATCGTTCCCGTTCTATATGAATTATTATCTGAATGAAAGAATGAATTTCACCGAAGAGGAGATTTCTTCAGAGATCACGGACCGGATGCCCGATTATCCCGAACAGGGATCCATTGCGTTTGTTGACGATGTGCTTGTTATAAAACTTTCATGAGAATATGAGCTTCGTTCATCTGCACACCCATACCCAGTACTCGCTGCTGGACGGGGCCAACAGAATAAAGGATTACGTGGCACGGGTCAAGGAACTCGGCATGAATGCTGCGGCTATAACCGATCACGGCGTAATGTACGGCGTGGTCGATTTTTATGATGAATGTAAAAAGCAGGGCATCAGACCCATAATCGGATGTGAGGTTTATGTCGCTCCCGGTTCGAGATTTGACAAGAATGCAAAGGAAGAAAAATACTATCACCTCGTTCTTCTTGCCGAGAACAATACCGGATACGGAAATCTTCTTAAGCTGGTAAGCCGCGGTTTTACCGAAGGCTTCTACTACAAACCCAGGATCGACAAAGAGCTTCTCAGAGAATGTCACGAAGGACTCATCGCATCGAGCGCCTGCTTAAACGGAGAGATCGCATCCCTTATAACGCACGGCTTCAATGATAAGGCGCTTGAGGCAGCACTCGGATACAGGGAGCTTTTCGGGGAGGGCAATTTCTTCCTCGAGCTTCAGGATCACGGTATCCCGGAAGAAACACTGGTCAATACCGAACTTCTTTCCATAAGCAGGAAAACAGGCATTCCTCTCATATGCACCAATGACTGCCACTACACCTACGCATCGGATACGGATGCGCATGATGTTCTCCTTTGTCTTCAGACGGGTGCGAGGATCTCGGATGAAGACAGGATGCGTTACAAGCCCGGAGAGTTTTTCGTACGTTCGGAAGATGAGATGAGGGCACTCTTCAGGTATGCTCCCGAGGCACTGGAAAATACGCAGAAGATCGCGGACAGATGCAATGTCGAGATGCAGTTCGGGGTTACGAGGCTTCCCGATTACAGGGTTCCCGAAGGCTTCGACGGTTATTCATATCTGAAGCACCTCTGCTATGAGGGACTTACCTGGCGCTACGGTAAGGAGCATTCGGACATCAGGGATTCTTCGGGAAGGACTCTCGAAGAAAAGATGGAATATGAACTCGGTGTCATTTCCGATATGGGATATGTCGAGTATTTCCTGATCGTCTGGGATTTCATCAACTATGCGAGGAAGAATCACATCAGTGTCGGCCCGGGGCGTGGAAGTGCCGCCGGCAGCATTGTTTCATATTGTCTGGGAATCACGGAGATCGATCCCGTAAGATACGATCTTGTCTTTGAAAGATTCTTAAATCCCGAACGTGCGTCGATGCCCGATATCGACGTTGATTTCGCACCCGAATCACGCCAGGAGATGTTCGATTACGTTTCCCGTAAATACGGAAAAGAAAACGTGGTCCAGATCGTCACCTTCGGAACGCTTGCCGCAAAGGGTGTCGTAAGGGATGTTGCAAGAGTCATGGATCTTCCGTACGCATTCGGTTCGGAGATAAGCAATCTCATTCCCAGGGAACCGGGCATAACTCTGGATGAGGCACTCGAATCCGTTCCCGAGCTTAAGAAAAGATATGACGAAGACCCGGATGTTAAGAAGGTCATCGATATGTCGAGAAAGCTCGAGGGCCTTCCGAGACATTCCTCGACCCATGCCGCAGCCGTTGTCATATGCCGGGACGAGGCGGAAAAATATGTACCTCTCTGCCTCGGAACCGAGGATAATATCCAGTCGCAGTACACCAAGGAACCTCTCGAAAAGCTCGGACTTCTCAAGATGGATTTCCTCGGACTTAGGAACCTTACCGTAATAGAAGATACGATCGAAAAGGTCCGAGAAAACACCGGCATCGAAATCGATTTTTCCAAGATGGATTTTGACGACCGCAAGGTTTTCGAATCCCTTTGGGATGGGGCGACGGACGGCGTGTTCCAGCTCGAATCCCGCGGCATGAGGATGTTCATGAGAGCACTTAAGCCCGAGTCGCTCGATGATGTCATCGCGGGAATAGCACTCTTCAGACCCGGTCCGATGAAGTCCATCGACGACTACATCCGTGGAAAAGAAAACAAAGCTTCGGTCTCTTATCTTTGTCCCGAACTCGAATCCATACTCAGACCCACGAACGGCTGCATAGTCTACCAGGAGCAGGTAATGCAGATCGTTGTTAAGCTTGCGGGCT
>JAFWUY010000057.1 GCA_017524035.1 Lachnospiraceae bacterium | reverse complement strand
GTTTCTGAGACCGATATGCTTGAAGCTCTCAAGAACGGTAAGGTTGCAAGATACGTATCCGATTTCCCCAACCCCACCACCGCAGGACAGCCCGGTGTCATCCTTACTCCCCATCTCGGAGCAAGTACCGAGGGGTCCGAGGACAACTGTGCTAAGATGGCAGTTGCGGAGATCATGGATTACCTCAACAACGGAAACATCAAGAATTCCGTTAACTATCCCGCAATAGATATGGGACCCTGCGACAATAAGGGAAGAGTTGAAGTCTTCCATAAGAACCAGGCGAATATGATCACCCAGTTCACCGCAGTTATCGGTGCAGAGAAGATCAACATCTCCGATATGATGAACAAGTCCAGAGGAGATTATGCGGTAACACTTCTCGACCTCGATGATGTTCCCACCGAGTCTCTCGTAGAGAAGCTCGCAGCAGCTGAAGGCGTCATTCGCGTCAGAGTAGTAAAAGGCTGATACCGAAACAGATAAGAAAGAGTCAGGAGATAACTTCTCCTGACTTTTTTTGTTGCTAAAGCGGGCAACACAAAATATATGAGTCTTCTCGCTTTTTCGTCGTCAGGCGCGAAACCGGATCGACATCTGTTCTGCCTCATGCCGCAGGCCATTCACTTCGTTCAGGCCAGGCGTCCGTTTCTAACGCAGACGACGAAGCTCGAACCCTCATATATTTTGCGTCACCCGCAAGTATAAAAAAATAAGAGTCAGGAGAAGTTATCTCCTGACCCGCGTTTTATTTCTTGTCATCGTCTTCGATGTCCTTGAGGCTTTCCTGCAGCTTGTTCTCCATTTCCATCGCGAACTCGCTGGCCAGATCCATATATTCGATGAAGACGTCGCTCAGTGATTTGTCCTGCTCCTCACCTATCTTCTTCATGATGGGAGTGAGCTTGTCGAGCTGGTAGGATATCGGGGTTTTCTGCGGATCTATGTCCGGCATTACCTCGTTGGCATAATCATTTATCCTTTTAAGCATTTCTCTTTGTTCGGTAGTCATTTTCAGCACCCCATTTTTATTGATTATAGCACAGCCTTATGCTTGTTTGAACATTTTAATGATGATAAAATATAAAAGTCTTTGAAATCCGCTTAGCCGCGGATAAATCTAATCGAAAGGTGATCTGATCAATGGCTGATGTTAGACCTTTTAACGCTTACAGACCCAAGAAAGGAATGGAGAGCGTAATCGCTGCACTTCCCTATGATGTTTATAACCGCGCCGAAAGCGTAGAGATCGTAAAGGAAAACCCTGAGAGCTTCCTTGCCATCGACAGGGCAGAGACTCAGTTTTCCGATGATGTCGATACTTACGACCCCAGGGTATATGCCAAGGCTGCCGATATGATCCGCGAAAGGATAGCTGACGGAAGGTTTGTACAGGATGAAGGCGCTCCCGGATATTATCTCTATGAGCTTACCATGGACGGCCGTTCACAGACCGGAATAGTCGCATGTGCTTCCATAGACGATTATCAGAGCGGTGTTATCAAGAAGCATGAAAACACCCGTGCCGATAAGGAGCAGGACCGCATCAACCATGTTGATATTACCGGCTTTCAGACCGGCCCCATTTTCCTTGCTTACAGAAAGAATGAAATTCTTTCCGCTATCATTGCAGCTGTTAAGAAGGGAGAACCCGATTGTGATTTCACTTCCGAGGACGGTATAAGACACAGGGTATTTTCCGTTAAGGATGCCGAGAAGGTCGAAGCCATAAAGCTTGCATTTTCCGACATGGATTCTCTTTATATCGCTGACGGTCACCACAGATGTGCAAGTGCCGTCAAGGTCGGACTTAAGAGAAGAGAGGAAAATCCCGGATATACCGGAGACGAGGAGTTCAACTATTTCCTCAGCGTTATATTCCCCGGAGATGAGCTGAAGATACTCGATTATAACAGGGTTGTTAAGGACCTTAACGGCCTTTCCGATGTTCAGTTCTTTAATGAGGTAATTGACAGATTCGAAGTATGTGATGCGAAAAAGCTTTATACTCCCGAGGATAAAGGACTGTTCGGCATGTATTTTGACGGAAAGTGGTATAAGCTACGCGCACACCATGATCTTAAATCCGACGATCCCGTTAAGGGACTTGATGTGTCCGTTCTTCAGGACGGTCTGCTCGGACCTGTGCTCGGCATAGGAGATCCCCGTACAGATAAGAGGATAGATTTTGTCGGCGGAATACGCGGACTTAAGGAACTTGAGAAGAGGTGCAGCGAGGATATGAAAGTTGCTTTCTCAATGTTCCCCACATCGATCGAGGAGCTTTTCAATGTGGCCGATAAGGGACTTCTCATGCCTCCGAAGTCAACCTGGTTTGAGCCCAAGCTCAGGAGCGGATTGTTCCTTCATAAGATCGACTGATCATTTCATTAGGGGGATTTTGTAATGAATAAAAGACTTTATAAGCTGATGGACTGGGCGTTCATTGAAGAGGTGATCTATTCCGAATGCTCACATCCGCAGGACCTGCTCGGACCTCATGCAAAGGGGCAGACCACACTTCTCCAGGCGTATTTTCCCGGTTCTGATTCCGTTGTTGTCAGATGGAAGGACCGCGGTGAGACCGGAGACTTCTGTGAGACCAAAATGGAAGTTGCCGATGATGACGGCTTTTATGCTTCGCTGCTTCCCACCAAGGATCCGGGCGCATACACATATGTCGTAACCTATGAAAAAAGACAGGAAGACGGAAGAACCCTCAAAAAGAAGGTTTTAAGATGCGGCGATCCCTACAGACACAGGGATATTCTGCGCGAAGCCGATATAAAGAAGATTACGGACGGAACCTGCACCGATGCCCGGAGCATTCTCGGCGCAAAGACAATGACCCTCGACGGAGAAGCAGGTACACTTTTTGCGGTATATGCTCCTTCGGCTATGAGGATCAGTGTTATCGGAGATTTTAATTCCTGGGACGGACGCACTCACCAGATGTGCAGGAGAGGAGACCTCGGTGTTTTCGAGCTTTTCATCCCGGGTGTAAAGGAAGGCGACAGATACTGTTACGAGATCAAGTACAGAAACTATGAGATCCACAGATCCGCAGATCCTTTTGCATCCGAGATCAGTTCCGACAATGAATTTATATCGGTTGTCGGAGGAAGGATTAACGGGGCTTTGAAGCCTCTTTCATCCGGCAAAGAAAAAAAGTGCTGTGCCGTCAGCATATATCAGGCTGACCCTTACAGATATGTTTCCGGTGATAAGTCTGCATTTGAAAATATGACGGATCTGCTTGCAGGCGTCTGTTCCGAATGCGGATATACGCATGTAAGCATCGGTAATATCCTTTCTTCGTCGAGAAGATCATCCGACAAGACAATATCATATTTTGCGGTCGATACGAGACTCGGAACCGAAGAGCAGTTCATCACTCTTGTAAAGACGCTTCATGACGCGGGGGTCGGTGTCATCCTTGACTGGGTTCCTTCATACTTTGCGTCCGAAGAGAGCGGACTTTACAGATTTGACGGAACCGGACTGTTTGAACATTTCGATCCGAGACAGGGCATTGCCTACGATATTGATGCATGCCTCTTCAATTATTCCAGTGAATTCGTGAGCAATTTCCTTATGTCCTCCGGATTCGGACTTGTAGACCGCTTCGGCGTCGACGGATTAAAGGTCATAGGTCTTGCGAGGATGATGTATCTCGATTACAGCAAGACAGAGTGGGTACCCAATATCTACGGCGGAAACGAGAATATCGATGCAATAGCGTTTATTAAAAAGTTCAATACCGAGATCAGAAAAAAGTATCCCGGCATTATCCTTATTGCCGAGGATTCCTCACTTCATCCGGGGATCACCGATCCCGTTTCCGATGACGGATTCGGCTTCGATTATAAGCAGAACGAAGTTTTCTTCGATGATTACAGGAACTTCATCGGCATGGATCCTCTTTTCAGGGGACCCAATCTCCACTGTATCGCAGATGCATTTACCTATGCGTTTGTGGATGATTATGTTCTTCCTTTTGCGGGAAAAGAAAACACCGAGGGGATCGGTCCCGTAAAAGAACTGCTTCCCGGAGATGATGCGGCAGTCGAGTCACAGCTCAGGCTTTCACTCGGTTATCTCTTCACGCATCCCGGCAAAAAGATGCTCGGGGAGATGTTCGATGCTTCATATTCGAAGATCCTTTCGGATCTTAACAGACTGTATGAGACGGAGCCTGCACTTAAATGTCATGAGTCCGATCCCGAATGCTTCGAATGGCTCAGCAATATGAACGAAGAGCAGTGCTGCATAGCCTATGTCAGAAAGACCGACGATCCTGAGGATATGCTTGTCGTGATTGTCAATTTCTCCGGGATCGAGCAGAATTTCCAGACCGGAGTTCCTTACGAGGGTAAATACAAGGAGATCTTTACAACCGATGACAAGGCATACGGCGGCTCGTCTTCCGTATCGAGGACGGTCAGAAAAGCGACCGACAAGCGACTTGACGGAAGGACACAGTCGATCTCGGTCAAGATCCGTCCCCAGAGCCTGATCATTATGAAGTTCATTCCTTATACCGAGGCTGAACTCGAGAAGGTCATTGAACAGAGGATCAGGAATTACACTCCGATCAAAAAGAATAAGAAGTGACTTGATTTTTGGCGGAGCGGTATATATAATCAAAAAGTCGTTTTGATGTGGGCGAAAGCATCAGACTTTCGCCCGTTTGCCGGAATGGCTCAGTTGGTAGAGCGAGGCATTCGTAATGCCTAGGTCAGGGGTTCGAGTCCCCTTTCCGGCTCGATCGTCCGAATTCTTTCGGACGATTTTTTATGTTTAAAAATTTAGCAAATTTTAACATATTTAAGTGCATATATTTGTTGACATAAGCTCGCATTTTTTAGAAAATAGATTAAATGTATTATTTTGAGAAAGGTATGTCTATGGCACAGTTATGGGGGGGCAGGTTTACCAAACCTACCGATGAAAAAGTATATGCATTTAATGCATCCATAGGCTTCGATAAGAGGATGCTCAGGCAGGATGTGTGCGGAAGTATCGCACATGCCTCGATGCTTGCCGCTCAGGGTATCATTTCCGAAGAAGACGGTAAGAAGATCGAAGAGGGGCTTAAGGGTATTTACTCGGATGTCTGCAGCGGAGTGCTTGAGATAACCGATAAATACGAAGATGTTCATTCCTTTTGCGAAGCTGTACTGACCGAAAGGGTCGGAGATGCCGGAAAGAGGCTCCATACGGGAAGAAGCAGGAACGATCAGGTAGCCCTTGATATGAGGATGTATGTAAGAGGCGAGGTCTGCCAGGCAGATGCCCTTCTTCAGAAGCTTCTTGAGACGATTCTTATGATCATGAAGGCAAATGTCTCGACATATATGCCCGGGTTTACACATCTCCAGAAGGCACAGCCCGTAACACTTGCTCATCATATGGGTGCGTATTTCGAGATGTTCAAACGAGACAGGAAGAGGCTTGCCGATATCTACAAGAGGATGAATGAATGTCCCCTGGGCGCCGGTGCTCTTGCAGGCACCACATATCCTCTCGACAGGGAATATACCGCAAAGAAGCTTGGATTTGACAAAGCTACCGATAACTCTATGGATTCCGTATCCGACAGGGATTATCTTATCGAATTTCTTGATGCTCTTTCGATCATCATGATGCATATGTCAAGGTCATGCGAAGAGATCATCACATGGAATACCAATGAATACAGGTTTGTTGAGATAGATGATGCATATTCTACCGGATCGAGCATCATGCCCCAGAAGAAGAATCCCGATATTGCCGAACTCATCAGGGGAAAGACCGGAAGAGTATACGGAAGCCTTATGGGACTCCTTACGACCATGAAGGGACTTCCTCTCGCATATAACAAGGATATGCAGGAAGATAAGGAAGGCGCTTTTGATGCAATGGATACCGCATGCAGCTGCATAGACCTTTACGAAGGCATGCTCCGCAGCATGAAGTTCAATGAGGACATCATGGAAAAGAGCGCGGCAGGCGGATTTACCAATGCGACCGATGCCGCAGATTATCTGGTCGGAAAGGGAATGCCCTTCAGGGATGCGCACACCGTCATCGGAAGGATGGTCCTGGAATGCATAGATAAAGGTATCACCATCGATGAGATGAGCCTTGAAGATCTTAAGAAGCTTTCGGACATCATCGATGAAGATTTTTATGAAGCTGTCAGCATCAGGACATGTGTGGAGAACAGATCCACCAAGGGAGCTCCCGGACCGGATGCCATGGCTGCGGAAATTGATTCTTGTGAGAAGTTCATTAATGAGAACGCGGTCCTGATCGATCCGCTTGATGATTTTTTGAATTGATTTTGGAGGAGATATTATGAGTGACAAATTGAGAGTAGGCATACTTGGCGGAACGGGTATGGTAGGACAGAGATTCATTTCTCTTCTTGAGAACCATCCCTGGTTTGAGGTTATGGTGATCGCAGCATCACCCCGCAGTGCAGGAAAGACTTATGAAGAAGCTATCGGTGACAGATGGAAGATGCAGACTCCCATGCCCGAAGCTGTTAAGAATATCGTTGTAAAGGATGTATCCGATGTCGAGGAAGTGGTTAAGGACATCGACTTTGTGTTCAGTGCGGTCGATATGACCAAGGAAGAGATCAAGGCCATCGAGGAGAAGTACGCAAAGGCTGAGATCCCCGTTGTTTCCAACAACAGTGCTCACCGCTGGACTCCCGATGTTCCCATGATCGTTCCCGAGATCAATGCATCCCATATCGATGTCATCGAGTATCAGAAGAAGAGACTCGGAACGACCAGAGGCTTCATCGCAGTTAAGCCCAACTGCTCGATCCAGTCATATGCTCCCGTTCTTACCGCATGGAAGGAATTCGAGCCTACCCAGGTTGTTGTTTCAACCTATCAGGCTATCTCCGGTGCCGGCAAGACCTTCAAGGACTGGCCCGAGATGATAGAGAACGTCATCCCTTACATCGGCGGCGAGGAAGAAAAGAGCGAGAAGGAACCCCTCAGACTCTGGGGCAATATCGAGAACGGCGTTATCGTTCCCGCACAGGCTCCCCTTATCACGTCTCAGTGCATAAGAGTTCCCGTGCTCAACGGACACACCGCTTCCGTATTTGTAAACCTTGCCAAGAAGGTTTCCAAGGAAGAACTCATCGAAAAGATGGTTTCGTTCTCCGGAGAACCTCAGAAACTCGGACTTCCCAGTGCTCCGAAGCAGTTCATTCAGTATCTTGAAGAGGACAACAGACCGCAGGTAAAGCTTGATGTCGATTACGAGAACGGAATGGGAATCAGCATCGGAAGACTCCGCGAAGATACCATTTTCGACTGGAAGTTCGTAGGACTTTCACACAATACCGTAAGAGGTGCCGCAGGCGGTGCTGTTCTCTGTGCTGAGCTCCTTAAAGCTAAAGGTTATATCAGCGCAAAATAAATTACTGTTCCCGAAAGGCTATAATGGACAATTCTTTTCAACTCGATCTTTTAAAAGCACAAAATGAAAGTCTTATGAAGAGCGAGCATATCTACAGGATGGTATGCGAATCTTCCGACTATGGATTTATTTATCAGTCCCTTGACAGCGATGATCTTCTTACCTTCGGTTCATTCGAGAACATGTTCGGTATGAAGCTCTATCGCGTCAAGGACCTGGATGTGTTGCTTGAGAAGATCCATGAAGAGGACAGAAATTCATTTCTTCAGAATTTATATCCCGAAAAGAACAACGAGAAATTCGCAACCTGTGAATTCAGATCCTCAGATGAGCATACCTGGTACCGTATCCTGACAAGGATCGAGACGGAAGATGATTCATCCGACAAGATCGTTACATTCATGAACATAACCAAGGAGAAGGCCACAAGCTCGGATCTCCTTTATATGGCATATTACGATACGATGACCGGTATCTATAACCGCAATTATTTCGTATCGCTTGTCACAGAATTCCTTAGCAGGGCAGACAGCGAAGACTGCAAGGTATCGATACTTATGATCGATGTCGATGATTTCAAGAAGATCAACGATGTTCAGGGTATCATAATCGGTGATGAGCTCCTTCAGCAGATCGGTTCATATCTTAAGGGGACCATGGTGAAGGACCGTATAATCTGCTGCCATATCAACAATGATATCTTCTGTGTTGCGATCTACGATTCCACCGGATCCTTTTCCGTCGATAAGTATTACAGGGAACTGAAGAGGAGATTTGCCGACGGATTCACCATGAGCACAGGCCTTGATATCGACATTACCGCAAGCGTGGGAGTTGCCGAATTCCCGGAGGCGGGCAATTCGGCTCTCGATCTTATAAACTGTGCCGATATAGTCGTTTACAACTGCAAAAAGAACGGCAAGAATTCCATTCAGTATTTTGATGCACCCATCCTTGACGATTTCCTCAAGAACGTAGATATTGAGAATAAGCTCAAGGAAGCTGCTTTCAACAATAATTTCATCATGTACTTCCAGCCCCAGTATCATGCCAAGACCAGAAAACTCAGGGGCGTGGAATCACTTATCAGATGGAAGGATGATGACGGAAACATGATACCTCCTTCCGTTTTCATTCCGATCGCCGAGAAGAACGGTCTCATCGTATCCATCGGTAAGTTTGTCGTATCCGAATCACTCAGACAGTACAAGAAATGGAGTGATTATTATGACGTCCATTTTAAGCTGTCCATAAATATTTCTGCTCTTCAGTATAAGAGGGATGATTTTGTAGATACGATCATAGATCTTATCGTTGAGCATAATGTTCAGCCTACCGATGTCGAACTCGAGATCACGGAGAGCATTCTGATCGATGATTTCGATTCGGTCACCGCTAAGCTCACAACACTCAGAAATCACGGTGTCGGCATTTCGCTCGATGATTTCGGAACAGGATATTCGTCTCTTTCATACCTTAAGAAGTTCCCCATCGATACACTTAAGATTGATAAGAGCTTCATAGATACCATTCTTGATGATGCTTCGACAAGGATCATCACGGAATCTATTCTCAATATGTCACACGCAATGGGATTTGAGACCGTTGCCGAGGGTGTCGAGAATGAGAGACAGTTCAATTACCTTGCATGTGCGGGCTGCGATGTTATTCAGGGATTTTATCTCGGAAAGCCGCTTCCTGCCGAGAAGGTGGATGAGCTTCTCTGCCATATGAAAAAATAAAGGGTCTTCAATTGCCTAAGAATCTCTATATAACCGAAAAACCAAGTGTCGCAGGTCAGTTCTCACAGGCTCTTCACGAGAACATGCGTAAAGGAGACGGTTTCTTTGAGGGTGAAAACAGTGTCATCACCTGGTGTGTCGGTCATCTAGTTTCAATGAGTTACCCCGAAGAATACGACCCGGCCTTAAAAATGTGGAGGTATGATACCATACCTTTTATTCCTGATGCTTATAAGTATCAGGTTATTGATAATGTCAGGAAACAGTTTGAGATCGTAAAAAGACTTCTCAACAGGGAAGATGTTTCCTGCATATATATCTGTACCGACTCCGGACGTGAGGGAGAGTATATCTACAGGCTTGTGGATATGGAGGCCGGTGTTCCGGCAGACAAGCCAAGGAAAAGAGTATGGATAGATTCACAGACGGATGAGGAGATCCTCAGGGGAATAAGGGAAGCCAAGGACTGGTCATTCTATGACAATCTTTCGGATGCAGCTTATCTCAGGGCACAGGAAGATTACCTGATGGGCATCAACTTCACAAGGGCTCTGACTCTTAAATATTCCAGAAAATGCGCCGGACTTCTCGGCCTTGAAAGACTGACCGTTACCGTCGGACGTGTTATGACCTGTGTTCTCGGAATAGTCGTAAGAAGGGAACAGGAGATCAGGAATTTCGTCAAGACGCCTTTCTATAAAGTCATCATGAAGGGAAGCATCGGAGACGTCCCCGCGGATCTTACCTGGAAGGTATTTGATTCATCACAGTATTATGCTTCTCCTTTACTGTATAAGGATAACGGCTTCAAAGAAAGAGCCGCGGCAGAGAAGCTGATAGAGGGACTTAAGGCTCTGCCGGAGCAGACGGCCGAGGTTACCGAAATATCGAGAAAGACGGAGAAGAAGAATCCTCCTCTTTTGTTCAACCTTGCTGAACTTCAGAACGTATGCTCCAAGCTTTTCAAGATATCTCCTTCAGATACCCTGAACATTGCACAGGAGCTCTATGAAAAGAAACTGACAACTTATCCCAGAACGGACGCAAGGGTTCTTTCCACCGCGGTCTGCAAAGAGATAGGTAAGAATATAAACGGACTGAAAGGCTTTTCAAAGGTGAGCGTGGAGGCTGCAGAGGTTCTTGCAGGTGATTCGTGGAAGACCATTGCCAAGACCAAGTACTGCAATGATAAGGCCATAACGGACCACTATGCGATCATTCCCACCGGACAGGGACTCGGTAATCTTTCGAGCTTAAGTAAGCTCAGTGCGGATGTTTATGAGCTTATCTGCAGGAGATTCCTTTCCGTCTTTTATCCTGCGGCGGTATATAAAAAGACAATCCTGACCGCTTTTCAGGGAAAGGAAGGTTTTGCGGCTTCATATAAGGTTTTGGAAGATGAAGGCTATATGAAGGTTTTCACCTGTTCGTTCCAGAATAAAAATGAAGATTCCGAGAAGACGACTGAGAATTCAGGCGATAATAACGAGGAAGAAGCCGAAGACCAGGCTGCCGATGACTCGCTGAAGAAAGCTCTTGAGACGCTTAAGAAGGGCGATATCATAAAGGTTTGCGACCATGAGATAAAGGAAGGCGAGACCGCGCCTCCAAAGCGTTATACATCGGGAAGCATAATCCTGACAATGGAAAATGCCGGACAGTTCATTGAAGATGAAGAACTTCGTGCCCAGATCAAAGGAAGCGGTATCGGAACCTCTGCTACGAGAGCCGAGATACTGACCAAGCTTCAGACCATAGGTTATCTAAACCTGAACAAAAAGACTCAGATCATTACTCCCACGATCCTGGGCGAGATGATATATTATATTGTTAACGGATCGATTCCCGCACTTCTCGATGCAAAGCTTACAGCCAGCTGGGAGAAGGGGCTTTCCGGCGTTGCTGACGGCTCCATTACCTCAGCGGATTATAAGGATAAGCTCGGAAGATTCGTAAAGGACAAAACCAATGAGGTAAAATCAAAGCAGAATGCGGACGGTCTGGATGCGGTCTATAACCACATCAGCGGATATTATAAAAAAACCGAAAGCGGGAGGGGAAAGAAATGAGCGACGCTTTAAGGATAACGGATCTTTATGATCTGAATGAAACAATAGCGGCAGATTATCTCAAAGGATTCGAATATCCCTGGGAGGCACTTGCCGGGATCAAGGCATTTATACTCGAACTCGGAAAGACTCTCCCCGTGGACAGATTTGAGAAAAAAGGAGATGATATCTGGGTCGCAAAGACCGCAAAGATAGCTCCGACGGCGTGTCTTAACGGACCGCTGATCATTGATGAAGACGCCGAGGTCAGGCATTGCGCATTCATCAGGGGATCTGCGATCGTCGGAAAAAGCAGCGTTGTCGGTAATTCGACTGAACTTAAGAATGTAATTCTTTTCAACAATGTTCAGGTTCCCCATTACAATTATGTAGGTGACAGTATTCTCGGATTTAAGGCCCATATGGGTGCAGGCTCGATCACGTCCAATGTCAAATCCGACAAAAAGAATGTCATTGTAAAGGGTGAGAAGTCATATGAAACGGGCCTTAAAAAATTCGGTGCAATGCTCGGTGACCGTGCCGAGATAGGCTGTAATTCCGTACTTAATCCCGGTTCCGTGATCGGACGCGACACAATAGTCTATCCCACAAGCTGTTTCCGCGGGGTTCTTCCCGCCAATTCCATATTCAAGAAATCCGGTCAGATATGTGTCAGAAATACTGATGCTTGATTTTGACTATTGCCGACCGATAATGTAATATAAGAAATGGTTTAACGGTTAAGTGGACCGTAAAAGGAGTAACTATGGATTACAATAACAATAATCAGAATCAGAACGCAGATTTACAGGGACAGCAGACACCTTACGGACAGAATGCGGCTCCCCAGCCTCATTATTCATCACAGAACAATTACCAGCAGAATACTTATTCCCAGCAGAATCCTTATCCTCAGCAGGGAGCATATTCACAGCAGGGCACTTACTCTCAGCAGGGTGCTTATTCACAGCAGGGCGCATACAGCCAGCAGAATCCTTATTCGAATCCCCAGGCATATCAGCAGCCCCAGTTTAACAGCCCCTATGCACAGGCTCCCGAAAAGCCCGGAGCAAATGCATGCCAGATAATCTCACTTATCTGCGGTATCTTTTCCATTATCTGCTGCTGTACCGGTATTATCGGAATAATCTTCGGCGGTGTCGGAATTCTCCTGGCGATCATCGGAAATAAGAATCATAAGCACGGCGTCGGAACCGGCGGACTTGTATGTTCCATCATCGGACTTGTACTTTCTCTCATTATTCTCGGTGTAAGTCTCCTCGGATCATATACGATTCCCAGAGACATTAACGATCTTTACGAGTACATGGAAATGTATGAGTGATCCGGATCAGGAAAATATCAATGATAATGAGAAAAAGCCATTTCCTTTCAGGAAGTGGCTTTTTGAACCTGTCAGTGACAGAAAACTGTTTTATCTGGGACTTGCTGCCGGCATACTTATCGCAGTGGGGTGGCTTATCTACAGAAATTGTTTTGCCGGAATGACGAACGGGGAGTGTGCTTTCAGAAATGCCACGGGATTATATTGCCCGGGCTGTGGCGGAACGAGAGCAATGGATGCTCTTTTATCGGGTCATTTCATCAGGGCGGTAATTTATCATCCTTTTGTACCTTACTGTCTGGTGATGTGGATATTGTATGAAGGAAGCCATCTGCTTGAGATCCTGCATGTTCCGCATATAAAGGGAATGAGATTCAGAAATGCATATATGTGGATAGGACTGGGCATTCTTTTCCTTAACTGGATCGTAAAGAATATTCTTCTTATTGTCCTGAACCTTCGGTAAGTGTTCCTGAAGACTCCGTGGATACATTGGCATCTTCGGAGACTTCACCGTTAAGGAAGGTCATTATGACCTTGATCCTTTTGAAGGCAT
Source organism: Lachnospiraceae bacterium (assembly GCA_017524035.1). Classification (GTDB taxonomy): domain Bacteria; phylum Bacillota; class Clostridia; order Lachnospirales; family Lachnospiraceae; genus AC2028. Next base: position 765 of record JAFWUY010000057.1, on the reverse strand, counting down.
TTGCGTAGGAGGTGGAGGCCTCGTTGTATTTATCCTGCATTGCCTGGGAATTCAATGAATTGTCGGTATAGACCTGACCGTAAAGTGTAACCGCTTCGGACATATATACGGAAGCTTCGTCCGCAAGATGCTCGAGATAGTCATAATCAGCGGGGAAGTCGATAGCGGCAAAATCTGCAAAAGCGGTATTCAGCGAGTTAAGACTGTTCATTATGTCTGTGGCATAGTTTTCGGTGGCTGTATCTATGGAATTGATCTGTGCATCGATATCCGATATGGTCTGACAGAAGGTATCCACCTGAGTCCTGAACTGTTTTAATTCCTCGGATTCGGTTCCTTCCGCCTCGGATGAACCGCATCCGGCAATGAGCAGAACGGATAACATTATTGTTATGATTTTAAAACGGATCTTCATATTATATGCTCCATTTATCTGGGATCCCTATCATCCTAACAACTTAGTTTCCAATTGTCAAAACGCCCGGATATGACTTAAGAAACCTTTAAGAATAAGGGTAAAAAAATTTTAAAGAATAAGACATATATCACTTGACATAATCAGATATCATATATATAATCTCTAATTGTGTGTCGCAGTGGATTTTGTGATGCACCTTTATTTGAGAAAATACAATGGATAAGGAGGTGTTTCAAATGTCCATTTGCCCTAAGAATAAATCATCAAAAGGTCACAGAGATCAGAGAAGAGCTAACTGGAAGATGACTGCTCCCACTCTCGTAAAGTGCAGCAAGTGCGGAAGCCTT
>JAFWUY010000056.1 GCA_017524035.1 Lachnospiraceae bacterium | reverse complement strand
GTCCACCACGACCACCCGAAAGGCTCTTTTTTTATCTTCCTTTTTCAAGATTGGCGAACTTAGTGAACTGCGGAAGCCACATAAGCTCTACTGTTCCGATAGGGCCGTTTCTCTGCTTGGCAATGATGATGTCGGATACGTTCTTTCTCTTGGTATCCTTGTTGTAGTAATCCTCACGGTAAATGAACATGACGATATCGGCATCCTGCTCGATCGCACCGGATTCACGAAGGTCGGAGAGCATGGGCTTGGGAGGCTTACGGCTCTCTACGGTTCTGGATAGCTGTGAGAGCGCGACTACGGGTATCTCAAGCTCACGGGCAAGTCCCTTAAGGTCTCTTGAGATCTGGGAGACTTCCTGCTGTCTGCTTTCGGCACGGCCGGAGCCCTGCATCAGCTGCAGATAGTCGATGAATATGATATCGAGTTTGCCTGCTGCCTTGAGCCTTCTGCACTTTGCCCTGACCTCGGATACGGAGATGCCGGGAGTGTCGTCGATGAAGAGATTGGATTTGCCGAAAAGGCTTCCGCTCTCGGTGATCTTCTGGTAATCGTCGCCGGATATCTTGCCGCTTCTGAGGAGCGAAACGCTGACCCTGGAATTCATGGCCATCAATCTGTTAGCCAGCTGGGTCGAGCTCATTTCCAGTGAGAAGATGCCGACGCCCTTTTTGCCCCTGAGGGCCATGTGCTCGGCAATGTTGAGTGCAAATGCGGTCTTGCCCATTGAAGGTCTTGCCGCTATGAGTATGAAGTCTGATTTCTGGAATCCTGATGTAAGGAAGTCGAGATCCGCAAAGCCTGTGGCGATGCCTGTTACGGTTCCCTGGTTGCGGTATGCGGTGGCAACGTTTGAAAGCGCTTCATAAAAGATGTCACCTATGGGCCTTATATCCCTTACGACCCTTGACTGGGTTGCTTCGAAGATCTTCTTTTCGGCATCGTCAAAGAGCTGTGTCGTGTCGGTATCGTCGCGGTATCCGTTTTCCGCGATCGCTTCGGCTGCGGCTATAAGACTTCTGCTCTCGGCTTTGCGGTGAACGATCTCCGCATAGTACGAAGCATTGGCGCTGGTGCTGGTAGCCGAATCCTTCATTATGTCCATGATGAAGGCGAGATTGGCAACGTTTGCGGTCTTCTCGTTTTCGCCGAGCTTATCCTTGAGAGTTACGGGATCAACCTTCTGACCGTTGTTCTCCATATCGACAATGATGTCATAGACAGAGCCGAAGATCCTGTTATAGAATTCGTCCCCCGACTTGATGATCTCCTGAACCTCCGCGATCGCCTTGGAGGACATGAGCATACTGGTGAGTACGGCTCTTTCCGCATCATCGTCATGGGGCATTATTTTTTTGATGACATTTTCGCTGAATCCGTCCATATCAAGCCTCTTCGACTTTGACGCTTAAGGTAGCGGTAACCTGAGGATGAAGCTTGACCTGAACGTTGTATGTTCCGGGAGCTTTGATCGCATCGTCGAGAACTATCTTCTTCTTATCGAGAGTGATACCGTGCTGCTTTGCGCATTCCTCGGCTATCTCCTTGGAGGATACCGATCCGAATGAACGTCCGCCCGCACCTGTCTTGATGGATGTCTTTACCGAAAGGGAAGCAAGCTTTTCGGAAAGTGCCTGTGCCTCCGCAAGCTTTTCATCTGCGATCTTCTTCTCGTTTGCTTTCTGGAGCTTGAGGTCATTGATGTTGGCTGCCGTAGCTTCCACACCTATTCCCTTGGGAAGGATGTAGTTTCTTGCGTAACCGTCGCTCGCATTTATGATGTCACCTTTTTTTCCGAGTTTCTTCTCGTCCTGTAAAAGAATAATCTTCATTAGATCTCACCGCTTTCTGTCAAAGAATCAATTGTGTTTTTAAGTTCGCCTATGGCTTCCTCTATCTGCGCGCCTTCAAGCTGGCAGGCCGCAACGGAGAGGTGTCCGCCGCCACCCATATGCTCCATGATGAGCTGGACGTTTACTTCGTCAATGGATCTTGCACTTATGTGTATCTTACCCGCAAAGTCCGTGAGGACGAAGCTTGCTTTGATGCCCCTGATATTGAGGAGCTCGTTCGCTGCCTGTGCTCCGATGAGGGTGGGGCTGGGGCAGTCGTCTGCGGTACAGACGCTTATCGCGTAAGCACCGCGGTAGATCTCGGCCTGTGATACCGTGTCTGCCTTTGCCCTGTATTCATCCGCACCTGCGCGGAACATCTTTCTTACTCTTGTTACATCCGCACCGCATCTTCTGAGGAAAGCGGCTGCTTCGAAGGTTCTTACGCCGGCTTTGCTCTGGAAGGAGTTGGAGTCGACCATGATGCCCGAATACATGCAGTCTGCTTCTTCGGGACGTATCTTAACGTTGTCCGCCGCGTACTGGAGTATCTCGGAGATCATCTCACATGCGCTGGATGCATAAGGCTCGATATATGAAAGGGTCGCATTCTCGATAACTTCGCTTCCGGATCTGTGGTGATCGAGAACGACGATGGTCTTGCAGTACTTGATAAGGTCGGGGCATTCGGTGATCGAAGGCTTGTTGACATCGACAACAACGAGTACGGAACCGGCATTTGCAAGGTCGATGGCCTGCTGTGAGCTGATCATAACCTCTTCGTATTCCTCGCCGCCGCTTATGAAGGTATCGATAAGGGGCTGTACCTCGCTCGTGGGGTTGTCCATGACGATGTAAGCGCTCTTGCCGAGGACCTTGGCGATACAGTAGATACCGACTGCCGCGCCGAACGAATCCGCATCGGGACGGCTGTGTCCCATGATGAGCACGTTGTCTTTGGCTGTGATGATCTCACGGAGCGCCTGTGCCTTGACGCGGGCCTTGACCCTTGTACTCTTTTCTATGGTCTGTGATTTTCCGCCGTAATAGGTGACCTGGTCCTTGGTCTTGATGACCGCCTGGTCGCCGCCTCTTCCGAGTGCAAGGTCTATCGCGTTACGTGCGTACTCATAATTCTGTGCATATGTGAGGCCGTCCACACCGAGACCGATACTGGTCGTGACTGCCATTGAGTTCTCGCCGAGCTTGACCGTCTTGATATCCTGGAGCAGTTCAAAATGTCTGTCCTGCATCTCGGCGATGGCTTTCTTGCGGAGGATCACAAGGTACTTGTCCTTCTCGGTCTTGCGGCATATTCCGTCGAGACCGGAGATGTATTTATTGACCTTTCTGTCTATAAGTGCCGCGAGGAGACTCTGCTTTACTTCCTCAACACTCTCCATTGCCTCGTCAAAATTGTCCAGATAGATCATTCCGACACAGAGGGACTGGTCATCAAGTTCCTGGAGAGCGATGTTGAGAGCGGTCTTGTCGAACATGAACATTGCGATGAGATAACCGTTGTAGCCCTCGGCCTCTATCAGGTCGCTGTTCTCGGCCATTTCCTTAAGAGGAATCCTCTTGAGGCGGATGCTGTAATCCCTGCCCTCGTGTTCTATGTCAAATTCGGCTTCGTCTGAATCCTCTTCCCTGGGGAGCTTGTCTCCCGTGATCACGGGGAAGATAGAAGTTATCGATTTGTTGTATTTCTTGGGTTCGTCAGTGATCTGCTCGAAGGCGATGTTGGTCCACATTACCTTGCCGTCCTCGTCAAGGAGTGCATAGGGGATGTCGAGTTCCCTGAGGAGCTTCTTCTGGATCTGTCCGTACTCGGTCGCAAAGCTGACAAGCTCATTCATGATCATGGGCTTGTTGTTGTAGTACAGAGTAAGGGAAACAATAAAATAGAAAACGGTAAATACGCAAAGGAGCGCACCTGCCTGAAAGCTTACAAGGAATATGGCTGCGTTAACGGCAAGGAGAAGCAGTCCGAGATATATGCTGAAACGCATATAGGATCTTAAGTGTCCCTTTACCTTTAAGCGGGTTTTCATCATCCGGTTTTTCCTTTCACAAATAATGAAAAAGACTCAGTACATTATAGCATAAACCCCTGTATAAAAACATATCGAACGTATAACAAAAGGACGGCTTTCGTGTTCCGTCCGGACCCGTGGCCGGTGCCTGTGGCGGAACGAAAATGCCGTCCTGATTCTTTAAATTGAGAACAGATGTTATTATTTACTTTTCACCCTTGATCTTCCCGAGTGCGCCCGTGCCGATGAGGCACTCATGGTCCTTGTCGAGAAATGCCGCTCCGGACTTGGGCACGATACGTGCTTTTCCGAACTCGGATGCCGCTTCGGCAAAGTTCATCGCCTCCGCATATTCCTCGCCCTCCGCGGGGATGACCAGAAGGTATCTGCCGGTGGAAGTGTTCTTGTAAAGGGATGTATCGCCGCTGTATCCGATGCCTGCGGATGCAAGATCGTACAAATCTCCCAGCATGTCAAAGGTTATGGTCACGATGCAGCCGCCTTCGCGTATGCGTTCTTTTTCCTTTTCAAGGGTCTCGAAGAAGGGCTTGCCGAAATCGGTGACGTTCTTTTTGACGGAAGGCTTTGATGAACGCCTGCGCTCCCTGAATGCCGGAACGCCGGTCTCGATGCCTTCATCGTCGTCATCGATATCGTCCGCGTCGTCACTGTAATCGGGAGTGATGCCTTCCGCGGCATGCTCGGGAGAAAATCTCGAGAATCTCGTGTCGAGCTCCTCGGCATCCTCGGCCTTGCTGATTATGACGGAAAGGGAGCCCTCTCCCATGGGAATCGCCTCGATCATGACCGGGTGGTTTTCCCTGGCACGGAAATCAATCCCGAATCTTTCGTTGGTCTCTTCGATGATGTCCCTGAAGAGAGCCGTTGCGGCTTCGGATCCGTAGGCAAGATCGCCCGCATCGATCCAGCGCGATTTCAGATATTCACTTGTAAGGGTACACTTCACGCGAAGGTTCCCCAATACCTCAATGTTCACTCGTTTTCCCCCATCTTATACAAGATTTTCATATAATATCCGTTTTGCCATAGTGCGTCAAGAAAAAATAATGTACAAATACTATACTTGTAGTATATATCGGCTTTTTTCACGGAAAATACACGCAAATGACACCTGTGTCGGCAAAATTTCGGCAGTTTTTCCCATTGAATATGCCCGGCATCCTTGCGGATAATGTCCCTGCATCTTCCCAAAACCACAGCGGCGGAAAGGAGATGAGCGGCAAACAGGGTCTTATGACCTTTCCGTAAACACATTCGATATATCCGCAGCATCCGATCTGCGGATAGAAAGAACCGCATGCAATATCACATTGCCTATATGGGTCCTTTTCCTTCTTTTGCCGGAGATTTCCTCCAAAATATCTTATGTGGCCAAAATAACCGTTAACAACAATAAATACAGCCCGAACAGATGGGCAGGTTGTCTTTTGCGAAAAAAGGCAGCCCTTGAATGCGTTATGCACTGTCCGGACCCCTGCCCGGGTCCGATGAGCCGCTTTACGGAGGATGACAGGCTCTGTAAGGAGAATATATTCACGGTATATCTGCGTTCCTTTTGGAGGATGACGGAGCCTTAGGATCATAGAGCTGAACCTACATAAAAATTTAATAATTTTAAGGAGTAGGTCGAAGGTAAATGTCATGATAGTGACCCTGTGCCGCAAACAAGCCGCGGTACGGGGTCTTTGTTACTTAACGGACGGCTTAAAAAGTAATGACGGATAGGCACCCTTGTGATAAAATAACTTTGTATGGTCAAGAGGACTGACCGTTCAATTTTTTGATTGGAATTTTGATATGAAAAAGAGAAAAAATCGCGCCATCATGGTACTGATCCCGGTTTTGCTCATCCTTATCGTCGGGGCGGTCACCGTTGGCATTCCTTTATATAAGAAATATTCTTACGGCAAAGATATGGCCGATCTTCACGAGCACTACGGGGTTACCGGCGAAATGGCCGCCATAATCCTTCAGAATGAGCAGACAGCGTATCAGGCCCTTGTAAGGGACGGAAGATGCTATTTTGACTATGACACCGTCAGGGCTTATCTTACCCAGGATTTCTTTTACGACGGAAACTATAACGGCGGAACACTGATGTTCACGACCGCCAAAGAGACCTATGAGGTATCGGACGGCTCGAGTTCGTACAGCGTCTCCGGAGTTACCACCGACCTTGGTTTCCCTCTTACGCTGCGGGAAAACAACCGTCTTTACATCTCGGTCGATTACCTTAAGATGTTCTGTACCTTTACGGCCGATGTATACGAATGCCGTGTCCAGCTGAATACCCAGTGGGGCACTGCGCGTGATATGCGTCTCATCACCAGGGATACACAGATTCGCGAAAGAGGCGGCATCAAGAGTCCCATCCTCAGGGAGGTAGAAGAGGGCGAGACGGTCGAGCTCATCGAAGCTATGGAGGACTGGAGCAAGGTCAAGACTTCGGATTCCATCATCGGATACATCGAGAATAAGAGGATGACCTCCGCAGAGCCCGTTACCGATATGGCTCCCATCGCTCCCGCACTTCCCGAATACACCACCGTAAGGCTTGATACAAGGGTCAATCTCGGATTCCATCAGATCTCGGGAATCGGAGGAAACGACACTCTCGGTGAGGCACTGGGCGAAGCCGCCGGCATCAATGTCATTGCTCCCACCTGGATCTCGCTTACCGACGAGCAGGGCTCTTTCAGGAATTTCTGTTCCGCCGATTACGTTGCCAGATGCCATCAGAAGGGCATCAAGGTCTGGGTCGTTGCGGATAATTTCAACTACGCGAATGAGAATGGCTTCGATCTGGACGAAACGCTTCTTTTGTCGGACACCGACAGAAGAAGAAAGCTTGCCTCGGACCTTGTTGCCGCGGTGATCGAGGTCGGCGCGGACGGACTTAACTTCGACTTCGAGGGAATGCCCGTCGAGAGCAGCGATTATTTTGTTCAGTTCCTCAGGGAGGTATCCGTACTCTGCAGACAGAGCGGAATATGTCTTTCCACGGATAATTACGTTCCTTACGATTACAATTCACATTACAGGCTCGATCTCCAGGGCAAGTTTGTGGATTATGTCCTTATCATGGGCTATGACGAGCACACTCCCTACGGCGGAACTGCAGGAAGCGTATCGAGTCTCGGCTTCACATCCGACGGACTTACCCTTACGCTTGAAAAGGTTCCTTCCGAAAAGGTCATCAACGCGGTTCCTTTCTATACTGTCGTATGGACGACCCAGGACGGTGTGACCACCGGTAAGTACCTGACACTCGTAAACCAGGCAGACTATGTTGCGAATCTCGGGATCACTCCCGTCTGGGACGAAGAAACTTCGCAGAACTATATCGAGTGGAGGGAAGGAACCACACTTTATCAGGTATGGCTGGAGGACACCTCGTCACTCATGGCCAAGCTCAATGTGATGAACACACTGGATCTCGGAGGAGTCGGTGCATGGAGGATCGGATACGGTACTCCCGAGGCATGGAATCTTCTCTGGGTCTATGCATACGGTCAGTAAATCATTGAATACAGCGGTCTACAAAATAGAACAGCCCGAAGGCCCGCTCACGAAAGCCGATCTGAAAGCAATCGCGGAATGCGGGCGGATAATAAAGGAAGGCGGACTTGTCGCTTTCCCCACCGAGACGGTTTACGGACTCGGCGGAGATGCCCTGAACGGGGGCTCATCGGAAAAGATCTATTCCGCAAAAGGAAGGCCCTCCGACAATCCGCTGATAGTACATATCGCGGACATGGATTCGCTTGAGAGCATTGTTTCGGAGATTCCCGAAGAGTGCAGGATCCTTGCGGAGAGATTCTGGCCCGGGCCGCTCACCATGGTTCTTAAGTCATCCGGTAAGGTCCCGAAGCGCACAACGGGCGGACTTGATACCGTAGCCGTCAGATGGCCGGATGACCTTACGGCACAGCAGCTTATTAGACAGTCCGGCGGATATATAGCCGCACCCAGTGCCAATATTTCCGGAAGACCCAGTCCCACGGCATTTAAATATGTGCTCGAGGATATGGACGGACGCATCGACGCAATAATAGACGGAGGCGTAAATCCGATAGGACTGGAGTCCACGATAGTCGATCTGTCCGGTGACAGGATCATGGTCCTTCGTCCCGGCTTTATAACGAATGAGATGCTCTCGGAAGCTCTGGGAACGGAAGTTGTTACGGATCCCGCGATACTTGATCCCGAATGCAAGGACAGACCCAAGGCTCCCGGAATGAGATACAGGCACTACGCCCCGAAAGGGGAAGTGAGACCGGTAAAGGGATCGGACGAAGCTGTCCGGGAACATATAATCCGTGAACTTGCGCTTGCAAAGAGCATGGGAAAGAGGACGGGCGTGTTCTGTTCATCGGAACATGCATCCGGATATGACGCGGATGTCATAAGAAGCGCCGGTTCACTCGACGATGCCAAAGGCGCGGCACATGAGTTTTATTCCGCATTACGGGATATGGATGACGAGAACGCGGATGTCATCTTTGTGGAAAATTTTACGGACCGGGGCTTCGGGCAGGCTTTCTGGAACAGGCTGCTGAAATCCGCAGGTTCGAAATGGGAGGAAATAAAATGAAGATATCAATCGGATGCGATCATGGCGGATACGCTCTTAAGGAACACCTTAAGAAGTTTCTGACAGAAAAGGGATATGAGATCCAGGACGTCGGAACATATTCCGAGGACAGCTGTGATTATCCCAAGTTTGCCTATGCTGCGGCAAGACTCGTGGAGAAGGGCGAATGTGAAAAGGGAATAGTTGTATGCACCACCGGTATCGGTGTCAGCATCTGTGCAAATAAGGTACAGGGCATAAGATGCGCGCTCTGCTCGGATCCCTTAAGTGCCAAAATGACAAGACTCCACAATGATGCCAATATGCTTGCACTCGGTGCGGGAATAATCGGCCCCAATCTTGCCGAGAGTATCGCAGAGACATTCCTTGAGACAGAGTTCTCGGGAGCACAGCGTCACGCAAGAAGGATCAGACAGATCGAAAACCAGGATTAATTAACAGGAGAAGCGGTATGGGAAAAGTAGTTGTAATGGATCATCCTTTGATAAGACACAAGATCGGTTTTATCAGAAGAAAGGAAACGGGAACCAAGGAATTCCGCGAGACCATCGGAGAGATAGCAATGCTCATGTGCTATGAGGCTACCAGGGACCTCAGACTTGAGGACGTGGATATCGAGACCCCCATCTGCAAGACGACCGTCAAGCAGCTTGCCGGCAAGAAACTCGCAGTCATCCCCATTCTCAGGGCGGGACTCGGAATGGTCGACGGAATGCTTTCAATGATACCCACCGCCAAGGTAGGACATATCGGACTTTACAGGGATCCCGATACCTCCAAGCCTGTTGAATATTATTGCAAGATACCCGCAGACTGTGCGGAAAGAGAGATCTTCGTTGTTGATCCCATGCTCGCAACGGGCGGATCCGCATCCGAGGCGATCACCATGCTCAAGGTAAGAGGATGCAAGAACATTCATTTCCTCTGCATCATCGCAGCACCCAAGGGCATAGAGGTGTTAAAGGAAGCACATCCCGATGTTGACATCTTCATCGGTTCCGTTGATGAAAAGCTCAACGATCATAACTACATCGTACCCGGACTCGGCGATGCCGGCGACAGGATCTTCGGTACCAAATAATGGAAGATAAAAAGAGAGAAGATTATATAAGCTGGGATGAGTATTTTATGGGTGTTGCCCATCTTTCGGGCCTTCGGAGCAAGGATCCGAGCACCCAGGTCGGATGCTGCATCGTCAGCCGCGACCACAAGATACTTTCCATGGGTTATAACGGACTTCCCAAGGGATGCAGCGATGACGAATTTCCCTGGGGAAGGGACGGCAATCCCGGCACCAATAAGTACGCATATGTAACGCATTCCGAGTTGAATGCGATACTTAATTACAGGGGAGGATCTCTTGAGGATACCATCCTTTATGTTTCTCTTTTCCCCTGTAATGAATGTGCAAAGGCGATAATACAGGCAGGCATCAAGGAGGTTGTGTACCACAGCGACAAGTACGCAGGCACCGATGCAAATAATGCGGCCAAGAGAATGTTTGACGCAGCAGGCGTAAAATATACCCGGTATGAGGATACAGGCAGGAAGATAGAGATAGATCTGTGATGAAAGTTTTCCCCATAAAAAGGATATTGAAGAACGCAAGGTTTAAGAGAGGATGCAGGGCCGCACTCAGCGGACTGCTTGCTCCCGTTCTTGTGTTCACCCTTATCATGGCGGGCAGGATCGATGTCGAAGCTACGACCCAGCAGCAGATAGACCAGGCACAGGCGGAAAAAGAAGCTCTCGAAGCGCAGCAGCAGGCCAATCAGGATGCCCTCGACGATCTTAAGACCGAGCAGGGAGAGTTGCAGGTCAGGGTAAACGAACTCAACGGACAGCTCACGGAGATTGGAGACAATCTCCAGACACTTGAGCAGAATATGATCGACAAGGAAGCGGAGATCGAAGCCACGAGGATAGCGCTCGAGGAAGCCATTGCCACTGAAGAATGGCAGTATGAATGCATGGTCATAAGAGTCCGCGACATGTACGAAAGAGGAAATCAGGATTATCTGTCCGCAATCCTCGGTGCGAGATCTTTTTCCGAGATGCTTACCGCAGCCGACTTCTTTGAGAAGATCGAAAGCTACGACAAGAAAAAGCTCGAAGAATTCAAGGCTAACAGGGCATTCATCGAAGAGCAGAAAGCACGTCTCGAGACCGAGCAGGCCGAGCTTGAAAGCCTTCAGCAGCAGACCGTTGAGCAGCAGAACATGGTCAGTGGTATAATATCCGAGACCAGAAACGTAATGAGTGTCTATGCCGACCAGATAGAAGATGCCGAAGCCGCGGCACTTGCATATGAAGCGGCCATCAAGGCAAAGGAAGCCGACATAGCTTATCTTAAACAGAAACTCGCCGAGGAGCAGGCGCTTTCGAGGGCTGCGGCCAACGGCGTTTGGAGGGATATTTCCCAGGTCACCTGGGAAGAAAACGACAGATATCTTCTGGCGAATCTCATTTATTGTGAGGCCGGCGGGGAACCTTACGAAGGACAGGTTGCCGTCGGAGCGGTCGTCATCAACAGACTGCTCAGTGCCAGATATCCCGATACACTGACGGGAGTGATCTACCAAAGGGGACAGTTTTCACCCGCGGGGAGCGGAAGGCTGGCGATCGCACTTGCACAGAACAAAGCCACATCCAGCTGCTACCGGGCAGCGGACGAAGCTATGTCGGGAGTGACGAACGTCGGAACATGCGTCTATTTCCGGACACCGATAGAGGGACTGACCGGAATTCAGATAGGACACCATATATTTTACTAAGGGGGTAACATACGGATGAAGCTATTACACATAGCGGATGCTCATCTTGATTCCAAAATGGAATCCAAGCTGGACAAATCCAAAGCTTCTTTGAGGAGGGATGAGCTGCTGGACACATTCTGCGGTATCGCAGACTATGCTGATGAGAACGGAGTGAGCGCCGTGATCATAGCGGGTGATCTTTTCGATACCAGGAATGTCAGAGTGGGAGCGGTGAACCGTGTAAAAGCGGCATTCAATTCACATCCGGATGTAACCTTTGTATATCTCAAGGGAAACCACGATGAGGCTGCATATTTCGAGGGAGATTATCCCGGCAACCTTATCGTTTTCGATAAAGCGGGACTTGATAAGCTCTCTCTTAAGACCGCTTCCGGCAAGCCTGTGAACATCATCGGAATAGTTCCCGGCGAAGACGGATTTGACAGGGCTTACACCGAACTCAATCTCGATTACGATGCGATGAACATCGTGACCATGCACGGAGCCGTCGGTGAGTATCAGGGTAAGGACAAGGCGGAGAACATCGACCTTTCCAGACTCAGGAACAGAAATATCGATTATCTTGCACTCGGCCACTACCACACCTTCACAGAGGGTGAACTTCCTTCAAGAGGAAAGTACTGTTACCCCGGTTGCCCCGAAGGAAGAGGCTTTGACGAGTGCGGAGAGCACGGTTTTGTCATTATTGATATAGATGATGACACTCTTTCATTCAGGACTTCTTTTGTTCCTTTTGCAAAAAGGAACATCTACGAGATAGGCGTCGATATCTCGGACTGCATGACAACTCCCGAGATTGACAGCCGTATCAGCGAGGCGATAAAGGGTTCGCCCGCAACTTCGGACGATCTTGTCAGGATCGTACTTAAAGGCGAAACCGCAGTTGACGCGGAAAAAGACATCGAGCATGTCAGAAGACAGGTGTCCGAGAGATTCTTCTACGGAGAAGTAAAGGATCTCAGCAGAGTCGCCATCGACTACGATGAATACCTCCACGAAGCATCCCTTAAGGGAGAACTTGTAAGACTTCTCAGGGAAGAAGACCTTACCGAGGACGAAAGAGGACTTATCGTAAGATGCGCCGTACAGGCTCTTAAGGGGGAGGACATCAGTTTATGAAACTCGTTTCTTGCCATATAGACAATTTCGGAAAGATCTCCGGTGAGGACAGGGATTTTTCCGCGGGACTCAATTGCATCTGCACCGATAACGGAACCGGAAAATCAACGCTTGCTTCATTTATCAAGGTTATGCTTTACGGCTTTTCCGGCGAGAAAGTAAGAAAGAACGAATTCGAGAACGAGAGAAAGTTCTTCAAGCCCTGGCAGGGAGGAACCTACGGCGGAAACCTTACCTTCGAAAAGGACGGCGTGAATTACTGCATCTACAGAACCTTTGGAAACAAGGAGTCGGAGGATGTTCTCAAGATAATGAACACCGAGACCGGAATGGCCGATCACTCCTTTGAGCCCGTTCCCGGCATCGCACTCTTCGGAATAGATGCGGATTCTTTTGAGAGAACCGCTTACGTATCACAGCAGGACTGCGCGACAAGCGTTACCGGCGATATCAGCGCACGTATCGGCGGCGTCTCCGAAAAAGACGACGACATGAGAAGATATGCCGCAGCCGATGAGATCCTCAAGAAGGAAAGCGACAGACTCAATCCTTCGAGAGCCACCGGCCTTATCAACAAGGAGGAGAACGAACTCTCCAAGTTAAAGGATCTGTTCAGGAACATTGATTCGCAGAAGAGTCTTTGTGTCGAGCTTTCGTCAAAGGCCGAAAAGGCTGCGGTCAAGTCCGAGGAAGACAGAAAGTCTCAGATCGAACTCAAGAAACGACTTGATGCTCTCAGAAAGTATTTCGATCTCAAGGAGCAGAAGGATAACTACGAGAACCTCAAAGCGGCACGCGACAAGGCCGATTCCGAACTCCGCACCGCCAAGAGCATTTTCGAGGGAACCATTCCCACCGAAGAGGAAGCTCAGAAGTGGGTTGACGATTCTATCGTTTTAAGGGATGACGAGAAGGAACTGAGATCTCACGACCTTACTCCCGCAGAGGCTGAGCGCCTTGAGGAAGAGACCAAAAAGTTTGCCAAGAAGATCCCCGCATCCTCGGAGATTGACAAACTCCTCAAGCAGTGGAACATGATCCAGGAACTCAAGGATGAACTTCCCGACAGAAGAGACCAGGCAGAGATGATCAAGAACCAGGCTCTCGAAGAACAGAGGGAGAAGTATAAGCCTTTCATAGCACTGGCGACCGGTGGACTCGTGATCATCCTTGCGAGTGTCCTTGCAGCAGTCATCACCAAGATCTATTTCATAGCTGCCGCAGCAGTCATCGGTATCGCAATGATAGTTTACGGACTCATGCTCCGCAAGAAGCACAATGATGAGACCAGGACCAGGGGCGAGGGAACTTCCAGAAAGTACAATGAGCTTATGGAAAAGATCGCCGAGGACGAGGAACTTGTCGAAGGCACCGAGATGGATGCACAGGATCTCCTCGGAGCCGTAGGCGTCACCTATGTCGGAAGATCCGCAATGAGTGACCTCATCAACCTCAGAAACCAGGTAAGGGAGTACGAGGCACTCGGAAACAAGAAGAAGCAGTATGAAGAGATGGTGAAGGAAAAGGACTACGAAGGCCGCCTTACCGCCATCAAGGAATATGTCAAGAAGTGCTCTATCATGGGCACCAGATCGTCGATCCCCGAGTCGGATGCTTCGGAGATATGCCTCCCCGTAAGTGAGATTGCCACCAGGGTCGAGCAGATAACGGCAAGACAGTCGGAGTTCGATGATGCGGTCACCAGAGTAAAGGTTTTCGAAACCGATCATAATGTTTCGGCTTATGACGGACTTGTCCGTCCCGAGGATGATACGGTGACAGTGTTCGATCTTGAAACTGCCCTTAAGAAATGTGAGGAATCCATCGCAAACGATGATAAGCTCGTCGAGTCCTGTAAGAAAGAGCTTCAGGAAGCGGAAGAGATCTGCGCAACGATGGAGAGTGCCCACGAAGAGTACGAGAGACGTTCCGAAGAGCTTGAGATCCTCAGGAAGAGATATGACATTGTCACCAAGACAAGGGAATATCTCGGGGTTGCAAGGGATAACTTCAATACAAGATACATCAAGGACATCCAGGCGTCCTTCGATAAGTACTTCAAGATGCTTTCCGGCGACGACGGCAAGGTATTCACCATCGATGCCAACCTGAACGTAACCTATGTCGAGAAGGGACAGCCCAGGGTTCCCGATACGCTTTCGGAAGGCTACAAGGATCTTGTCGGATTGTGCAGAAGAGTTGCGATGGCGGATGCAATGTATGCTTCCGAAAAGCCTTTCATCGTTCTCGACGATCCCTTCGTTAACCTCGATGACAAGAAGCTTTCCGGCGCAACCCGCTTCATCAGTGATGTCGCTTCCGGATATCAGATCATCTACTTTACCTGCCAGAGCGCAAGAAAGTTCAGCTGATAACAGTATGAATAATTTAAAGAGTCAGGAGATGTCTTCTCCTGACTTTTTTTGTTACTCCGCGGGTGACGCGGCTTGTATGAGGATTCTCGCTTTTCGTCGTCAGGCGCGAAACTTGTTCGACAATCAATTTAGCTCATGCCGCAGGCCATTCACTTCGTTCAGGCCAGGCGGCCGTTTCTAACGCAGACGACGAAGTCTCGAATCCTCATACAAGCCGCGTCACCCGCAAATATATAAAATAAGAGTCAGGAGAAGACATCTCCTGACTCTTGTTTGGTATGTATATTTATAATCCTCTGGAATCGAGGTATTCGCTGAGCGTGTCGAATTTGTCCCTCTGGATCGTGACGAGCAGATTGTTCAGCTGCCTTAAGCAGTTGCTGGTCTGCTCCTGGGTGATAAGCCCTTTTTCGAGGGCGTCCGCAAGCTCGTCGAGATCTACTACCTTGAGCCTGCCCGAAGGATATATCACGACATCCGCAAGAAGGTCTGTGACCGTGAGTTCTCCTTTGTCATGATCGGGAGTGTACTCCACGATGTCGATGTACCAGTAGAGGAGCGAACCGTCCTCTCTGTAGAACTTGCTTATCTTGATGCCTTTTTCGTAGATATATACGCTTGAACCGTGATCGAACTCGGTCTTGGGATTGATGGTCTTCCACCTTGTGATGAGAATCTCGTCGTCCGAATAGACGATCTCGTCATCTTTCAAAAGAATACACTCTGCGGGGATGATCCTTTTTCTGAAGAGTTTTTGGATGACCATGCTTCCTCCTGTATGCAATGCGTCCGAAAGGCCCGAAAAGCCCACGGAATCCGTTTTCATTTGCATAGACTATAGCACAATTTGCCTTTGATTTGATAGACTTTTCTATTAATTTACGTTATAATTCTTATGTTGTGAAAAAAGGTGACGACCGCAAAGTTATCCGTGCTCTGTCCATGATGTTCCAGTTCACCCTCTTCCTTCTCGTGCCCATATGCGGGATGGGAGCACTGGGGATTTTTCTGGACAGAAGGTTGGGGACAAAATGGATAGCCATATTGTTCTTCTTTATCGGTGCAATCGCCGGATTTCGGAACATTTATCGTTTTGCGATGAGCATAACGGAAGATAAAGGATCTTCGGACGAACGGCATGAGTCTTCGGACCGCTCTGAAAAAAACGAATAGAACGCTTCTGGAGCTCAAGACCGGGATAGTCATCCTGGGAATGCTCGGACTGCTCGTTACCGTGTGCTTCGGTCCGTTGTTCGGAGATAAGGCACCGTGGATGTGTCTTTCCTGGGTATTCGGAATGCTGACCGCCCTGTTGTCCGCATCCGATATGTACAGGGTTCTGGACAGGGCACTGGACCTTCCGGAAAAGCAGGCGCAGCGTGCCATATATATGGGTTACCTGAAGAGGTACGTGATCCTGGGCGTTATGCTCGTGCTTTTCTGCTTATCCGAAAAGCTGGATCCGATAGCATTCTTCATATCATACATGACCCTTAAGCTTGCCGCATATATGCAGCCGCTTACACACAAGATGTACAACGCATGGTTCGGCGAAACGGATCCGCCGTCTATCTCCCAGGAGGAATACGACGCACTTCATCCGGAGCTTGTTCCGGAAAATGAAAAGAAAAAAGACCGGTCATGACCGGATGCCATATACAAAACTGATCACGGAGGGGAAGAGAATTGGGATACGGATTACTGCTGTCTGCAGATAATATCGACTTCATGGTCCACGGACTTGTCGAGTATTCATTCTTTGGCCACACTGTATATTTAACCACCACCCATGTAAGTATTCTTATAGTGATGCTTATATTGATGGTGTTTTCTGTTATTGCGGGAAACGGATTCAAGAAAGCTCTCCGCGAGGAGAAGTTCGCTCCGGCAAACGGATTCATGAACGGAGTCGAGCTTCTTACCGAGTTCCTTATGAACACCGTCAAGGGCGGAATGGGAAAAGCCGCTCCCGTATTCTTTAACTACATCGCAACTCTTTTCTGTTTCATCCTTCTTTCGAACATTTCGGGACTTCTCGGACTCAGGCCTCCCACGGCCGATTACGGAGTAACGCTCCCGCTCGCACTGATCACATTCACGATAATTCACTACAGTGAGGTCAGATTCACCAAGCCTAAGCAGCTCTGGGCAGACAAGTGCTCGCCCCTGCCTCCCTGGCTTCCCATCTGGCTTCCCATCAATATCATTTCCGATATTGCGGTACCCATTTCACTGTCCCTGCGTCTCTTTGCAAATGTCCTTTCCGGAACCGTCATGATGGCACTTATCTACGGACTCCTCGGATGGATCGCAACAGGATGGCCCGCAGCACTTCATGTTTACTTCGATCTCTTTTCCGGTGCGATACAGACATACGTATTCTGTATGCTGACGATGACCTACATCTCGAGCGCAAGAGGCGACAATTAACTCGGTTCTACAGGCCGTAGGGCCTTTGAACATATAAACGGTTTTAACGGAGGAAAATAATATGGAATTCAATGAGAACTTTGTATACGGTTGTTCCGCAATAGGTGCAGGACTTGCCGTTATCGCAGGTATCGGCCCCGGTGTCGGCCAGGGTATCGCTGCAGGACACGGCGCTGCCGCAGTAGGACGTAACCCCGGAGCAAAGGGTGACATCATGTCTACCATGCTTCTCGGACAGGCAGTTGCAGAGACCACCGGTCTTTACGGTCTCCTTGTAGCTATGCTTCTTATGTTCGTTAAGCCTTTCGTATGATTCTGTCGCTGCCAAGAAACACCGAACATAAAATGAGAAAGGAGGCAAGAGAATGTTGTTATTGACTGAAGGCATGCAGCCCAGACTTTTCGGTCTGGATTTCCAGCTGGTTGCCGATTCTTGCCTGATGATCATCGCCATATTTGTTCTCTTTCTCTTCATGAGTTATTTTCTCTGGAATCCTGCAAGGAAGTATCTTGAGGCCAGAAAAAAACACATCGAGGATGAACTGAAGGCCGCAGCCGACAGCGAGAAGCAGGCTGCAGAACTCAAGGAGCAGTATGAAGCCAAGATGAAGGCCGCAGATACCGAAGCGGAGGGAATCCTGGCTGATGCGCACAAGAGAGGCATCGAGAACGAAAAGCAGATCGTTGCCCGTGCGCGTGAAGAGGCCGGACGTATCGTAGAGCACGCATCCAGGGAAGCAGAGCTCGAGAAGCAGAAGGTGGCTGATGATGTTAAGAAGGAAATGGTAGAGCTTGCATCACTCATTGCAGGTAAAGTCGTTTCCGCATCCATAGACACAACCGTGCAGGAAGGACTTGTAGAAGAAGCCCTGAAAGAAATAGGTGAGAGCACATGGCAAAACTGATATCCGGTGTTTACGGAGAAGCTCTTTATGACACGGCCGTCAGTTCCGAAAGAGCCGATGATATGCTGGAGGAGATCGGGGTGATCAAAAAGGTCCTCGATGAAAATCCGGATTTCACCAAGCTCATGCTCCATCCTTCCGTATCCAAAGAGGATAAGAAGAAGATAGTCGAAGAGACCTTTCGCGGAAGAGTGATGGACGAACTCACGGGATTTATCCTGACTGTTGTAGAAAAAGAGCGCTTTAAAGAACTGGACTCCATATTTGAATATTTTACCGACCGTATTAAGGCAGACCGCGGGATCGGGGTTGTGTACATAACCTCTCCCATGGATCTTGATATAAATACGAGACTGGCGGTAGAGGAACGCATACGTCAGACCACTTCCTATGTGACTCTTGAGACGCATTACAATGTCGATCCTTCGATCATAGGAGGCATTGTGATACGTATCGGAGACCGTGTGGCAGATGCATCCGTCAAGACCAGGCTCGACGATCTCACTTCCAAGCTTTTAGATATCCAGCTGGGATAAAACCCGCCGGAAAGAGAGGAATACGATAACATGAATTTGAAACCTGAAGAAATCAGTTCCGTTATCAAGGAGCAGATAAAGCGTTACGCTTCCACACTGGAAGTTGCTGACGTAGGTACCGTTATCCAGGTTGCAGACGGTATCGCCAGAGTGCACGGCCTCGAGAAGGCTATGCAGGGCGAGCTTCTGGAATTCCCCGGAGAGGTATACGGCATGGTCCTCAACCTTGAGGAAGACAATGTCGGTGCGGTTCTGCTCGGATCATCCAGGAATATCAGTGAGGGAGATACCGTCAAGACGACCGGACGAGTCGTTGAGGTGCCCGTAGGTGATGCTCTTCTCGGAAGAGTAGTCAATTCACTCGGACAGCCCATAGACGGAAAGGGCCCCATTCAGACTACAAAGTACCGTCGTATCGAGAGAGTCGCAAGCGGCGTTATCACACGTAAGAGCGTTGATACTCCCCTTCAGACGGGTATCAAGGCTATTGACTCCATGATCCCCATCGGACGCGGACAGCGTGAGCTCATCATCGGTGACCGTCAGACCGGTAAGACTGCTATCGCTATCGATACGATCATCAACCAGAAAGGTCAGGGCGTTAACTGTATCTACGTTGCGATCGGCCAGAAGGCTTCGACCGTAGCCAATATCGTTAAGACCCTTGAAGAATACGGAGCAATGTCCTATACAACGGTTGTCGTATCAACGGCTTCCGATCTTGCTCCCCTCCAGTACATAGCTCCTTATTCGGGATGTGCTATCGGAGAAGAGTGGATGGAGAACGGCGGTGACGTTCTTGTCATCTATGATGACTTAAGTAAGCATGCCGCTGCATACAGAACACTCTCACTTCTCCTTCACAGACCGCCCGGGAGAGAAGCTTATCCCGGAGACGTATTCTATCTCCATTCAAGACTTCTCGAGAGAGCGGCAAGAATGAGCGAAGAGTACGGCGGAGGATCGCTTACCGCACTTCCCATCATTGAGACACAGGCGGGCGATGTTTCCGCATATATTCCTACCAACGTTATCTCCATTACCGACGGACAGATCTACCTTGAGACCGAGATGTTCAATTCCGGTTTCAGACCGGCTATCAATGCGGGTCTTTCGGTATCCAGAGTAGGTGGCGCCGCACAGATCAAGGCTATGAAGAAGATCTCGGCTCCCATCAGAACCGAGCTCGCTCAGTACAGAGAGCTTGCATCCTTCGCACAGTTCGGTTCCGAGCTCGATGATGACACCAAAGAAAAGCTCGCACAGGGCGAAAGGATCAGGGAGGTTCTCAAGCAGCCTCAGTATTCACCCATGCCTGTCGAGAACCAGGTCATCATGATCTACGTCGTAACAAGGAAGTACCTGCTGGATGTTCCCGTAAGCGAGATCACCAGATTTGAGAAGGAGTTCATCGAATTCCTTTCCGCAAAGTATCCCGAGATTCTTTCCGGAATCAGACAGGATAAGGTGCTCAGCGATGAGAATGAAGAGAGCCTGAAGAAGGCTATCGGGCAGTTCAAGGAGTCTTTCCTTAAAACCGAAGAATAAACTTTAGAGGTAAGTGCAATGGCTTCAATGCGTGACATAAAGAGGCGCAGGACCAGTATACAGGGCACACAGCAGATCACTAAGGCGAT
>JAFWUY010000055.1 GCA_017524035.1 Lachnospiraceae bacterium | reverse complement strand
CGGGATGAGCGTTCGCCTCACACGCGAAAGGTCAGGGGTTCGAGCCCCCTTGCTTCCATTAAAAGAAGAGCCTGCGAAGGCTCTTCTTTACTGTTCACTCACTGTCAAAAATTTTCATACGCCTTTAATATCAAAATACAGGCACAAACAGGCGAAAGCAGCTCAAACCGCTTTATATATTCGGTACGAAGATTTATGTTCAGAAAAACTTCATCGCCTAACCCCTGATGCTTTTCATTCCGGTCAGATCATTTATCACCTCGCCCGCGATGATCAGTCCGGCCACCGAAGGTGCAAAAGCCGTGGAGCCCGGGATATCTCTTCTTTCCGTACATTTCCTTGCGGCTCCGGGAGGACATATGCAGTTTGTCCTGCAGCTAATGGACATATCTTCCAGGGGCCTTATGGGTTTTTCCCTGGAATAGACGACCTTCAGATGCTTGATGCCTCTCTTCTTGCATTCATGACGCATTACCTTGGCAAGCGGACAGACCGAAGTGTCATATATATCCGCAACTTCAAAAAGTGATGCATTTATCTTATTTCCCGCACCCATGGATGACATGACGGGAACACCCGCCGCATTGGCCTTTTCGATTATGGCGAGCTTTCCGGTTACCGTATCTATGGCATCAACCACATAATCATATTCAGTAAAATCAAACTGATCCTTTGTTTCCGGCAAAAAGAAAGTTTTAAATGCCCTGACCTTACAGTCCGGGTTTATGTCATGTATCCTCTCTTCCGCCACATCCACTTTGTATTGTCCCAGTGACTTCATGGTGGCGATTATCTGGCGGTTTATGTTTGTAAGACAGACCTTGTCGTCATCGATAAGATCGATGGCCCCTATTCCGCTCCTGGCAAGTGCCTCAACCACATATCCGCCGACTCCTCCGATCCCGAATACGGCAACACGAGAAGCCGCAAGCTTCTCCATTGCTTCAGCACCATATATCAACTGAGTCCTTGAAAACCGATTCAGCATAAAAACCTCCGGACAGTCTGACAGTTCTGACGCAAACAGGCATACGCCCGTTTATCACTGTAATAATATACACTCCGTGAATCCAAAAAAACAGCAAAAAAACATCTTGACTATTTTGTATTGCGTGAAATATAATTTGATAAAAGGTATAACAATATTCAAACCCGGCGTATCAAACTTTAAATGGAAGGAACGAATATGTTCTATGATTAGAGACTGTAATATAATGACAAATATGGATAGTTTAAAAGAAAAGATAATGAGCAGAAAGAGCGTCAGGACATTTGATGCAAAACCTCTTTCCGAGCAGCACCTTAATGATATTAAAGAGTACATCAAAGATATTCCCAATCCCTTTGATATCCCGGTAGAGTTCGTGCTTCTGGACGCAAAGGAGTACGGACTGAGCAGTCCCGTCCTTTCGGGCGAGCAGCTGTATGTTGCCGGCAAGGTCGAAAAAAAGCCTTATGCCGATGTAGCTTTCGGTTATTCCTTTGAAAAGCTCATCATGCATGCATGGGATCTCGGGATAGGAACCGTCATGATAGGCGGGACCATGAAAAGGGATCTGTTTGAAGCGGCTGCCGGAGTAAAGTCCAGAGATATGATGCCCTGCGTCAGTCCGCTGGGATATCCCGCCGGCAAGAGATCCGTCAAAGAGATCATGATGCGTAAAGGTGTCGGAGCGGATTCCCGCATTTCATCAGATAAGCTCTTTTTTAAAGATGAATGGGGAAAGGCACTGACCCCGGATGACGATATGGCCGGGATCCTCGAAATGGTAAGATGGGCGCCGTCTGCGGTAAACAAACAGCCCTGGAGGATCATTCTTAAGGACGGAATTTACCACTTCTATGAAAAGAAGGACAAGGGCTATGTAAGTGATGCGACGGGAGATCTTCAGAAGACCGATATAGGTATCGCCCTTGCCCATTTTGTAATGGGCGTCGAGGATAAAGGAAAGCGTGCGGAGGTCACCGTATGCGACCCCGGATTGAATATCCCGAATGATGCGCAGTACATCGCAAGCGTAAAGATATGCTGATCAAAAGGCCGGCAACCGAAAGGTTACCGGCCTTTTTCATTATTCCGTAAGCAATTATCCGTATCAGATACGGAAAACCTTCGATCCGTGGGCGGACAGATCAACCTCAACAGTACTTCCGAATGAATACGCTTTGCCGCTCCAAAGCTCGACCGCTGCCGTATTTTCCGAAACTCCTTCAAGCTCTTCTGTACCAAATTCAAGGCTTGCGTCTTCATCAGACAGGTTAAATACGGCAATATACTTTCCGCCTTCGGAATCATCCGCCATCCATAAAGCGAATTCTCTGCCCGCAATATCTCTTCTGAAGATCTGACGGGCATTTCTCGAATTTCTGTGCATCCTGAGAATCCGGTCATTGGTGATCAGCTTCATCGTAAAGTCGTCGAAGCGAGTCATCTCGCCGCCGATCATAAGCGGGGAACGCATGATGCACCACAGGGTCATCATGGTCATCTGCTCATCCTCAGTAAATGCGGTCCTGTTGTTTATATCATAGTCCTGCTTTATCGGTCCGATGGGAAGCATATCCGCATCGGGGTAGTGACCCGCACCCGCATGAATGCTCCATTTTTCCGCTCGTTCAAACATGGCATACAGAAGCTTCCAGTCATCCCAGAAGTCATCCGTTATACGCCACATATTCGCAAGCTGCTTGTAGAGTTCCGCCTTTTCCAAAAGTGCGGGGCCGGGGGAAAGCGAAAGCACCATCTCTCTGCCGCATGAATTAAGCGCATCGGAGAGCATCTTCATTTCCTCTTCCTCATGAGGAAGCTCCCTGCAGATGTCGTCGCACTTTATGAAGTCGACACCCCACTCGGCATAAAGCTTAAATATGGAATCATAATATGCCCTTCCGGTCTCATCGGACTTTGCTCCGTACATATCCGGATTCCACATGCAGATGCTGTTGAATCTTGCCGCATCCCTTGCGGTCTTATCCGTTCCGAGCACGGGGAGATCTCTGTGCACAGCCTGACGGGGGATTCCTCTCATTATATGTATGCCGAATTTAAGTCCGAGGGAATGGACATATTCCGCAAGAGGCGCAAAGCCCTTACCGCCTTCAGCAGAGGGGAATCTGTTCGGAGCGGGAAGAAGTCTTCCGTATTCATCCATGCACAGATCGGCAAAGGGTCTGTACTCATGAGTCGTGGCTCCGGGTTCATACCACTGTATATCAACAACAACGTATTCCCATCCGTACTGTTTAAGATGAGCCGCCATGAATTCCGCATTCTGTCTTACTTCCTTTTCGGTTACGGCAGCTCCGTAACAATCCCAGCTGTTCCAGCCCATAGGGGCAATCTTCGGTCTGTACATCTCATATCCTCCCGAATTTATCCCGCCACCTTGACGAGAAGCTTTACGACAAAACCGCCTTCGTTATAACATTCATATCCTCCGCCCTGTCTTTCCATATAGGTCCTTACAAGGTAAAGGCCGAGGCCGTATCCCTGCTTTTCGGAAGTGTTCTTACCGCGGTAATACTTCTCACTTACAAGAGGAAGTTCCTCAGGTTTTACTCCCGGTCCGCTGTCCGCTATCCTGATAAAAAGAAAACGCATCTTCTTTCCGGAAATGTCGGAGATCTCTTCCATCCCAAATCTGACATGTATGTCGGTTCCGGCATATTTCCTGGAATTACCCACCACATTGTCGATGACCTGT
The DNA here is from genome assembly GCA_017524035.1 of Lachnospiraceae bacterium. Classification (GTDB taxonomy): domain Bacteria; phylum Bacillota; class Clostridia; order Lachnospirales; family Lachnospiraceae; genus AC2028. Next base: position 34,605 of record JAFWUY010000055.1, on the reverse strand, counting down.
TTCATCCGGAGCTTGTCTATGCAAACAAGGCATTCGGGAATTTCATTCTCAATAACAATGTTGCCGTATTCCTGCAGACTCTTTATATGATCCAGCAGAACCTTCGAATCATACTCGGAGGTTTCGATACGGATCTCCTCCATATCATCCAGAGTGGCACGGAACACGTTCTCCACAAGACTGTTTATGGTGGCGGCTTTATCGGAAAGCATCGAAACTTTCTCTGTCATGGAATCAAGTTCGTCCGAAGACAGTGTTACCGGATTGCCCTCTGCAAGTGACTCCCTCTTTCTCATCATCTGGGCATCAAGCACTTCGCATCCTGCCTGAATGGTTGCCACGGGTGTCTTAAGATCATGACTGAGTTCCGCCACAAGATCACGGTTGGCCTTTCTGGCTTTTATCTCACGGTCCCTTGAAACCTTCAGCTGTTCCCTCATCATATCGAAGCTTTCCGTAAACGAACCGAACAGGTTGCTTTTGCGGACGGGAAGAGGGATATCGAGATTGCCGCCGGCTATCTCCGAAGAAAAGTATTGCATGTCCATGGCAGGGCGGACAAGTCTGTAATACATGATCGTTATCAGCGTATATCCCGATGCCGTGACCATTCCCCAGAACACAAGCAGCACGGTAAGCATTCTTTTGTTGTCCGCATCACGTGCGAGCATCAGATCATCCCATATGCGCTTGTAGACGGTCAGTTCATCATCACTGTACGAGCCCACTATGACCGTATCCGTACCCATTTTTCGAAACAGATAAATAAGCACGAAAAGAGCCGCCAGCATGAAGACCGTATGTATGATTATCAGTCCCTTGATGTGTTTCATATTTCAAGAATGTATCCCGTGCCCCAGACAGTTTTTATATATACGGGATCGTTGGGGTTTTCTTCTATCTTCTCCCTGAGCTTTCGGATATGCACATTCAGAGTTCCGTCACTGTAGTAGCCGTCTCCCCAGACCTCCTCAAACAGGCGGTCCTTGGAAACTATCGTATTCTTATGATTGTAGAGTGCTTCGAGAAGCGCATATTCCCTGGCTTTGAGCGGTATGCGTTCTCCCCTCAGGACTGCGGACATGGTGGACGGATCAAGTGATAAGGCCTCATCCTCAGGTGACATCCCGGCGTCAGTCTGCACGGACGATGCTCCCGATTCGGCTATCCTTTTTAGTGTGACCTTCACCTTGGCAAGCAGCACGGAAAGGCTGTAGGGCTTTTTGATATAATCGTCTCCGCCTATACTGAGAGCGATAAGTATGTCATCATCACTCTGCCTTGCGCTTATGAACAATATGGGCAGTCTGTATTTTTCACGGATCTTCTTGCAGACATCAAAACCGGATCCGTCCCCCAGATTAATATCCAGGAGGATCAGATCCGTGCTGTTCGATTCGAGGAATCCGTAGCATTCATCGGCAGATGTGACAAAGCATGTCTTTACTTCGAACATTTCGAAGTATTCCGCCGTCATTCTTGCCAGTTCCTTCTCGTCGTCAACTATAAGACAATTGTAATGCATATACACTCCCCGATCTTCATTGCGATCCATATAAGTTTATCATAACGGGAAGTCAGTGAAAACAGACATATGATGCCTTGATATCAGTCTTCCGTGATCATCTCCACGGGATGCAGATGTCTGACTTTCGCTCCTGCAAGAGCTGAAGAGAGGGCGGCAACAAGTATCATTCCGGCAAAGCAGATCAGAGTCCACATAACGGGAATGGTGATGTCAACCTTCCTGATGGAAAAGATGGAAAATGCCAGTCTGGTCACGCTCCTGGTCACATTTCCGGAAAAAAGTATTCCGATAAGTCCGCCCAGGGCTATTGCAGGGATATTGGAAAGCATGATCTGTACTATCAGCTCTTTGCTGCTTCTTCCGAGAGCGTTGCTTATGCCGAGGTCCTTCCACTCTCTCGCCATCTTGGCGCGGATGACAAGTGATTCGACGAACACCACTATAAATACGGTGATCATGGTGATGAGTATGCACAGAAGCTTCATGGCAAGAGCCAGCGTTCCCGCGGTATCCTTCATTACCTTATCCAGATCCTGATATGAAAGAGTGATCCCTTTCTCCTCGGCAAGAGCCCTTGCTTCGGATTCGATATCGTCATAGGTCACCCCTTCAGAAGCATTTACATGATAGTAGACAGGAAAATCACCCGACCGGATCTTTGAAGCCCCGTCAAAAGTCATATATGCGCTTCTGCCCATACGGTCGATCCTCTGGTGGCTTCCGCAGACAAGATATTCTGCGCTGCTTCCGGCATACTCGATCGTAACAACATCGCCGACCTTCAGTCCGAGATCTTCCATAACACCGTTTGTAAGCATGACCTCGTTGGCATTTTCTATCACCCTGCCTTCGATCAGATTGAGATTCTCAACATTACCTATGTTATCAACGACATTGACATGAACTCCCGTCGAAACATCGCCGAATGAGATCACGGGTTCAAAGTCGGAACACTTTACTACCTTGTTCACACCGTTTAACGCGGCTATGTCATTGGTAAGACCGTCTTCGCCGTCGATCCTTGCGGTGGCAATATCCATGCCCATAAAACTTATAAGACTGCCGGTATCCTTACCGAAATTCTCAAGTATCCCAAAGCCCGCAAGAGCGGCTATCATCAGGACAGCTGAAATAAAAACTATCAGAAGGTTTCTGCCGGCATTTCCGAAGCAGTCCTTAAGCGACATCACAAGAGGTATGGGCAGCGGTGTCTTTTCAAAGGAGAAGAAATTACGTTTAAAGTTATGTGCCGTAATACCTCCTCTGAGTGCATCCAGTACGGATATTTTCTTAAGCGAAGAGCTCAGCATAACGGACAACGCGGCTGACAAAAGAAGAAGTACGAAGATGACAAAGATGCCCATGAAGAAATTGATGCCGCAGGTCCAGGTCAGTCCGAGGATCATGGTGATGACAATTCCAAAGAAGCGAAATGAAGCCATGGCGGCGACGATCCCGGATAACGAGCCTAGGAATGTGACAAAAAGTATCTGAAGCGCAAGCGACATCCGGAGTTCGGTCACGGTATAACCGCACGCTTCGAGTATTCCGGTATTTTTCATGCTTCTTGTTATGAAGTTCCTTATGCTGAAGGATATGACAACCAGTGATATGACAAGAATGATAACGGCAAAAACAAGTATCACTGCCATGAACACCATGGGCATGAACTGTGCACCCCCGCGCATCATCTCCCAGTTGATGAGGAGCGGCTCGGGCACTGTGATGCCGGGCTCTTCAGACTTTGCGTCTTCAAGAGATGCTTTATAAGCTGCCGATATCTCGCCTTCAAGATCATTGGTACTGTATGAAAGATCGTCCGTTCTTCCCTTGTGGATATATCCCCTGATCGCAACAGTGGGATGAGCATCCGCAAATTCATCCATCATCTCTCCGGATACCACAACGGAATATACGGTTATATTGATGGAACTGCTGAAATACGGATCCTCTATAAATCCCGCAACATTAAGATCATAGATATCATCATCCATTTTGATCTGTATGCATGAGCCGAGGGGATACTTGCCCTCCAGAAAAAGAGGAAGCAGTATGTCGTCTTTTCCGAAGGAATCCACAGGCATATGTATATTCATCAGTTCCTTGGTTTCTCCGTATCTTTCGATCAGGAACTGATACTGTCCGAATTCTTCAGTCCCCTTTAGGCGGTGCTCGGCCATGGCAATGACGCACGGAGTTTTCTCATATTCGGTTATATGCTCATTTTCCCTGAACGCATCCTCCGCAGCCTTGTCATCCATCTCCAGATCAGTGGAATAAAGGACTACATGCGCCCCATGAACGGATTCGAATCTGTCATCCACCACTTTTCCCATCCCGAGAAGGGCTGATGCACAGTCGAAGATCAGAAAGGCGGAAAGAAACATGAGCAGCATGAATGTGATCATATCGCCCTTTTGTCTCTTGATATTATTACGGGCTATCATAAATAATCTGTTCATCTTACCACCCCATCTCCTGCAGGAAATCCTTAAGCTTTTTATGTCTTTCCAGCGCCCTGTCACGCTCCGGATTGGATTCGTCCCTGTAATCTCCGGCATACTCTCCGAGATCGCACTCATCAGAGATAACTCCGTCAGCCAGATATATGACTCTGTTGCCGCGTTCCGCAGCCTTGATGGTATGTGTCACCATCACAATGCTCTGTCCGGAGCCGTTAAGCTCGCTCAGGATATCGAGAACATTGGTTGTATTCTGCGAATTGAGTGCTCCGGTAGGTTCGTCCGCAAAAAGGATCTCGGGATCGTTGATGACTCCCCTCACCACCGCAACTCTCTGCTGCTGACCGCCGGAGAGCTGCGTGGGGAATTTCCTCGAATCGGATCCGGAGATCTCAACTCTCTTAAGAAGCTCTGCCGCTTTGGACGCAAGCTCCTTTCTGTTCTTATTCCTGAGAAGTCCGCTTATCATGACATTGTCGAGAGCGCTCATGCTGTCATTCAGGTAATTCTGCTGGAAGACGAATCCCGCATGGTTTCTTCTGAAAAGTGCCAGCTTATCGTTGCTGTATTTAGATATATCGGTTGCTTCGTCTCCATCGCCAAGATAGTAACTGACGGTACCAAGTGAGGGTCTGTCCATCCCCGAAAGCGAATACAAAAGCGTGCTCTTGCCGGATCCGGAGTTACCCATTATCACGGTGAAATCACCTTTGTATATCTTCAGATTAAGATTCTTAAGTACGTGCTGCTGTACAGACTCATTGGAGAATGTCTTTGAAAGTTCCTTAGCCTGCAGAATGATCTTTTTATCCATTTCATTCCTCCGTTTTTGTTTCCTTTGATGATACCAATATAATCCGCAGATCATTAACAAGTCTTGAGCAGTACCTTGTCAGTTTCTTAACCGTTTCTTAATTGAGGTGAACACGGGGACGGTTCCGGCGTTCACCCGCTCCGGGTTTTTCACGCAGCATAAAAGCGGGACCCTTTGCGGGTCCCGCCTGATATCCGATCAATAAACACGATCATTCACTTAAGTATTTATACAGAAGCCTGTATAGCTCCTCAGCTTCCTTCGGTGAGAGCGATGAACCTTCGGATGCAAGTTTTCCGGGAATATCCTTGCACTTTTCCTTAAGAGCATTTCCCTTGGCGGTAATGCTTATGAGTGTTACGCGCTCGTCCTCTTTTGAACGCGCTCTGGTGATATAGCCGTCATTTTCGAGATGCTTGAGAAGCGGTGTGAGCGTTCCCGCATCAAGATGCAGAATGCTTCCGAGCTGTCCGACATTCACGCTTTCCTTTTCCCAGAGCACCATGAAAACCACATACTGCGTATATGTAAGTCCGAGCGGTTTCAGATAGGGTGTGTACGATGCCACAATCTTCCTGCCGCACGCATAAAGCGGAAAGCATAACTGGTTCTTAAGCAAAAGCTGTTCGTATTCCTGCGCCACTTGCGAATCCTCCTAAATAAGTTCTTCGATACACTTATCTATTTTACTCATTTTTTCCGTAGGTTCAAATCTTGCGACAACATTTCCGCTGCGGTCGACAACAAACTTGGTGAAATTCCACTTGATCTCGGGGTTGTTCTTGTAATCCTTATCGATCTTGGAAAGCATCGCGCTCATTGCAAGAGACGCGGGACCTTTGCCGAATCCTTCAAAGCCCTTCTGCTCCTTCAGATATTTGAACAGAGGGATCGCATTCTCTCCGTTCACATCGGATTTCTTCATCTGGGGAAACTGTGTTTTGTATTTCAGCTGACAGAACTCATGGATCTCCTCGTCGGTACCGGGAGTCTGTCCGGCAAACTGGTTGCAGGGAACATCGATCACTTCAAATCCCCTGTCATGATACTTCTCATACATTTCCTCGATGTCCTTGTAATGAGGAGTGAATCCGCAGCCTGTTGCGGTGTTGACGATAAGGACAACCTTTCCCTCATAATCCTTCATTGATATCTCTTCGCCTGCTGCCGATGTGACACTAAGATCGTAAAAACCCATATTTTTCTCCTTTCAAAAAATGTGTTTAGCTTATCTTGTGTCCTATTATATTTTATCAAATGTATATTGTCAATCTTTTTTTTCACAGTCTCTGAAAATAGCCCGAAATTTGGAGTTTCAGTTTTATTGACATCAAGTTATTATCTGCCTATAAAAATAATTCTTCATAAATAATGTAATAAATGCACCAAATGTGTGCATTTATGGTAAAATATAGAGGTTTAAAAGCCGATATATACTTAGAAAAGTATGGCTTTTGCATCAGGGGAACTTATGAGGGATAAAGTATCACTTATAAAATCTAACAGAGGTGCCAGTTTAGTACTGGTATCTGTATTCTGCGTTATCATCATCGGAATTGCGGTCACCCTCACAGTGATCAGTTCTCTCCTTTTATCCAAAGCTCATTCCGTAAAAAGGCAGGGACAGGCATATGAGCTTGCAACCTCTTTTTCCTCGCGTCTGGAAGAACTCATTCTCAACGAGTCACCGGGAGGAAATAAATCCTGCATCGACCTGGATGACTTTATTCCTGTAGGAAGCAGCGAAGGCGACATCGTTCCCACAACATACGGTTTTGACGGCATCCCCGATTCTTCGGTTACCGCTCATGTATACAGAGATTCAGCGGACGGGCATTACACTCTGACCGTTACCGCTACCGCGGCGGGGGAAAAATACATCAAAACCACCGAATACACAGGAACGGCATCCGGCGGATATGACAGGAAATAATACTTGTATGAAAAAAAGAACCCCATTCAATTTCATACGTGACAACAAAGGCGAGACTCTTGTGGAGATCATGGTCGCTTTCATCGTGCTGATGATCGTGATCGCGGCTTTCACCGGAGCCGTAAACGGTGCGAGTGCCGCAGCCAACAATTCAAAGGACATACGTCAGAGATCGGACAACGATTATGCCGCTCTCCACGATCTTCTGAACGATGAGAATTTACACCATTCGGCAGGATCAAACAGCAAGAACCCTTCGGCACCCAAAACATTTACAATATCGGGAACCGACGGAGACATCACCCTTAACGCTTATCAATATGAATCCGGCGAAACCGTCTACTGGGTATTCAGATGAAAACATGGCTTCATACAAAAAAGCATAACTGCGGAAACTCAGGCTATACTCTTGTAGAGCTTCTGGTATCCATGACCCTTACGGCGATCTTCGCAACCGCCGTCATCGCCGTCATGCCCTCCGCGACCAAGATATATATGCAGATCCAGGATATGAGCAGGGCACAGGTCGTGGCTGACATGGTGGTGGATTCGCTGAGGGAAGAATGTGCGGACTCATATATTGATGATTTCGCTTCCGTAAGGATAATCGATATCGCTCCCGCCGAAGGAGACCAGGTTCTGCTGGATGCGTTCAATAACAATCCTCTTCGCTTCGATAATACCGGAAATGTGCTCGTTGTAAGAAAATCCGCCGGATACTGCGAAACGATCTATTCGGATCTGACGATCTCGGGAACAAATTACCTGAGTGTCCACGAAGATGACAGGATCAACGGAACCCTAAGGGAAGAAAACGGAATATCATCCAGAGCGGTCTACAGACTTTTTCCCAAAGTAAACGGCAGTGCGACGCCTTCCGAAGAAACACATCAGGGATATGTCCACTTCGGATATTACATGTGCGGAAAAGAACCCAAGCCCGTGGCAACATCAGGCGGAACCAAGACCGTAAGCTGCATCTTTCCGGCTTCAAGATACGATTACACCAATCCGTTCACAACAGATGCATACAACGGATACACTGTGAAGCTGTCATTTTCCGATCTTAAATACACAGTTACCTCGGATTCAACCGAAGACAACGATTATACCAGGAGACCGGCAACGGTCTGTGTGACGGTGAATGTCTACAGATCTGATTACAACGGTCAGTCGGATGACACCCTGCTCTATTCGCGCACGGCACTCCTTGTATTTGCAGAGGACACAACGAAATGATATTTTCCACGAAAGGAAAAAAGAATAATTCAGGCTTTACGCTTGTGGAAATGATAGTAGTCCTGATCGTTCTGGGAATACTTGCTTCCGCTGCGGTTTACGGCATCATCTCTTACATCAACCTGACACGCTACAACAACAATCAGGAAAATGCCGAAACCATATACCAGTCCGCACAGGCTTCACTGAACCGCATGTCGGAAAACGGAACGCTCGAAGAATGGTCCAAAGCCCTTACCGAAGGGCTCGGAACGCCGGACGGATATGACAGTAACAATCCCGCGGCATCCGAGACTGCGGATAACATCTACAATCAAGGATACTTTGATTTCTTCGGAAGCGATACGGATACAAATTCACTTCCCGGTCAGTCCGCACACATGAGGTATGCAGTTACCTACAGTCCTTCATACGCTCCCGGCGCAAGCGATACGCAGAGCAAATGTATCTATGATCTTATCATCGGGGATTTCAAGGCTACCGATATCCTCAAGGGTATGATAACCATAGAATTCGATGTTGAAAAAGCTCTCGATGCTTCCGGAAATGTCAGATACAGTGCGAGCGTTTATTCCGTCTTTTTCGACAGCAGGAGAACCTCATGGGATCTTTCGGCCAAGAACGGGATAGCTTCGCTGATCGTTCCATTCAGAAGCGAAGAATACAGGTACGACACCAGCTTTATCGGATACATTGCCGGCAAGAACGGACAGATGGTTGTGGATTCCGTATTTGTACCCGCGGAGGCGGAGGTCGGAGAATTCTCATTAAGGAACGGTGAGACGCTCGATCTTACATGGTCGCTCAAGACCGATAACGGACCCGTGACCGGAAAGCCCGACCACATCCACTACACCTTTGCACTTTATGATGCCGACAAGGATAACATCCTGAACCAGAAACCGTTCAGTTATCTTGTTGTAAATGAAAACTCGCTGTTCGAAGGAATCCCTTACGAAACCACTTACGAGAAGGGCTTTGATGAGCTGCTCAATTTTACCGACACAGCCAACCCTCTTTATCTGGCCAAAGATGAATTCGCTTCCAAGGAAGGTCTGACAAGAACGCTCTCTTTCAAAACCCACACCGGAACAGAAAATTTCGTGGTTGTCTATACCAAGGAAACCGTTACCGACAAGCGCGGAGTTCCTTTGACCGTTTACAGGGCTTCTATTCATACCGCGGGCAGGGTTTATGTCCACTACGTAACGAACGCTTCCGATAACTTTAATTACAACAACGAGTGGAACAAAGTCACCTCTCCCGAAAACTACTACAAATTCCCTCTTACGATCTCCTATGAGGTATATGATGCATACGGAACCACGATATCCAACAGGCTTTCGTATACTCTTTCTCTGGATTCGATGATGTCCAGAAACGTTATCGACAATGCCAAAACAAACAGTTCTGACATCGAAAGACTGTATAATTACAGTTTTAACAGGATTCTCAACGGAACCACCAGACAGATGACCGAGAATTCTCTTCCCGTTAATATGTACGTTTCCATGATCGCCGAAAGCGATAATTTCGGGGCAACGCACGCATCATATAACGGACCTGCAGACTTCGCTTCGGATGTTGTGTTTGCCGACCGTGCGCTTGACGATCCGGTTTATTACGTATCCGAAGGAAAGTACAGTTATGTAAGAAATGCCGCATTCCGCGAAGCCGGTGAGGGGCATGCCGTAGTCAATACTTTCTTCGGTGATCTCGGAAAAGGCAGTGACGGCACAAAACCCACCAACGTAAATGAAAACGGGACACTGCACTCGTATCAGAATTCGGTCATAACATGCTACCGTCATCTGTACAATATCCGCATGCTGAGCTCCCATGCTTCTTACGATCAATATAACTACAGCATCGTAAGAGATCTCAACTGGTACACGATAGACAAGCATCTCGGAACGGAAAAGTATTACAGCGAAGTCGTCGTCTATTCCGCAGTTTCAAAGAGTACGGAACTGCAGAGACACTCTCCGCTTCTTATTCCCGCGCCCGGAAGCGGCAAATACTGCGGGGATGAACTGGGAGTTGTTTCATTCCCTTCGATCTATAGTCTGAATGCCAAGTCAACCATCGTTGCGAAGGAATGCGATCTTACAAACGAGATATCCGTCATCAATAATGTGCAGATGAGACTGCCATCCTTCTTTAACAAGGATAACATCGCCAACACACTTCACGGATTCGGACTGATAAATATCAACAATGGAACCCTTATCAATATCCGTGCAAACGGAATGACTATCACTCTCGATAATACTCCCGATGGCTCACCCGATGACAGGGCAGCCATTTCCCAGGCAGTCTCGTTAATGCTCTCGGGTGAAATTAATTCGGTCGATGCCGTCACTTTTGAGGGAAGTTCACCCATAGGAGGTCTGGTCGGGACCAATGTCGGAAAGGTCGGATCGAATGAAGATCTTCCTGTGGAAGAAAACACGATTCGCTTCAGCAACTGCATAACAACATCACTTTTCCGGGATTCATCCAATAACTGGCATCTGTACCGTGTTTCGGCCGTCGGAGGAATCGTCGGAGATAACGGATCATCTGCCGTGAGCGGTAACAATGGCCATACAGGTTTCATGTACGGTCATCTCGAATCGACCGGGCATTTCGTATCCGCAGGCATGTTGGATGTGGCAAGCGTCCTCGGTTATTCCATGTCGGACATAGATGCATTCATCCGTGTCGACAACAGGGAGAGTGATCCGGACAAGATCATCGTAGATCTGGGCTCAATATCGTCCATGATCTATTGCACATGCGATGCCACCGGTGGTGCGATCGGAAGCATTTCAAGTTGCAATCTCATCCAGAACTCCGGAATCGCAAAGCTTACTGCGTCCGGCAATGATCTGGGCATTCTTACCGTGGCGGAAGATCCGAATTACAATTCTCCCAATCCGCTGAACAGACATGAGTATGCCGTTGACGTATACCTCGATGCCAATTCCTATATTCTCTGCAAAACGGATGAATCATGTGAAAAGACAAAAAAACGTGAGGCCGGTATCGGCGGTGTCATCGGACGTATCAATCTTTACAATGGCGGCGACATGAACATGCGTGTTGTCAACCATGGTGTCATCGCTGCGTCAAACGGAACAAGCTGGATAAAGAATCTCGGCGGCGCTGTCGGAATCATCACCGGAGGTTCTGTCAAGGAAGCCCATATCTTCGTCATGAACGAAAGTGACAGCAGGATCGGAACGATCAACGGAACTTCCTCTTACGGATACACCCACACCACGGGAGGTGCCGTGGGAAAGATCCATAATCTCGCAAGAGTGAATGATAACAGCAACATCATCATATCAGCCGTAAACAACGGATGCATATACGGAGACTGCACACATAACGGATCGCAGCATAACGAAAACTGCGATAAGGTTACAGGCGGAATAGGCGGTGCGGTAGGCGCCATCACCGGCAAAAACACCACTGCGATGCCCATCTGCTATATCCGTGCTTTAAACAACGGAATCCTCCGCGGCTATACCAATACTCTTTCCGTCACCGAAGCGAATTATAAGACCTCGGGAGTCGGAGGATGTGCCGGTTACGTCCAGTACATGCCCGGATCCGGTAATTTCTACTCCATCCTCAGGGAAGGAAAAGAGATCCGCGCATACGGAAACAACGCAGGCGGGGCAATCGGTTCGCAGACCGAAATGCTTTTGAACGCCGGAACTGCTTACATGCGTATCACTGCGGATCTTCAGAACGGTTCGTCCGTTGTTTCATCCGCTTCCAACGCAGGCGGCGCAATCGGAAATGCATACAGCGTAAGTTCGCGCATGCAGATCCGTACGATAGTTTCAGGTACCGTTAATGTCAAAGCCGCAGCCGATGCCGGCGGAACATGCGGTTTGTTCCGGGTAAACTCAAACTCGGCAAATTCCGATGTCATCCTTCAGCAGGGAACCGGCAGCTCGTATCTATATGTCAAGGCATGCAATGAATCGGACGGTTCAATCGCTGCGGGCAACGATAACGCGGGCGGACTCATCGGATATGTGATGACCGGCACGGCAGAAATAAGCACCGCACTGAAGTTTCCGGAGCAGACAAGCGGCAACACGGTCGTCATCAATGTTGAAAGCTTCGATAACGCGGGCGGAATGATAGGTCATATGTACACCGAAAGGTCCGTCAATCCCGAAATGACCGTCACGCTCCATCCCATGACCAGCATAAAAGCGATCAATAATAATGCGGGCGGATGCATCGGTCTTATGGAACAACCCGGAAACCAGTTCAGATCAAATATAACCGTGACGGATGCCCAGGGCATTGATTCCGCATATACTCCGGTAATACAGGCAGGTAATTCAGGTGCCGGAGGACTTATCGGAGGAGGCATAACAAACGCGACATTCTCGGGAAATCTTCTTCTCGATTCGGCAAACCTTGCGATAATCGCCGGAGAAAAAGCCGGAGGATGTTTCGGCAGACTGGAACAATATAACACAAGCGGCAAACCTTCCCTTACCGGTACCGTCACCGTAAACGGCAGGACGGCACTCAGACAGGGAGCAGCCACTCCTTCCTGTATTGTCATCTCAGCATCGGATACTACCGGCGCTTATTTCGGAGGCGTCATCGGATATGCATACAACTCTAATATTTATGGAGCTGTAACCTGTAACAGCGAGATGATCGTGATTTCAGGTAATGATAATGTGGGCGGATGCATCGGAATGATGGAAAAAGGAAACTTCGCCACAAATAACGGCTATGCAGGAATCATTACCCTTACGGGAACAGGTGCCGCTATATCCGGCAACAATAATGTAGGCGGATGTGTAGGATGTTTATCCGGGATCGGCAACGTTTCCAATAATATACTGTTCAACGGTGAATCCTGCAGCATATCTTCCGGAAACGGATACTCCGGCACCGGCGGAGTTATAGGCAAGATATACAACTGTAAGCTCCAGAACAACTCATTAATAGAATTCAGCGGAAAAGATACAACTGTAACAGGCGGTAACGATGTCGGCGGACTCATAGGTCTGATGACATCGAATAATTCAAGTATATCCGACAACAATACAAAAACCTCTTACAGGGGAGAATCCTGTTCCGTAACAGGTGACGAAAATATCGGCGGATGCATAGGAAGGCTCGACGGCTATCAGTATAAAGGCACGGTCACCTTCTCACCCGTTACCGCATGCACGGTCAGCGGCAATAACGGCACGGGCAATAATGCAGGCGGATGTTTCGGAAACGTCACGGCAGGCAGCTATGATCCGTTTACCAAAAGACCCACAGTCTCGCTCTCCGGATGTACCGTCACAGTTACCGGATCCGGATGTGTGGGCGGAGTCATCGGAAGACTTCAGGGCGGCAAGACCTACCAGGGATCATCCATAACTCTAAGCAATTCGACATTTAATGTCACCTCCACAAACAGCGCGGCAGGCGGCCATATCGGATACATAACCGGTACGGTCGTAGGAGACGGTGCAGAACTTTCAATCTCCTGCAGCAGCAGCTCGACATTCAACATAACCGGAAAGGGTGCCGGCGGAATGATCGGACAGGCAGATTCCAATGTCTCCGCGAAGAAGATGGTGATGAACATAAACGGTTCGTCCGTAAACGTAAATGCAACCGGAACCGATTCCGGTGCCGGAGCTCTGATAGGTGTCAACACGGCCACATTTACCGGACCGAATGAGGACTGCTCTTTCGCAAACGGATCCGGGCTTAACATTTCCGCGGCAAACGGATACGCCGGATACCTTATCGGAATCAACAACGGCACCTTCCAGGGCAAGAACAACCATACCTATACGCTCAACGCATCAATAGGTAACTGCAAGAATTCCGCTGAGGCTCCCGAGGATAAAGTCATCGGACGAAATAACAATGTAATGAAGAGCTTCAAATACACGATAAACGGAACAACATACACCGTTGCTTGATCAAACAGGGACATATTATATGGAAGACCTGACAGGAAATTCTTCAAAAACCACATTCTATGTCGAATCCTTCCCGGATAAGATAAAGCGCTTCGCATGGATCGTCGTGGCGATCGCGCTGATAGTGGGCGGTATCATTATCTGGTCCGGGATAGGTTCGGGTGCACGAAGGGCGATGGATCACGCCAAGGATGTACGCATGGCCCTGAAGATGGTATCCGTGGAATACTACGGCGGAAAAGTATGTCTGTACGACCCTTCCAAAGAAAGCGGAATGACCGACGAAGCCCTTGCAAGGATTGCCAACCTTATCCCGTTAAAAGGAGAGATCACACTCACCGGATGGGATGACGATAAAAACATTCCTCTTTCCTTTACATACAGGGAAGGCCGGTACATGGTCGAATACAGGGATGTCGGAACCGGCAGCGGAACATACGAAATGAACGGGGACTGGAACGTATACTACAGTTTCAAGGTCCTTGAATATACAGCGGGGGATTAACCGAAATACTATGGCTGAATACAGATACACAGCACAAACCGAAAAAGGAAAACAGATCAAAGGAAAGATTTCCGCAGGCGACGAAAGAGAGATCGGCAAAAAGCTTCAGGACAAAGGCCTTACACTCCTCTACTATGAAGAGGTATCAAAAAAGGTAGCCCTCAAGCCTCTCAAAAAATCGCAGCTGTCGGATTTCTGCAGACAGATGGGAGAACTCATCAAGTCGGGTATTTCCATACTCAGGGCTCTTGAGATAGAAGGTGCGGACGAGTCCATTACTCATTACGAAAAGGAACTCTACTCCAAACTTCGCGACAGGGTTGTACAGGGTGTGGCTCTTTCCACGGCAATGAGTGAATTGTATCCCGCCTTCCCTCCTCTTCTCGTCAACATGTTCCGTGCTGCGGAAAGCTCGGGTAATCTGGATTCCACCGCACTCAGGCTTGCCGTTCAGTATCAGAAGGAAAACGAACTCGAATCCGAAGCAAAGAGTGCACTGACCTATCCCAAGATACTTGCCGGACTTATCGTTCTTGTAGTCGGTGTGATCTTCGGATTCATAATGCCCCAGTTTGAAGAACTGTTCAGTGAGATGCCGGTCCTTCCCGCTCCTACCAGGGTTCTTCTCGGCATAAGTGATATGGTTTCACATTACTGGTATCTGCTCATCATATTCGCGGTACTCATCTGGATATTCGGCGGTATCATTGCCAGGATTCCAGTTGTGAAACTGCAAGTCGATAAGTTCAAGGTAAAGGGACCTCTCGGAAAACTCCAGAAGGTCATCTACTCCGCAAGATTCGCCCGTACGATGAGCTCACTTTATTCCGCGGGAATCCCCATTGACCAGTGTCTTGCGATCGGACGTCAGACTATCGGCAACTCATATATCGAAATGCAGTTCACCGAAGTAATAAAAAGAGTACAGGCGGGCGGTCTCCTGTCCGATGCACTCGAAGAAGTCGACGGATTTGTCTCCAAGCTGTCCGCGGTCGTCAGGGTCGGTGAGGAGACGGGTGCTCTCGATTCGATGCTTGTCAGCGCCGCCGACAATCTTGATTTCGCATCCGAACAGGCTCTGAACCGTATGGTCAAATACGTCGAGCCTGTGATGATAGTCATAATGGCTGCGATCGTAGGTACCATCATGATCGGTGTCATCCTTCCTATCTACCAGTCCTATTCAACCATAGGCGCGGGAATGTAAAAGCCCGGAAAAATATTATTGTGGGAGAGAAAATATGTCCATATCGGTATTTTTTTCAAACAGAAATATCCAGATCGTAGTGGGAAAAAGCAAAGGTAAGTCGATCTACATCGATCGTCTCATCGAAGCGCCCATGCCCGAGAATGCCATCTTAAACGGTGTCGTTATCAATGAGGGCGGGGAAGCCATTACAAGAAAACTGAAGGAGATCTGGGAAGTAAACAAGCTGAAAGGAAATGTTGACCTGATACTCAACAGCCCCCAGTTTATTTCAAACCGCATATCCATGCCGGTCATCTCCAAAACAATAAAAGCTACCGAATATCTCGAGAAACAGACAAGTTCCGACGAATTCGGAAGATTCGAATCACCCTTAAAGGGATGGTATCTTCTGGGTGTCGATAAAAAATCAAACACCCAGCAGGTGGTAACCGAAGTTGCCGAGCGTAAGTTCATCGAAAACTATATCAAGATCTTTGCGGATGCGGGCATCACACTGGAGTCTGTTCATGACGGTGTAAGCCTTGCGATAGAAATGCTTTCATCCTGCATAAAGGGGTCTACCGCGATCTATCTGATCCGCGATGCTCAGATGCTCGTCACGATCCTCTACGAAAACGGTCAGTACTATTACAATTCCACCAAGCGTCTTTTCCAGGAATCCGGAACTCCCGAGTTCGCCGCAGAGATAAGGGGAAGCATTTCGGGCATCAGACAGTTCGCGTCCTCCAAGCATCTCGCTTCGGCGATCACAGATGTTTATTTCGGAGGAATGACTCCCGATGAAGTGGGAACTCTCCAGTCATATCTTGCCGATGCCGAGCCCGACATAACGGTTCACGGCACCGTGGCGCCTTCACACATTCATTTCAAAAAATGGAGTGACAGGCTCACATCCTTCATATATCCCATCTCCGGCCTCGTTGTTCCGAAGACAGGCTTCTCGGTACTCAAAGCCGTAAAACAGAACGACAGATCATTCACGAAAAAAATTGAGATTGCCAAAAAATCCGTTCCCGTGTTTATACTTCTCGGCGCACTGCTGCTTGTTACCGCATTTATGGTCGCCGTCAGACTCAGCACGGCTCACAGGCTCCGTCAGATAGAAGAATACAACCGGAGAGTGGATGTCATGCAATCCTCGATGGAATACGATGCGCAGATAATTCGTGCAACCACCCTCGGAGAACAGCAGGGCGGAAGCGATCTTCTGCGCGAATATATCAACTCATATCCGATTCCGGATTCCTCGATCAACGACAAGATACAATCCGCAGCGGATAAGTACAGTGTCAAAGTCGAGTTCAATTCCTATGATTCCGGAAGCGGTGTTTTCTCGATAACAGCGTCTTCACCCGTCGTAGAAAACATCAACAGATTCATTGCCGACCTGATGGATATGGACATATTCGAGGATGTTGATTATACAGGTTATTCATGGAACGATTCGGATGAGACCTGGTCCATAAAAGTGATCTGTTCGCTCAGCAGTCAGACAGCAAAGGAGGAGAAATAACTCATGAATCTTAATTCAACGCTTACCGAAAGAGATAAAAAACTTCTCTATCTGCTGGTCTTTATCGTTATTATCTTCATATTCGGATGGTACATCATCAGACCTCTGTATAAGAAAACCGTCGCTGACCGGGAAGAGATGGTCTTCGCTTCGTCTCTTCAGGCATCCAACGAAGCCAAGGTTATCGGCCTTTCATCCGCGCAGAGCCTGACTGACAGATTTGCACAGGATTTTGCGGAGTCCACTTCCGTTTATTACGACTATATGGACAGCTCTGAGATTGATAAGCTTGTCACTTCATACATCCTGAGAAACGGACTCAGAGCAAGGGACCTTACGATCACCATGCCGGACAGCTACGTTTCCGAAGCGCCTTATATCTATTCCGATCTGTACAGTCAAAATGAAAGCACCTACACTGAAACCGTCGAAGAAACCTCCACGGATTCGGAGAGCAGTACAGAAGAAGAAAAGATAAAGAGCTCCTCATATTACAAGGAAGCCGTTCTCGAAACCATAACCGGCTATCGTCCCGGGGAGATATCCATCGTTGCTGCGCCTATGGAAAGCTATGCATCCGGTGAAGCATCAGCCGTCACCACAGAAAGTTCGGGAATCCTCTGTGTAAAGCTCTCCATCGTCGTTGAAGGAGATCCCGAAACCGAACAGGCAATAATCGACGATCTCACCCACAATCCTTCGTTAAGAGTTACGGGATTCAACTGGATAAAACTCGATCCCGTGACCTACGTTCTTGACGACGGTTCCATAGTCGTTATCGAAAGCGAACTTAACCAGTTGCAGCTCTCGATAAATCTGTACATGAAAGACAAGACGGAATAAGATCATCCGATCATAACTAAGGCAAGGGAGAATATAAAATGGAAGCCTCTTCTTCAACAAAAATCAGAATAGGTGACCTTATGGTCGCTGCCGGATACATCGATCAGGCACAGCTGGCAGATGCACTCCAGACACAGAAGGAATCCAAAAAAAGACTCGGCGAGATACTCGTAGAGAAGGGATACGTTACGGAGACCCAGATGCTCTATACTCTGGGAAGCCGTATGGGACTCGAGGTCGTGGACCTGTCCACATATCCCGTAGACAGTAATGCGGTAAAAACCATTCCCAGCCAGATGTCTTCCAGCTATCTGATGCTTCCTATCGCATTCAGGGACGGCACACTGATAGTCGCAGTCAACGATCCTCTTGATTTCATCAATATCGAGGACGTAAGACAGACCAGCGGTATGAACGTAGAGACCGTTCTTGCGGAGCGTGCCGCCATCGAAAATGCGATCAACTACTACTACGCCGAGGTCCAGACCAAAAAAGCGGTACAATCCGCCAACGAATCCGCAATATCATCCGAGATCCGTGAGATGATCATCGATGCAGGCGCCGGTGCCGATGATGCTCCCATCATCAACCTGGTAAACTCACTCATGGATAAGGCTTATCAGGACAACGCATCCGACGTACACATCGAACCCTTCGAGAAAGAGATCCATGTGCGTCTCCGTATGGACGGTGCGCTGATCGATTACATGACTCTGCAGAAAAACGTACAGGGTTCGCTCATCGCACGTATAAAGATCATGTCGGAGCTTGATATCGCCGAAAAAAGGATCCCGCAGGACGGTCACTTCAGGATCAAGATAAGGGATCAGATCGTAAACGTCCGTGTATCCGTTATCCCTACCGTTTTCGGCGAGAAGGTCGTTATGAGACTGCTTGCGGGAAATTCCAAGATTGACAATGCCGATACCTTCGGCATGGAACGGGACAATTACGAAAAGGTTGCCCGCATGCTCAAGTCACCCAACGGTCTCGTTTATATCACCGGACCCACCGGTTCAGGTAAGACCACAACACTTTATATGCTCCTTGCTTCACTGGCCGACAGACAGGTTAATATCGCGACGATCGAAGATCCTGTCGAGAAAAACCTCAACCGTCTCAATCAGGTGCAGGTACATCCGACCGCAGGACTTACATTCGATGTCGGATTAAGAGCACTCCTCAGACAGGATCCCGATATCATAATGGTCGGTGAAACGCGTGACTCCGAGACCGCTTCCATCTCGCTCAGAGCGGCTATAACCGGTCACCTCGTTCTTTCCACCCTTCATACCAATGATGCGGTTTCAACAATAATACGACTGATCGATATGGGTGCAGAGCCCTATCTCCTGTCTTCGGCACTCGTCGGTTCGGTTGCCCAGCGTCTTATGAGAAAGGTATGTCCTTACTGCAGCCGTGTAACCGGCCTCGACGAATATCAGAGAGCCTTCGCCGGAAGGGATATGCCTAATGCCAGAAGCGCCGTAGGATGCGCAAAATGCCACGGAACGGGCTACAGCGGACGAATTGCCGTACACGAGGTCCTCTATGTGGACAGGGAGATCAGGAAGATGATATCCGAGGGTGCGTCTGCGGATGAAATCAAGAAATACGCCGTGGAAAAGCAGGGAATGAAGACCCTGAAGCAGGCCGGCCTCGAACTTGTCGAAAAAGGCATTACAACAATGGACGAACTTGAAAAGATAGCATATAATGAATAACGATCGGTTTTCCAAAAGAGGTTAAGATTCGGGCTCATTCGTCCGATATATTAATCAGTTGAAGGAAATAACCGTTTTCAAGGAGGGAAAAAATGAAAAAGAATAACAAAGGCTTCACACTTGTAGAACTCATCGTCGTTCTCGTAATCCTTGCGATCCTCGCTGCAATCCTTGTACCTACACTTCTCGGATACATCGACAGAGCAAGATCGGAGAAGGACTTTTCAACTGCACAGACCGTAAGAGTAGCTGCACAGGCTGCGATCGACCAGGCATACGGAGAAGGAAAGTTTGCTGACGGATCATCGGCGCCTACAGGAAAGTCAATATCCATAGACGGAGTCCCGGCAAATACCGTAGCCATGAGCGGAACCATCGCAGGTGCTACAGCTGATGCAACCTCAACCGTTGCTGCCAAGAAATATGTCAAGATGACTTATACTCTTTCCGGAGTAGACGCCAATAAGGTCACTGCCTACAGTTTCACCTATGCAAATGGTGTCATCACAAACGGTACCGTAACCATCAACGGACACGTTTATACGCTCGGAACAGACGGCACCTGGACAGCTGCATAAACAGCATAATGAAAAACAATAAGCCGCAGGTCATATGACCTGCGGCTTTTCTTTTGTCAGGACGATCTGATAGATTTCGTTACCGGGATCAGATTGCCCCGGAAGTATCCGTTACACTTCCTTTTTCCTTGTCTTTCTTATAAAGCAGGAAGAAGGATCCGAAGAATACCAGTGCCCCTGTCACTGTAACAACCGCTTCCAGCTGCACATCCGACAACGAGATGACATTTGCCATACTGAGTCCAAGAATTCCGTCCATTGCCGTGTGGAGCAGTATTGCAAGGGGATACAGCCAGAATTTCTTTTTATCCTTGCAAGCGTAGAATACCATAATGGAAGCTCCGGTATGGAACAGGACCGCAAATATCCTTTCCCAGATAGTCAAAAAGATCGTAAGCCCGGAAAATGCAGCCAGCTGTGCGGGAAGTTCAAGATATGCTCCGACCTGGTCCGGCGCGACAGCTTCAAGCTGCTCAATGATGGTTCCGAATGTGCCGTTATTTATCATGACCGCATAGATGATATAGTTGAGATAATTGATCGATAGTATAAACAATACTTCAAATCCGCCGTGTCCGAGTCCGTAGGAGATCGATGTCTCACGGTTCTTTCTCTTTTTCAGGACGGTCTTAAAAGCAACAAATCTGCCGGTCTCTTCAAACAGTCCGGGGAAAAATCCCACCAGAAAAGCCCACAGGACAGGTCTTGCGTTTATGAACTGTGAGGCCGCATGCTCCTTAAGTCCCATGGCGGTCGGGAAGATCAGCACATTCTGGATGGGCTTTTCAAGTATGATGGCAAACAGGAAAAAAACTGCGGCACCTACGAGTATCGTGGTGAACTTCTCTTTCTTTTTAACACACCATACGATCCAGAGCACAATGGGTGCGACTACGAAAAGAACCATGGCCGCAACCATCATGACTATCACGTCCGTTCCTATCTTGGGAAAATCATACATTTTGGTTTTCTCCTTTCCGTATCTCTTCTTTGTAAATTCTGTACGCGTAAACAAGCGAGACGATCATGATTAAAAACATAAGTCCCATCATGATAAACAATACTATGAGTGCATCAGGCATTATCATGACCATGGCTATTGTGAAAGCACCCAGCCCCATGATGAGCAGAGCCGCAAAACGATTGGACTTTTGCCATGTGACATCATTATAGTAAGTCCAGCCGCATTTCAGCCCGACAATTGAATTCCTGCGTGTCTTCGGAAGAAAGTTTCCTATCACCATAAGCAGGATACCCATCAGAATGACTATCGGCCTTGTCGGATCATAGGAAAGAGCAGAGCCGGTATTTGAGATTGTTTTGAGCATAAATATCAGAATACAGATGAAAGTAACAGTCAGGATCAGCGAAGTGAAGATACCTATGACCGTGACGACCCTGACGTCGGACATAAATCCCGCTTTGGCTTTTTCATCCTCGGTGCCGGCTGCTTTCCGCTCAAATCCCCTTATGAATACGGAAAACAATAACGGCATCAGCAGATATGCCGCACATGCAAATATGAGTTCCGATCTGTGTCCGTAGCGGTCGACGTTCCAGTTTATATCGAAGTGCATCGGAACCTTCTCCGGAAGGCTTCCGTACAGGATAACGGTGATGATGAGAGGTATGAACGCTATGATCCACATGATGATCCCTGCAGCTTTTTTCTTCATTTCTTTCCTCCAAACTGCGCGACCCATGCCAGCAGGTCTTCGAATACGGTAGTGTTTATTTCGTAATAGATGAAGTTCTTCTGCCTGTATTCCATTATCAGATCGGCATCCTTGAGAAGCTTCAGATGATAGGATAAGGCGGCCGGTGTAACTCCCAGCCTGTCTGCGATCTCACCGGCGTTCATCCTCCCTTCCTTAAGCATCATGAGGATGTCTCTTCGCTGTGAGTCCGACAATACTTTAAAAATATTCGTATCGCCCAAATCTGTCCCCCGATAATAACTATTTAAAAATATTTTTAAATTTATGCATTCATATTACCTCCGCATATTTGTACTGTCAACCGGTATTTAAAAAAAATTTTAAATGCTTTGCAGCCCTCTGAGGTCGAAAAATCAAATAATAACATTTGCTTTGCGTTGACGGCACATTTAGACAAATGTATTATTATTACGGTGTTAAAAACACAATATATGGTATTTCGCATACAGGAGGAGTTTATGGCAGATTCAAAGAAAGAAGTCCTCGGCGAACAGGGCATCTATGATGCAAAAACCCTGGGCACCCCGAAAACGCTTGTGCTCGGACTTCAGCACATGTTCGCAATGTTCGGTTCCACAGTTCTCGTTCCCATCATCACCGGCCTCAGCGTTTCCGCTACTCTTTTATTCGCCGGTCTCGGTACTCTTTTATTCCATCTCATCACCAAGAGAAAAGTTCCCGCATTCCTCGGTTCATCCTTCGCATTCCTGGCAGGATACGGTGCCATCTCTGGCCTTATGCTGGCAAGAGAGCAGTATGCTACCGAAGATGCGCTGATGGCAGCACAGGCAGGCGGAAAGCTGTATGCCGCATCCCAGCTTCTTCCCTATGCATGCTTCGGAGTTACACTCGCAGGTCTTCTCTATCTTGTGCTTGCTCTTCTTTTCAAGATATTCGGCGCTATGCGCGTAATGAAGTTCTTCCCTCCTATAGTCACAGGTCCCATCATAATGGCTATCGGACTCATACTTTCACAGTCCGCGATCAACAGCTGCTCAAGCAACTGGCCCATCGCTCTCGTAGCAATACTGGCAATCATCATCTGCAATATCTGGGGTAAGGGAATGGTCAAGATCCTTCCCATCCTCATCGGTGTTGTTGCATCATATCTTGTTGCAGCAGTAACCGGTAACGTAGATTTCTCAGGTGTTGCAGCAGCTCCCTGGGTAGGTCTTCCCATAAAATTCCAGGATACGGTATTTGCACTCTTCAGTTCTTCAAGGGATGCAGGCACACTCTTCCTTCACACGATCGTCACAAATGCAGACGGAGAAAGGGAAGTCATCATTTCTTCCATGACCAAGGGCGGTCTTCTTGTTACCGCTGCCATCACCATTGTTCCCATCGCCATCGCTACAATGATGGAGCACATCGGTGATATCTCCGCCATCTCTTCAACCGTAAACCGCAACTTCATCAAGGATCCCGGGCTTCACAGAACCCTCACCGGTGACGGACTTGCAACCGCAGTTGCTTCACTCTTCGGCGCACCGGCCAACACCACATACGGCGAGAATACCGGCGTTCTTTCACTCACCAAGGTATTCGATCCCTTCGTAATAAGGCTTGCAGCGGTATTTGCGATCATCATGTCCTTCTGCCCCAAGTTCTCCGCCATCATCGAGGCAATGCCCTCCGCAACAGTCGGCGGTATCTCACTTGTCCTCTACGGTATGATCTCCGCAGTCGGTGTCAGGAACGTGGTTGAAACACAGGTTGATTTCTCCAAGAGCAGAAACGTCATCATCGCAGCACTCATCCTCGTTCTCTCCATCGGAATCAACTTCTCCGCAGCAGGCAACATCGCATTCAGCATCGGAAGCGCCAACTTTGCTCTTTCCGGTCTTGCAGTCGGATCACTCGTAGGTATCATCCTCAATGCGATACTTCCCGGCAAGGACTTCAGCTTCAACGAAGACGCCGGCTCTGAGACAGGTGCGGATCTTTCGGGCATAAGCGAAAAAGAATTAAAAGAAGACTCCGACAAGAAAGCATCCAAGGAAAATAAGAAGTGATCATAAGATAAACACATCAGGCCATGTGTAAAAGATCAAAAGAAGGGACGGTACCGATAACGGCACCGTCCCTTTAATATATCCTGTATTCAATTGCCGCCTGCCGCCCTTAAACCTCTATACCAGGACTCCGGCAGAGTCTGCATCATCCCTCGAGAAGCTCATCGATATTGGACTTATCCGCAACCGAAGATCTGCATCCGATGGTCTCTGCCGCAAAAGGAGTTCCATCTACGATGTGGTTGTACATAAGGACGATGGGATCGTGGCCCTGTCCGAAGGAATCCTGGCTTATGATGGTTCCGATGACGCCGTTTCTTATGTAAGGGAAAAGAGCGGGGTTAAGGTCGAAGCCAACAACCTTGGTCTTGCCGGAGCGTCCCGCATCAACAACAGCCTTTGCGGCATCCTCGGGGAATCCGTTGGTAAGGAAGAGTGCCTGGATTGAGCTGTCCTTCTGGAGAAGGGCTTTGGTCTTCTTGTAAACATCATCGCCCATATCCTCAACACTGACTTCACCTGCGATCTTGATCGACTTGTATCCGGCCATAGCATCGACAAAGCCTTTTCTTCTCTCTACATTGCCTATGACCGTCTTGCTTCCCATAAGGATTCCGACATTACCCGCCTTGCCTATGAGCTCTGCGGCAGCCCTTGCAGCCTGCTCGCCCTGTGCAACGCCGTCGGACTTAAGACATGCGAGTCTGAGTTTGGGATTAGCACAGTCACAGTTGAATGTCATGAGCTTAACGCCCTTCTGTCTCGCCTGTTCAAGGGCATCCGCAACACCGCCCAGGAATCCGGGATAAATGATCGCATCATACTTCTCTTCCACAAGATTCCTGATGGTCTGTCTGTTCTTCTCGTCATCATCTCCCTCTGCGGGAATAATGGGAATGAACTTCACCTTCGCATTGTATCCTGCAAGCTCCGTAGCAGCATATCCGGCACCGCGCTTTACGCCGTACCAGAAATCATTGTCATACATACTGAGCATTGCGATCTTGATCTGTCTTCCCGACTTGTTGCGGACAGGAATGACACCCGTGTCAAATTTTCTGAGGAGCTTCTGGATACCGGAAAGCATACCGTTGAGTGCGTTGGTATTTTCTCCGATCTGGATGGCCTGTGCGGTAACCTCCTGGGATACACCGGCAATCTCCGTGGTCTTGTCGTTGATATCCCTTGCGGTCTCAAACAGATCGTTTGCGATATCCTTGGAGTGGTTGAAATTATCCTCCATAACGGAGAACTTATCGTTGATATCGGTGATCTTCGTCTGGATATTCGTCGAATTGGAATTGATGGTCCTGAACGAAGAGTTGACCACTTCGAAAGCAGCCTTACTGTTATTGTATGTATCGGTGCACTTTGCAATGCTGTCGACAACGCCTGTGCTGCTTTCCATGATCTCGCTTAAGATGGCGCTGATCCTGTCCATGCCTTCCTTGGTCTGTTCGGACATGTCGGTCATCTCACCCGCAACAACCGCGAAGCCTCTTCCGGAATCACCGGCTCTGGCGGCCTCGATGGATGCGTTGAACGAAAGGAGCTTAAGCTGTGTGCTTATATCGATGATAAAGTCACCGACTTCATAAACCTTCTGGAGCTGTTCGTTGAATTTGGTGAGAGTTTCGTTGATCGCATTCAGGTCAGCCGAAACGATATCCATCTCCTTATTGTAGCCTTCAAGGCTTTCGATGCCCTCGTCGCTGATCTTCGCAGTTTCCTTGAGCATATCGGTGATCTCATCCATTGAGGTTGCGATAGCTTCAAGCTGAACGGAATTGGACTCGGTGACGGAGATGTTGTCCTGCACCATCTCGAGCTGCTGTCCGGTCCTCTCCTCAACCTCTATGGTATTCTCAGCAATGTGCTCGGTTCCCGCCTTGTTGGCTTCCATATTGCCGGTGAGCTTTTCGATCGCATCGGCAAGAACGACCGTATTCTGCTTGGTCGACTCAACGAAGGTAAGAAGATTTGATTTAATAAGGTTGAGTCCGCCTGCGATCACATCATTCTTGCTTGAAGTGCCGGATACGGGAATATCATCAAGGTTGATCTTACCCTTTGCCATCTGCTTGGCACTCTCGGCGATCTTCTCCTGTTTCTTCGCATTAAGGACGAATACAAGAACGCCTGCTGCAATGAGCAGAAATTCTATGATTGCTATCACTATCCAAAATGTTGTCATACTCGGGTCCTCCGTTTCAAGGTTAATCAGTATCTCAGATCCTGTTCATCCAAGCCTGTGCAAGCTGTGTCCACTGTCCCACATCTTCCTTGAGACTTACATCCACTTCCACAAGCGGCATCTCATGTCCTCCGAAGAACTGGTCTATGAGTTCTTCCTTTCTCTTTTCCGACACGTTGACGCCCTTCCCCTCTCTGACACTGTGTGCTGCTCTCATGCACTGTTCCATCGTATAGTCTCCGCCGGAAAATCCTCTGAGCTGTTCGTCGTTGCAGACGGACAATCCGTGGTCTCCTGCAGGGAATACATATTGGGCATAAGGAATCTTTTTCTTACGAAGTGCTTCGGCAAACAGATAACTGTTCTCAACCGGTACGAGCCCGTCTCCAAGGGTCTGCCAGATAAAGCATGGAGGAGTGTTTTCTTTTACCTGTTTTTCAAGGGAGAAATACTCCAGCTCCTCTTCGGACGGCTCAAATCCCAGAAGCGCATGGACCGAATCGATGTGAGTGTACTCACCGGTTGTGATAACGGGATATGAAAGGATCACACCGTCCGGTCTGTTTGAGAACTTATCATACTCCGGATTAATATCCTTGGCATCATCGAAGTGGACCGCAAGGCTTCCGCAGACATGTGCACCCGCAGAGAATCCGCAGATAAAAAGCTTCTTTCCGTCCACCCTGAAATCCTTTGCATTCTTCCTGATATATCTTACTGCCCTGGATATATCGTTCAAGGGCTGCTTCTTTAGAGGAACCGACATCGTGATATCGGTGGTATAGCTGAGCACAAATACATTCATTCCGCGTCTGTAGAATTCATTTGCGACGAGCTCGCCCTCATGGGGAACGCACATACAGTATCCGCCGCCCGGAACAACAAGCATACAGTCTCTGTCGGCATCATCCGTATGAAGATATCCGAATACATTGGGCTCGAATCCGTATGCGGCTTCGTAGGTATATTCACCGCTTTCCCAGATATTCCTGTGGTAAAGGATATCTTTCTCGGGCCTGGGCATACCTTTCAGCTCGTATTCGGAATCGGGGTAACCCGGATCCCACTTATCGATTTCCTCCGCGGGAACCGCTGCCTTCAGAACTTCATAGTAAGCTTCCTTGGCTTCGCATTTTCCCCTGAACAAAAGAGGATAGCTGGTCTCGCGTCTGAATCCGGTAAGCCAGCTGTTTTCATCGAGCAGGTTCCAGAAGGTCACATTCGTGATATTCGCCTTGCCGGATTTCTTTGCGTCCAGATAGATCCTGAAAAACTCCGCATATCTTACGGCCAGATCGTGCATGGAAGCATCGGAAGGATCCGCATTGTGTATGTCGAGCTCGGTGACATGTATCTGAAGTCCGAGCTCTCCGTACATCTCAAGCGCGGTGCGGTAGGTATCGTAATCCGGATGATCCATGAGCAGGTGGGACTGAAGGCCCATTCCGTCAACAAGTCCCTTTTCCATAAGAGGCTTAAGGACATTCGCGATTATGAAGTCCCTCTTCCACTCCTGGGAAGTCTCGTAATCGTTGTAAAAGAGTGCAACGCCCGGAGCGGCATATTTCCTTGCAAACTCGAATGCCTTGATGAAGAAATCCTCTCCTACGGCGGAGGACCATACAGACTTCCTGAAGCCTCCGTCATCAACACACTCGTTTACCACATCCCATGCATAGATGACTCCCGGATACTCCGTCTGGACGAATTCAAGGACGCCCTTGATATAGCTCTCAAGTCTTGCAAGGATGGTATCCCTGTCGGCTAAAGCCTTCGACTCGTTGTAATCGACACAGAAGAACCATTTCGGAGTCTGATTATGCCATACAAGCGTATGTCCGCGCATTGCGATACCGTTTGCTCTTGCAAATTCAAGATAGGGTCTTGCTGTTTCGAAATTAAGTGCTGGACTGAGGTTGTACTTTGCGGGATCGGATTTATTCTCATCCTTATCCAGATAGTACATGGGCTTCATATCGTTTTCGCAGGTAAATGAGCTGAACTGCGTAAGAAGAAGCTTCATATGAGCCGGTGTATGGAGATTCCACCTGTTTATCGCGGCTCCGATCTTAAAATACGGTTCATAGGCTGTCTTAAGATTCATGATCCCTCCTGTTGGGGCGGAATTGTGATAAATCGTAAATTCCTTTATATTATAATACGTTTTCCGTCATTATTTAATTAAATCTTAAAGAAATAACGCATAGATTCTTAAATTTTTATGTGTCAAAATATGCTTGTGATCACAAAAAAGGAGACCAGTCGGACTTATGAACGAAAAAGACAATTCCAAGCTTACCGTGCTCGTATGCGACGATGAAAAAGACATTGCAAATGCAATCTCAATTTTCCTCCGATCCGAAGGTTACAACGTCCTTACGGCAGGAAACGGCAGGGAAGCCCTTGAAACGATTGAAAAAGAGGATATCCATCTTGTACTGCTCGATATCATGATGCCCGTCATGGACGGTGTAACGGCTCTTTCCAAGATCAGGGAGGTCAGCAACGTTCCGGTCATTATGCTCACTGCCAAAAGCGAAGATACCGACAAGATACTCGGTCTCAACCTGGGTGCCGATGACTATGTCACCAAGCCTTTTAATCCGGTGGAACTCATGGCAAGAGTCAGATCCGGACTGCGCAGATATATGCTGCTCGGCGGAAACACCGCCTCAGAAACCGGTGAAGATGAAATGATATGCGGTCGGATAAAGCTTGTCGACCGCACCAAGGAAGTATGGCTCGACGGCGATCCCGTTAAGCTTACCAGGACGGAGTACGATATTCTCAGATTCCTTATGATGAATCCCGGTAAGGTCTTCACTCCCATGGAGATTTACAAAACCGTATGGAAGGATGACACCATGGGATCCGAAAGCATCGTAGCTGTCCATATAAGACATCTTCGCGAAAAAATCGAGATCGACCCGTCAGAACCAAGATACATCAAGATGATATGGGGAAGGGGATATTTCCTGGATAATAAACAGGAACGGAAAGGATGAGAAATGAAGAAACAGGATAATGGCCTGAAAGAACGCCGTAAGCACGGTGCTCTGTTCTGGTTTATCATATCAGTCATAAGTTCACTTATTTTCAGCGGGTTATTCTCCGCTTTCTATGTACTTGCGAATCTGGGGATATACGATTCCCCCAGATACTTCCGCAAGAACGTAAATGAATGGTTTCTGCACGATTATGCGGTATATGCTCTGTCCGACTATCAGGATGATTTCGGTATGAGCGAGCTTAAGAACACGAACTTCAGATACGCGGTATATTCGACCGATGAACCTTCAATGGTGGATCTGAGACTCAGATCGTCATACGAGGTCTGCAACCTGCCTGATGATATCCTTGCGGGCGATAAATCTGATCTTTTCAGATACAGTGCGACACTCGGAGACTATACCGGATTCATATACAATATCGACTCAATATTTAGTTCCTACAGCTACATCACCAATTATTCATCCTATGACAACGCAGATGTGGTACAGGAAAGGCGTCCCATAGCCGAAGTCATTTATGTCTGGAATACCGATATGGCATATGTGATAACCGGTGACGGATACTATTTCCCCGTAGGCCTGACTATCAGCTACAAGGATGGCACCGAAGAATGGAACATCCGCTCAGCTGTGGATGAGAACAGTTCCATATGGAATGAGGATGTTGTGTCAAATGCAAATATCGTCCTTCATTCAGACAACGGTGAAATATATTATATAAATCCTAATGAAGTTACCGTATGCACTGCCGATCATCTCAGTAATCTGAAATCAGGCATAAAGTACAACTTCGTAAGCTATGAATCGGATTTCCAGACCTGGAGCATGATCACATCAACCACCGCCGTCGAAAGACCGGTCGTAGGAAAAGACTGCTACCTCATCGCATGCGTTGCCGATCCCTTAAATTACGAATGTGACGATCTCTTTACAAGGATCGTGCCCTGGGTCGATCTTGCCATAAGCACAAGATATCTCGTCATTGTACTTACGGTCCTTTTCGGCATTCTCGCCATGGTAAGTGTGATATTATTCTTCGCCAGATTCTTCGCACTTATCGTAAAGGGATTTAAAAAACTCGGCTATCAGTGCAGGGAGAACATCGGACTGACATGGAGACTGATCGGAATCGCTGTCCTCTGTACGTTCGCAGAATTCATAGTGCTGGTTGGAGCATTTGAAAATTCTGCCGAAGAACTGGTGATCGCCGGATGGTTCGTACAGACACTGATCCTGTTCCCTCTGTTCGTGATCGCGGTTCTCCAGCTCAACCGCCTTGCAAAGGGTGCTAAGAGACTGGCTGAAGGAAATCTTTCCTCCCCCGTAGACACAAAGCATATGTTCTATGATTTCAAGACTATCGGAAACTGCATCAACTCGACCGGCGAAGGACTTGAGATAGCACTGGCCGACCGTATGAAGAGCGAGAGATTCAAGACTGAACTTATTTCCAATGTCTCACATGACATCAAGACTCCCCTCACTTCCATCATCAGTTATGTGGAGCTTCTTAAGGAACAGCCCGAGGGAGAACCGGCAAACCGCGAATATCTGGAAACCCTTGAAAGACAATCCGTAAAGCTCAAGAAGCTGCTCGAGGATCTTATAGAAGCATCAAAGGCCTCAACGGGAAACCTGAAGGCGGAACTTGAGCCCTGCAATGTCAACACGGTTCTTCATCAGGTGATCGGAGAATACCAGGAAAAACTCTCCGCATCTGAACTTGATCTCAGAGTCAGCGTCCCCGAAGAGCCCATAAGCATTATGGCGGATACCAAGCATCTGCAAAGAGTCCTCGATAATCTATTCGTCAACGTCTCCAAATACTCACAGCCTGGCACAAGGGTATATGTGAACCTTAGTGCGGGCAGCGATGAAGCGGCAATCGAGATCAAGAATACCTCCAAAGAATCCCTGAACATGACAAGCGACGAACTTCTCGAGCGCTTTGCAAGAGGGGACAGTTCCAGAGGATCCGAAGGGAACGGACTCGGCCTGAACATCGCGCAGAGCCTTATGGAACTGATGAACGGAAAGCTCAAGCTCGTTGTGGACGGAGACCTTTTCAAAGTAATACTTCTCTTCCCGAGAATTTCCGAATAAGAAAGTGACCGCGATGTGAAAATCACCTCACACCGCGGTCGATAATTTATATGGTAAAATATTGGTATGGATATGAAATTGAAAAAGCGCCCCGGCGCTGAAACAACAACCGTATATGAAAGCAACGGCGTTCCGAGGATAAGCTATCTGTCCCTGGAAAAGTTCCCCTGGCTGTTCAACGGCTTTTCGACAAGAATCGGCGGAGTAAGTACCGGATATTACGCGAGCATGAATCTTGCGTTCACCGTAGGTGATGACAGGGAGAATGTCCTGGAAAATTACAGGCTCTTCGGAGAAGCTGTCGGGATAAGCCGTGAGCAGATGGTCTTTTCGGATCAGCAGCATACGACAAATGTAATGGAAGTAACCCACGACAATCTCGGTGAAGGCATCCTGAAACCCAGGTCATTCAAGGATATCGACGGAATCATGACAAATGAACCCGGAGTATGCCTTGTCACTTCCTATGCCGACTGTGTGCCTCTGTACTTTGTCGATCCCGTGCATAAGGCCATTGCACTCTCACACTCGGGTTGGAGAGGAACCATAGGGAATATATGCCAAAACACCGTAAGCATGATGCAGCGTTTATACGGAAGCAATCCTTCCGAGATGATAACATGCATCGGACCTTCGATATGCGCAGACTGTTATGAGGTCGGAAGCGATGTTGCGGACGTGTTCATCGAAGAATACGGTCTGCAGTCAAATGTCGTGCTTCCCCATAACGGCGGTGTCGAGGGAAAATATCAGCTTGATCTGGCGTTTGCAAATTTTCTGAATATGCAAAAAGCAGGTATCCCGAGCGAAAACATTTCTGTTCCCGACCTGTGTACCTGCTGTAACGGCGAGTTCCTGCACTCGCACCGTGCTTCACACGGAAAGCGCGGAGGCCTGTGTGCATTTATGATGATAAGGGAATAAACTACTGTCTGTAATAGTATTCCTTTCCGGAATCGGGAAGGAAATATGTTCTGATAAAGCCATCCGTAGAGACCACGACGAACTCGTTGGTCTCTTCTATATAGTAGACATCGTCTCCGTCTTCTTTTTCGATCTTGTGAAGCGCCCTGGGATCGGTGATGACCGCGGCGGCAGCTCTTTCATATTCCTCCGCCGAAGCAAATCCCATATCTCTTCCGTGTTTTTCGTAGTGCTGTTCAAGAAGCTCCTGAGTTCTGAAATAATACGCTGATGCATTCTCCGAATCTGCCCTGTCATTCACGTCCTGCTGTGAAGCGGAAGCTGTCTGATTATGGTATGCTTCGATCATTTCCTTTTCAGACACCCTGACCACCACACTGGAGATGACAGCAATCATAAGTATCATCAGCGTGAGGGTTATATAAACTCTAAACCTTCTGTCCATTAACGAAAAACCTCAATAATTATTCCTGCCGAAGGATCATCCGATCTCTTCTTCGGTCGGCTTTCTTACATTGCCCTTGAATCTCTCTTCGCAGCATCCGAAAGCCTTGTAATTCTCTCTTGCCTGCCTGAGGCTGACACTGTTTGCGCCGCCCTCAAGCTCCTCATCGTCAAACTGTTTCCAGTCATCCTCCCAGAAGCATACGGGGCAGATATCGAAATCTCCCGAGGGTTTCTTCTTAAAAGTATAGCAACCGCAGCAGGGACACTTATATCTGATCTCGCCCGATCCCATCATCTTGGCATCTTCAAATACGTTTTTGTCCATAATCGGAGTCTTCCTTTCCACACAGCAGTCTTTCGGCTACATTACATATTTTATCACGTTTAGACCCGATTAATCAAAAAATGCCCATCAAAATCATACAAAATGGCATATTTTCAATAAAAAGCGGCGGTGACATTTGCTGTCACCGCCGCTTTTTACCGTGATCCGGTCAATATAAGCACTCATAGAGGAGATTTCCGTCGCTGTCATAGATCCTCTCATATTCATATCCGTAAGGATATTCCTTTGCAGGGAATATCATAAGTTTACAATCCTCGATCCTGTAACCGTCCTTCGTTACGACCTCCGTCCTGAATACAAGATCGTCACCGAAACCGAGTTCCTGCTCGATCGTGAATATCTCGCCGCTCAAGGCTCCCTCAGTGATATCCATCGTCTTAAGTTCTTCACCGTTTGATAAATAAGTGATCCTGACAGATTCAATCTTATCCGGGAAGCTGAAGTCCATACTGTATTCGCCGGTATATTTCGTTCCTCCGCCCAAAGTATCCTTACAGTCAAAGTTACACGAGAACATGGGAACCGGGATATACTCCCAGAACAGCTCTTCGGGAAAATCGACCGTTTCATTTTCGATAAGCTCACCGTTTTTGATACATACAACAGGAATCGAACAATTATCAAACAGGCTCAGGGTTACGTTTCCGGTATACATTCCGTTACCGTCATTTGAAAGTGCGACATCCTTTCCCGCAATGCTCAGAGTTACCGTAGTGTCAGCAGTAAATTCCTTGAGCCAAAGTTTAAATTCGACATCAACAAGATCATCTTCCGGCTCCGATAATCTGTATTCAAAATTTCTTACCAGTCTCGCCTCGTCTTCGAGCTGACTCCTCAGATTCTGAACTTCAAACCGAAGCCCGTTCACCTCTGCATCGAGCTCGCCTATCCTGCTCTGAAGGCTGCCGATAATGCCGTTTGCGGTGCTGATTCCCAAATAGGACAGTATCACTATGATCATGAGCACGATCTTGTATATGACACTTGCAGTACTTCTCGGTTCGGGGATCGGACTGTGGGTATCATGCACCTCACCCTTGGTCACCTTATCAAGATGTTTGTTATAAACTATTATGCTGACCGATATGATGATGACCGCAATGATCAGCATAAGTATTATTATCCATAATATACCTGCCATTTCTTCCTCCTTCTTATATTCCGAAAAATCTTCTGAAATCACTGTAATAACTTCTCGTTACATCAACCAGTGTTCCGTCAGACATTGTGAGTATGTATTTCATTGAAAGTGACGGTCTTATCTTCTTTACATGCTTTCTTGCAATGATGACCGATTTGCTGACTCTTAAGAATTTATTCGGGTCGAGAAGCGACTCCAGTTCATACATCCTGTCCTGGGAATGATATGTATCCTTCAGTGCGTGGATCTCAATATCTTTTCCGAAACTTTCTATGTATATGATCTCGTCTGCGGTGATGTGCGGAGTCCATGGACGCCACCGGCACGGGAATCACCGGGGGAGACCCGCTCGTACGCATGGACCGCACCGTCCACATGATCAGGATGCTGAAGGACAGGTTCGGCCCGG
>JAFWUY010000054.1 GCA_017524035.1 Lachnospiraceae bacterium | reverse complement strand
TGACTCTTATTTTATATTTGCGGGTGACGCAAAATGTATGAGGATTCGAGCTTCGTCGTCTGCGTTAGAAACGGCCGCCTGGCCTGAACGAAGTGAATGGCCTGCGGCATGAGCTGAAACTTACGTCGTACAAGTTTCGCGTCTGACGACGAAAAAGCGAGAAGACTCATACATTTCGCGTTAACCGCTTAAGCAACAAAAAAGTCAGGAGAAGTTATCTCCCGGCTCTTGTTTTCGTGAGGTTGCAAAAAACTGCATTATAAAGGTATAATCTTAACGTTTTGTAGTTTTATTGTTGTTTTTTATTATGGAGAAGAAAAATGATCTCAGCCGTTAATGTAACTTACAGAGTCGGAAAGAAAGCTCTTTTCGAAGACGTCAATATCAAGTTCACGGAGGGCAACTGCTACGGTCTCATCGGAGCCAACGGAGCAGGCAAGTCCACATTTCTCAAGATCCTTTCCGGTGAACTTGACACTTCCAAAGGTGAGATAGTCATCACACCCGGACAGCGTCTTTCCGTTCTCGAACAGGACCATTTCAAATATGATGATTATTCCGTTATGGATACCGTCATCATGGGTAACAAGCGCCTCTATGACATCATGAAGGAAAAGGATGCCATCTATATGAAGGAGGACTTCACCGATGAGGACGGAATAAGAGCGGGTGAGCTTGAGAGCGAATTCGCCGAGATGGACGGATACGAGGCAGAGTCCAATGCCGCAATGCTGCTCAACGGTCTCGGCATCGGAACCGAGGATCACTACGCTCAGATGGCAGACCTCGACGGTTCCAAGAAGGTCAAGGTCCTCCTTGCCAAGGCACTTTTCGGAAATCCCGATATCCTGCTTCTCGACGAGCCTACCAACCACCTTGATCTCGAGGCAATCGGCTGGCTTGAAGAATTCCTTATCGATTTCAACAATACCGTCATCGTCGTATCACACGACAGATATTTCCTTAATAAGGTCTGCACACAGATCGCCGATATCGACTATGGCAAGATCCAGCTCTATGCAGGTAACTATGATTTCTGGTATGAGTCATCGCAGCTGATGATCCGTCAGATGAAGGAAGCAAATAAAAAGAAGGAAGAGAAGATCAAGGAGCTCCAGGAATTTATTTCCAGATTCTCCGCGAACGCTTCCAAGTCCAAGCAGGCTACCTCAAGAAAAAGAGCACTTGAAAAGATCGAGCTTGATACCATCAAGCCTTCATCGAGAAAGTATCCCTATATTGATTTCAGACCCGAGCGTGAGATCGGAAACGAAGTCCTCAGCGTTGAGAATATCTGTTACTCCGAGAACGGGGAAAAGCTTCTCGACAATGTATCCTTCATAATGGGTCATGATGACAAGATCGCATTTGTCGGCGGATGTGAGAAGGCCAAGACCGCACTCTTCAGGATCCTCATGGGTGACCTTGAACCCGACAGCGGTTCCTTCAAGTGGGGCGTGACCACCTCGCAGGCATATTTCCCCAGGGATTACACGAGGGAATTCGACAATGATCTGAATATCACCGAATGGCTGACCGGCTATTCCGCAGTCAAGGATGCCACCTATGTAAGAGGATTCCTCGGAAGAATGCTCTTCCCGGGTGAGGACGGTGTTAAGAAGGTAAAGGTTCTGTCCGGAGGTGAGAAGGTAAGATGCCTTCTTTCCAAGATGATGATAAGCGCAGCAAACTGCCTTATCTTTGATGAGCCCACCAACCACCTGGACATGGAGTCCATTACCGCACTCAATACCGGTATGACTAAGTTCCCCGGAGTCATTCTTTTCTCCTGCAGGGACCATCAGCTTACCGAGACTACCGCAAACAGGATCATCGAGATTCTTCCGGACGGCGGCATCATCGATAAGATCACGACCTATGACGAATATCTTGCAAACGATGAGAATGCAAGAAAGAGAACAGTATTTACCGCTGATAAGGAAGACGACGAAGATTGATCGATCTGCATACACATTCGAATAAATCCGACGGAAGCTTTACTCCGGCTGAGCTTGTCGATGTTGCGGCGCAAAAGGGTATCACCTACATTGCGCTGACGGATCACGATACCATAGAAGGCATCGATGAAGCAAAAAAGCGTGCTGAGGAGATAAGCTCCGATCCGAATGCGCCTTATCCGGCGCCCGTTGTCATTCCGGGTATAGAATTCTCCACCGATTGGAACGGACGTGATGTTCATGTCGTGGGACTTAATATCGACCATACCAATAAGGAATTTGTTTCAAAACTTGATTTCTTTATAGAATCCCGTGAGGGCAGAAACCGTAAGATGGCCGAGAACCTGAAGGAGATCGGTATCGGTATCAGCTACGAAGCGCTGAAAAGATCATTTCCCGAGAGCGTACTTACGAGAGCGCATTTTGCAAAGTATCTCTATGAGTACGGATATGTACGTTCAACGCATGAAGCTTTCGAAAGATACCTCGGTCCCGATTCGCCCTGCTATGTGCCGAGAGAGAAGATAACTCCCGTTCAGGCCGTCGAGATGACACTGATGGCGGGCGGCATTCCCGTCCTCGCACATCCTCTTATATACAAGTTCGGTGACGAGAAGCTCAGATCCCTTATAGCCGAAATGAAGGAGTACGGACTTGTCGGAATAGAAGCGATGTACAGCACACATTCATCCGAGGATGAGGAATATATCAGGAAGCTTGCCGCCGAATGCGGACTTAAGATCTCCGGCGGAAGTGATTTTCACGGAGCCAATAAACCCGGCATCGACCTCGGAGTCGGGTGCGGGGATATGGAGATACCCGAACAGGTATGGTTTGATCTTTCCGCAAAGGGATAAGCTATGTCCGAAAACGGATCGAATGAAAAGAAAACCGAATACAGTTTTTCCGATTTCATTGAAGACGAGATCAGGGATTCCGCTTTTAAAGTATCGATAAAAAGGACCAGGGTCGTTCCTCATCTGATCGTCATTCTGATTCCGGTGATCTTTTACGCCATGTTCTACGGCTTCTTTCTTATGCTGGATGAAAGCGGGCTGTCCGGATATACGGGGATGTTCATATTTGTTCTTTTCATTATCCAGCTCATGGGAATATTCTTCTTTCTGTATAACTGCGGAAAAGAAGTGGTTGTCTCAGGTCGCGGAATCGTTATAAGAAGATTTTTCA
Organism: Lachnospiraceae bacterium; assembly: GCA_017524035.1. Taxonomy (GTDB): domain Bacteria; phylum Bacillota; class Clostridia; order Lachnospirales; family Lachnospiraceae; genus AC2028. The sequence continues at coordinate 1,025 of JAFWUY010000054.1, read as the reverse complement.
TAATACACGAATCCTTCAGTGTGGACGATGTACATGAGTGTGTCGTTGTCACCGGACTGGTCACGGGCGGAAGGATACATGAACAATACAATAAAGCGGTCATACGCTACGGCGAAGGAAAAACCTTTACCCTGGAAGATAATCTGTTCAGAGGCTGGAGCATGCTTGTCCGTTATATGGAAATGAACGGCAAGGTCACGATGGCGGATGGAAGAGGGATTCTGTCGAAAAAGCTGGATGAAATGCTTAAAAAATAATATGGGTCAGACACCTGCCGTATATGCGGCAGGTTATTTTTTTAACGATTTGGAAAACGCTTTCGTAAAATTAAAACAAAATTTCAAAAAAAATATAGTGAAAGTGCAAAAATTATTTGCTATAATACTATGGTTGCCAAAGATATATTAATTGGTGAATGCCTCGAAATCCAGTATTTATGCGGTTTTCGCCATCTAATTAAGTAAGTGACGCAGTAGTAGAAGAAAGAAAGGAAAAGAAGAACATGAGTAAGAAATGGGTCTATCTGTTCACAGAGGGTAACGCTAACATGCGTGAACTCCTCGGAGGTAAGGGAGCAAACCTTGCTGAGATGTCAAACATCAAGCTTGACGGATCAGGCGAGCCTTTCCCCGTTCCTCAGGGCTTCACCATCACCACCGAAGCCTGCACACAGTACTACGAGGATGGTCGTGAGATCAATGATGAGATCATGGGCCAGATCGAAGAGTACATCGTAAAGCTTGAGGGAATCACCGGCAAGAAGTTCGGTGACAAGGAGAATCCTCTCCTCGTTTCCGTTCGTTCCGGAGCAAGAGCTTCAATGCCCGGTATGATGGATACCATCCTTAACCTCGGCCTCAATGAGGACGTTGTTAACACCATCGCTACCAAGTCAGGAAATCCCCGTTGGGCTTGGGACTGCTACAGAAGATTCATTCAGATGTACTCCGACGTTGTTATGGAAGTCGGAAAGAAATATTTCGAAGAGCTCATTGACCAGCTCAAGGCTAAGAAGGGTGTAACTC
>JAFWUY010000053.1 GCA_017524035.1 Lachnospiraceae bacterium | reverse complement strand
GACCAGGGCTGGAGGGACGGATGTGCCAGATACAAGCAGATGATGGATATGTGGTTCAACAATTATTACGGTGACGAGTTCTACAAATATGATTATCTGGCCATAGAACTGGGACTCAGGGACGATGAACCGGAAGAGAGCAGGGCAATACCGTATTAAAGCCGAAAAATCACGTTTTTTCAAGGAATCATGGGGCCTTGCGGAAAAGAAAAAATAAGTGTTGCATTTAACGGTTTGCTATGATATTATTATCAAGCTGTTGAAAAACGGGGTGTGGCTCAGCTTGGTTAGAGCGCCGTCTTAGGGAGGCGGAGGTCGCGAGTTCGAATCCCGCCACTCCGATAAAGTTAGAACCCGTACACGAAGGAGACGTTACTCCGAGTGTTACGGGTTCTTTCTTTATCGGAGCGGATGCACTCACGATAAACCGCACTTTATTATGTAAATCGATTAAGGAATTTCTTGTCATCTTGCTTGATTTTTTTGTCAAATATGCGGCCGGGCTTGCATTTTTCAGATTTTTCGGTTGCCTTTTCCCATTTAGACCATTAAAATTAAATTAACTATGAACAAACCTGAGGATATTGCAAGAAGTAAAATAATCAAGGTATTCTTTCAGCTTACTGCACTCGGATTTCTTGCGAGCGTGATTATTTTTGCTATCTCTTATTTCAGACATAACATCACTTATGATGTAAGGATATATGTCGTTCTCAGGGTCATTCTTCCCACTATCGTCAATCTCGGCGCTACCATAGCCACATTCTTTGTAAATAAATCCCAGAATTTTAATAATTACACAAAGTGCGCGGTATGCTCCTTTGCATTTGCTACCATCGGCGGAAGCTTCTCGTTCTGGAACGGATACTACGTTGCGCTCTGGTGTCTGCCGGTTCTTGCGGTAATGTTCTGCAGCGTGTTCCACGAGATGCATCTTCTTTTCAGCGTTACCGTTTATTCGATCATCCTTGTCGCGGTCTCGGCATTCTATGAAATGATAAGATTCCCCGACAATTATCTGTATTATCTGGAGATCATGCTTGTTGTTATGATGGTCCTTGCGTGCGGAGCAATGGTTTCGCGTAATATGATCATTTACAACAAGGAGATGTACAACATCCTCTATGATGCCAATGAAAAGAGCGACAATTACCGTAAGCGTCTCGAGACTGACCAGCTTACATATCTCCACACAAGACCCTATGCACAGGAGAAAGCGGACATCTTCCTTCTTGATGCGAGCGAAGAGCATCCCGTTTCACTGGCGGTAGTAGACCTCGATTTCTTCAAGAGCATCAACGATACTTACGGACATAAGAACGGTGACGTCGTTCTCTGGAAATTCGGTGATACCGTTAATAAGAATATGAAGGACAACCTTGTGGTCGGAAGATACGGCGGAGAGGAATTCATATTTGTGTTTGACGGCGGAGATTATCACGACCATATCAAGTATATGGACGACCTCAGGGAGAAATTCGGTAAGATCCATTATAAGTTCACCGACAGAAGCGTGACCTTCAGCTGCGGTATCGTAACGGCTTATTATCCCACCACATTCTCCGATGCATTCAAGTATGCCGATGCGGGTGTCTATTATTCCAAGGAGAACGGCAGAAACCGCGTGACCGCATATCTGATGCCGCCTCAGACCAAGGCGCAGGACAACTATCCCAAGACGGGAGATCTCAGACCCGAGAACAACTCGTAAAAGAAAACATTCAAATAAGCAGGGAACCGGTTTTTACACCGGTTCTTTTTGTGTGGAAAATTTTACACACAGCTTTTTGTATCATTCTCACTGTAAGAAGAAAACAACCGGTTTGTACCGGATGAAGTTTTAGAAAACAGGGAGGAAGATCATGAAGACACTCGGCAGGATCATTAAATCGGAATATGTATTTCTCGGGATACTGACATTACTTCTTATAACAGCCGCATTCTTTCTTTTTTCGATCACGGTGAAAGGAAAGCCGGCTGATGACAATTCCGTATGGAATGAATATTATGCGCCGATGGAGAGCGCATATGTCGCTGAAGTCAGGGCATATCTTAGGGACAGCGGATACATTAATTCCGGAGTGACGCTGACACATACCACGGATGAGGAACTAAGCAGGGTATATACGCTCAGCATCCATCACAGAAGGCTTGAAGGATGCAGCGAGGAAAGGAGGGATGAGATAAGCAAAGTCCTTAAGGCAATGGGCTTTGAGGATGAAAGATGCGTGATCTGCGTAGAGCTGTCCTGATGCTCACGCGGAGTTAGATTTTTGACGGCGGATGGGGTATAATAGGTCTAGTTTTGAACTTGAAAGGAGACCATATGCCTACGCCTGTTGAAGGAGAACTTTACAGACATTTCAAAGGCGGTCTGTACAGGATCGTCACTATCGCACAACATACCGAAACCCGGGAGGGGCTCGTGATCTACAGATCGGAGGAGGATCCTTCCAAAGTGTGGGCCAGACCGGTCACTCTTTTCTGTTCGCCCGTTGACAGGGTAAAATACCCCGATGCAGCGCAGGAGATGAGATTTGAGAAGGTAACCGGTGACGGAAAGGCTGCTGCGTGCACCTCACCCGCACCTGCTGCCGCAAAGGCTTCCGCGGACAGTGACGGACTCGATCCCGAGGTGGAGGCATTTCTGGATGCCAAGAGTTCCATTGACAGGATTCATATTCTTTCCTCACTTAATCACAGGCTTACGGATGAGATGCTCATAACAATGGCGACAGCCTGTGACGTGGAGCTTCCGGAGGGAGATATCCGTACCAAGTACCAGTCCCTCAGGGAATCGCTGGTGATCCTCGGTAAGTATGAAGGCGAAAGACTCAGAAAGTGACTTTTGTACAGCCCCCTAAGGAGGGCTTATGTCATACAGACTTGAAGATAAAATGGTCATAGGAGTTTCGTCGAGAGCTCTTTTTGACCTTACAAAGGAAAACGAGATATTCGAAAAGGAAGGGCTGGATGCGTATCAGTCCTACCAGTTCGAGCATGAGAAGGATATTCTTGAGCCCGGTCCCGGTTTTTCGCTCATAAAGAGTCTGCTTGCTCTTAATGATAAGGATCCCGAGAATCCTCTGGTGGAAGTGATCATCATGTCAAGGAATTCCACCAACACATCCCTCAGGGTATTTAATTCCATTAAGCATTACGGACTTAAGATAACCCGCGCGGTGCTTGCGAGCGGTTCTTCACTGTCGCCGTATCTGCAGGCATTCAAAACGGATCTGTTTCTGTCCGCATATGAGGATGATGTACAGAATGCGATAAACAGCGGTATAGCCGCAGGTATGATCCTTACGGATCATTCGTATTCCGGTGCGACAGACGGATCCATAAGGATCGCTTTCGACGGCGACGCGGTTCTTTTCGATGACGCTTCCGAGGTCATCTATAAGGAAAAGGGTCTTGAGGCATTTGAGGAAAATGAAGCTGTAAATGCAGATAATCCTCTGAATGAAGGACCTTTTGCAGGATTCCTCAAAAAGCTCACATGGATCCGGAATAAATACGGATCCGATGAGTGTCCCATCCGTACCGCACTCGTCACTGCAAGAAGCGCACCGGCACATGAAAGAGTCATCAAGACGCTCCGCAGCTGGAATGTCAGGCTTGATGAGGCATTCTTCCTCGGTGGTGTGGAGAAGAAGGAGATTCTCAAGGCATTCGGTGCTCAGATATTCTTTGACGACCAGTCGGTACATACCGATCCCGCAGCCGAAGAGGTTCCCAGTGCAAGAGTTCCCTATAAGGGAGGACGTCTCGGATACGACGGAGATGTTAATAACGGGCCCGGAGATGCTTAGCCCGGCCGTGAGGCCTGCACGTTTATCCGCGCACGAAATATAAAGGAGAAGGCTTACTGCAGCCTGAAGTAAAGAAATGAAGCTTTTAACAATAACGATCCCCTGCTACAATTCCGCAGCATATATGAGAAAAGCGATAGAGTCGCTTCTTCCCGGAGGGGATGATGTCGAGATCCTTGTGGTTAATGACGGATCCACCAAGGACAACACGCTTGAGATTGCCAGGGAGTATGAAGAGAAATACCCGGGTATCGTACGTGCAATAGACCAGCCCAACAAGGGACACGGCGGTGCGGTAAATACCGGTATTCAGAACGCAACCGGTCTTTTCTTCAAGGTCGTCGATTCCGATGACTGGGTAAAGAAGAGCGCGTATGCCAAGATCCTCGGAAAGCTCAAAGAGATCGTGATGTGCGGAGAAAAGCTCGATCTTCTCATCAGCAACTATGTTTATGAGAAGGACGGAGAGAAGAAAAAGAAGGTCATTCACTTCCGCAGGATGTTCCCCCAGGATGAGATCTTTACCTGGAGTGACTGCCATCATTTTTCAAAGGGCCATTATATCCTGATGCACTCCGCCATATACAGGACACAGATACTTAGGGATTCGGGAATGGTTCTTCCCGAGCATACCTTCTATGTCGATAACATCTATGTTTACGAGCCTCTTCTTCATGTCGAGAAGATGTGCTATCTGGATGTCAACTTCTACAGATACTACATCGGACGTGATGACCAGTCCGTAAATGAGGAGATCATGATCTCCAGGATTGACCAGCAGCTCAGGGTCAATTACCTGATGGTTGATTATCTTGTTGATAATAAGGCTAAGGCTCAGAAGGACAAAAAGCGTTACAAGTACATGAGGAATTATCTTGAGATCATCACCACGATATCCTCGATACTTCTCATCAAGAAGAATACTGAAGACAGTCTTCAGGAGAAGAGAAAGCTCTGGACATATATCAAGGGACGTGACAGGCATCTGTGGGCATACCTCAGAGGAGGACTTCCCGGAAACGCAATGAATCTTCCCGGAAAGGGCGGACGCAAAGTGTCCGTCGAGTGCTACAAGATAGCGCAGAAGATCTTCAAATTCAACTAAGCATATAAAACAGGGAGACGGTCTCGTCTCCCTGTTTTTTTAAGTCTCGGGGATTGTCCGGGAAACGCAGTTTCTCCCTGACTCATGCCGGGATTCTTTTATGTGTTGACAATTGTATATAAAGTGTATATATTAAATATATACAATGATTAATCATTAAGGCGGAAAGGTTCATGCGCAGGATCCGACCGCCGCGCGCAAAGGAAATCCATATGGACATAATCATCAGTAATACCTCGGGAACGCCCATATATGAGCAGATCGAGGAACAGATCAAGAGCCTGATCATGACAGGTGAGCTTGCGGCAGGGGACGCCCTTCCGTCAATGCGTATTCTTGCCAAAGACCTTAAGATCAGTGTCATCACGACAAAGAGAGCATTCGAAGATCTCGAGCGTGACGGCTACATTGAATCTGTTGTGGGTAAGGGGAGCTTCGTAAAGGGTGTAAGTCCCGAACTCATGAAGGAGAATATGCGGTACGCAATCGAGGAATACCTGGAGAGGGCTGCTGATAAAGCGGTCCTGGGAAAGATATCACTTGATGAACTCAAAGAGATGCTTGAGATAATCTACGAGGAAAAAGCTAATAAGTGAGGTGAACGAGGGGACGGTTCCTCCGTTCACCCGAAACAGATGTGCTTTTTGTTTCATGAGGTAAATACCAATGGAAGAAGTTAAGAACGTAATTGAGCTTAAGAATGTCACCAAGGATTACGGTGATTTCAAACTTGATAATGTAAGCTTTGCGGTGCCTGAGGGTACTGTATGCGGATTCATCGGTCAGAACGGTGCGGGTAAGACCACCACCATCAATCTGATCCTGGATGTGATCAGACGTGATTCCGGAGATATCACTCTTTTCGGCGAACCGGTAAATAAGGATACATCATACTTACGCGAAGATATCGGTGTCGTATTCGATGAGATGGGCTTTCATGAATTCATGACAGGCCGTGACATCAATATTATGATGAAGAACATCTACAAGAACTGGGATGAAGAAGTCTTCTTCGATAATCTGAAGAAGTTCTCACTTCCCGCAAAGAAGAAATGCGGAGCTTTTTCAAGAGGAATGAGGATGAAGCTGCAGATTGCCGTAGCTCTTTCTCATCATGCAAGGCTCCTTATAATGGACGAGCCCACCAGCGGACTGGACCCCATCGTCAGAAATGAGATGATAAATATCTTCCGCGAATTCGTGGTGGAAGTGGATCACACAATCCTTCTGTCATCACATATCACAAGCGATCTTGAGAAGATCGCGGATGAGGTCGTGTTCATAGACGGAGGAAAGATCGTTCTGTCCGGCAATAAGGATGAGATCCTTGAAAAGCACGCTGTCGTAAAGTGTAAAAAGGATGAGCTTTCTAAGGTAAGCGAGTCACTTATCGTGAACTCCGAAGTGAGTGACTACGGTGCGGAGATCCTCGTTAATGACAGACATGCCGCTGAGAATCTTTATCCCGGAATGGTCATTGAAAGAGCTGAGCTTGAACAGATCATGATCGGCTATGTAAACGGAAAGAGATGAGTGAACGGTTTCCGGTTCACCGGTGAGGTAAAACTATGAAAGGTTTGATAATCAAGGACATCATGTGTCTTAAAAAACAGCTCACCACTTTCGCGTACATCATAGCCGGAGTGGTGGTCATATCGATATTGTATGTTCTGAGCAGCCGTTTCGGAAATCTTGCGAAAGCCGGAGTGGCTCTGCTGGACGAAAACAATAACATGTCTCAGGTTGATGTTAAGAATCTCGGTTCCATGGTTCTTGTAATGTTCATGCTGATCCCGATAGTAAGCGTGGGAGATATGCTGAACGTATTCATTGCTGACGGAAAGGCCGGATTTTTCAAAGTATCGGCTTCACTTCCCGTATCAATGAAAAAGAGAATGCTTTCCAGATTTCTGACGATCTATGCTTTGTGTGGGATCGGAGCGGTGGTGGATATCATTCTTGCTCTTGTACTCAGTTCCATTACGGACATCATGAGCTTCGGAAGCTTTCTGGGGATCATCATTTCATGCGCATCTGTACTGAGTATATACAGTGCCTTGGTGATCCTGTACTGCGTGATATTAGGTTACGGTAAGGAGCAGTATGCACAGGTTTTCTCCCTTCTTACGATCATTCTTTCTTTTGTGATCATAAAGTTTTCTGCGTTTAAATCTGTGTTCATACAGATCTTTATAAAAGAGCAGGGCTTCGATTCCGGCACATTCTGGAAGCCTTTGGATTATTTCCGTGATAAGGGATATGTTTTTCTTATCGTAGCGCTTCTGGTCAGTGTGTTCAGTTATAGTCTCTCTTTGTATATTGCCGAAAGAAAGAGAGGTGTCATCTGATGGGCGGATTATTATATAAGGATTTTCTTTCTATAAATGGCAAAAAACAGGTTGCGGTCATTTCTGTTTTTACCGTACTGCTTGTGGTCCTAAAACTGATCGTGGCCTTCGCGGATACACCGGACGCCTGGCTTATGGAAAACTCCGAGGGCGAGGTTATGAATTTTCTTGATTATCTGGTTTCAATGCCGGCCCAGATAATGCCGATCATGTTCATCAGTTTTATAGCCATGTGGATCCAGAATGTAATTCAAAATGATGAGAAAAGCAAGATACATGCATATCTGTCGGCAACTCCACTTTCGAAGCGTGCTTATATTGCGGAAAAGTATGTCTTTATCGGCATATGCATTTATGCTGCTTTATCAATCTGCGTGATATGGTGCATCATCTCAATGGCGTTTTTGCAGGAGGGCGCTGTACTGGATATCCTGATGCTCATTTCATCATTTTTGATCGAGCTTTTCTCGCTGGCACTTATCGGCGCAAGCATCGAATTTCCTGTTTTTGTCGCCTTCGGAAAAGAAAAAGGACAGATGATCAAGACCGGTATTCTTGAGGTCCTGGCGTGGTTTGCTGTAGCATTTCTTTTCTTCGGAAATCTGGACGTTTTAGAAAAAGTAGATTTAAATCGCATAATTGAATGGGCAAAAACGCATTCATTTGCACTTATGTTCATGGCGGTCATTTCTCCGCTCATTACTCTCTGTGTCTATTACATCTCATACCGTATTTCCGTGCGCATATATGAGAGAAAGGAGAGAGAGCATGAGTGATAAAAAAAGACTTCTGATTTATCTGGGACTTACTTT
>JAFWUY010000004.1 GCA_017524035.1 Lachnospiraceae bacterium | reverse complement strand
CTACACCGATGAATGGGGCAGCCATTACAGTGCATACAGCCCTGTCCGCAACTCCTCAGGAGGGGTCGTGGGAGTCGTGGGTGTGGACTTCAGCGCCGACTGGTACAATTCCCAGGTTACCGATCATATCCGTATGGTCGTTATCTTAAGCGTGATTCTGCTTGTTCTGAGTATCCTTGCGATACTGCTCCTGACTTCAAGGATCAAGAAGCGCTTCGTCATGCTTAACGACAAGCTCAGTGATATAGCCGACGGATCCGGTGACCTTACCAAGAAGATCGAGATCTCTTCCGGAGACGAATTCGAAGTCATTTCCGGCAATATGAATACCTTCATCGATCAGATAAGGGATATCGTATCCGGAGTCAAGAATAATGTAACGGATTCAATAACCTCCTCGGGAGAGCTTGCTCAGATCGCAGACCGGGCAAGCAATACTATGACAGGTCTTTCCGACGCCATATCCGGAGTATCCTCCGGCGCTCTTCAGCAGTCAGAGGACGTCAGTGCCGCATCCGATAACGTCCGCACGATCGTGGACCGTCTGTCCGAGATGACGCAGACCGTTAACACTGCCGAGGAATATACGGAGAACATGACCGCCAATTCCAATCTCGTAGCCGGAACCTTCGACGATCTCATCGCATCCATTCAGGAATCAATGAAGGAGCTCCAGCAGGTAACAACCGAGATGAGCGGGGTGGGCAGCAATGTTGAGGAAGTGACCAACGCGGCAGATGCCATCAACGCTATAGCAAACCAGACCAATCTCCTGTCCCTCAATGCTTCAATAGAAGCAGCAAGAGCGGGTGAAGCAGGAAGAGGATTCGCCGTTGTCGCAGATGAGATAGGAAAGCTTGCGGAACAGTCCAACGAATCCTCCGCATCCATCAAGAACATCATGGACCGCCTGAAGGAGCAGACAGATAAGACGATACAGCTTGTCACAAAGCTCAATGCTGTAATGGCCAGGCAGGAAGAGACCAGCACAAGTTCCAAGAAATCCCTTTCAACGCTGTTTGACAACATAAACCGCACCAAGGATAACTTTGCCGTCATAAGAAAGAATGTGGACGGAATAAGTGAAGCCTGCGACCAGCTGGGCACCACCTTCGAATCCCTTTCATCGATATCCTCGGAAAATGCAAACTCCGCCGAAGTTACGGAAAGCGCATGCGAGGAGATCGCCGGCATCATCGACAGTGTCTCCGAAAAAGCTGACTACATCAAATCCCATTCGGACGACCTCGGAAACCTGGTCGGAAAATACAGAGTCTGATAGAATCTTTTCATGTAAAAATAGCCTGCCCGGTAAAACCGGACAGGCTTTAATAATTCAATTCATACAGGATCAGTTTGCTCCCGGTGTTCCGCAATCGGGGCAAAACTTGGAGGTGATTCCCGATTTGCCGCAATTGGGGCAGTTCCATGCAGCCACTACAGGTGAGCCGCCGGAAACCACATTTCCGAATCCCTGACCTACCTGGGCTGATGTTCCCATGATGGGATTAAGGGCATCCTTGGTCATGTTGATGACACCGCCCATGGCTCCCAGAGTAACCCCGAGTCCCGCAACATCTCCGATGGCACTTCCGCCGCCGTTTGAGCTTCCGCCGCCGGTGATACCGTTCTTCATGGCCTCTAAGCCGACCTCCCTTGCAGTCTCCTGCTGGTAGGTATAGCCCTTCATCTTCATCTCAACAGCTTCTGCCTCTGCCTGCATCTTATATGCATCCGCTTCGGCCTGTGCCTTGATCCTGAGCGCTTCAGCTTCTCCCTGGGCATTTACCATCTTCATCTGGGCTTCGGTACTTGCTTCGACAAACTTTCTGTCCCTTGCAGCCTCAGCTTCGGCTTTCCTTACTTCCTCATCGCGTACCTTGAGGGTCTTGTCGGCGAACTGCTGTCTGAGCTTTATGAAATTGGGATCGTCATCGGGAGTGGATATGCTCGTTACATAGAACTCGGGCATATAGAGTCCGTATTCGGTCAGCGTCTCGTTGATATCGATACGGAGTGCCTCGGAAAGTCCTCCGAGATATGAATCTATCTCAAGGATATTGATGTTCTGATCCTTGATGAATCTTGCGATGTCGGACTTGACCTTATTGGAAACAAGGGCCTTGAACTTTCCCGTTCCGTATGAAAGACCGCCTTCTTCGGCGCCGCTGACTATCTCACTCTGAAGAAGTCCCTCGGTAGTTCCGACCATCTTGACGATGAGCTTTCGTGAATCGATGACCTGAAGGTTGAAGCTTCCGCTTGCGCCTATCTCAATATGAAGTCCCGATGCGGGATCGAAGAGGCGGACCTTGCTGTCGGTGCCCCACTTGATGCCCATCTGAACAGCCATGTTGATGAAATAGACCTCGGCATGGAAGATATTCTCTCCGCCCGTGCCCTTGGCAATGAGATCCTTAACGAGGGGAAGGTTATAGGTCTGAAGAGTATGTCTGCCCGCTGTGAACAGATCCAGCGCCCTTCCGTCCTTGAAAAAGAGTGCTTCCTGGGATTCATGGACGATCAGCTGGGTTCCGAAATTGAAGTCCTCTTTCGGATGCTTGTGCACGAATACCTCATTACTGCCTTCGTATTTCAGTACGCTAATGAGTTCCATATCATTGTTTCCTTTCCGCCAGAACGGCAATGACTGCTACAACTGCGACGGGGATACCGACGGCGAGCTTGACCGCGGTGCCCGGCGCCATATGAAAACCATAGGCCATTATCATATACAGGATCAACGGAACAGATAAAAGGAAGGACAGTATCTCGACTATGATCGAAAGCACGCCTTCAAGATATACGGTAAAAGAAAGAAGTGCCGCACCCGCCGCAAACACAAGGATGCAAAGGGGAATGTTCAGCCCGGCCTTCTCATGTAAAAAGAAACCGAGTATCGCGGGGATGATCATACCCACGATCACAGCATAGGGAATTCTTTTCCTGCGCTGTATCTTAACGCCTTCCTCGCACCGGGGAATAAGGATCCCTGTATCCTTGTAGCCCTTAACCTTCTCAAATTCGGACAGAGCCCTTATATAGTTTTCCTTTTCCAGATAGGACTTGCCGGATGCGTAAGTTTTCGCTTTCTTCGCTTCCTCCTGTCCGGCATTGCAGAGCTTTAAAAGGTCCGATGCAATGCTGTCGGAAAACCTCAGGCAGTCCGCCTCGGCGCTTTTGTAAAGGATCAGTGCCTGCCCGGCCTGTGCGGTATCCGCACCGTCCGCAAGCATTTCCTTAGCTTTATTCATCTTTTCGATTATACGTGAATAATCTTTGTAGCCGGGGATGATATCTGCAAGGGACCATCTGTTCCCGCAGTTTTCGCACACGCAGGCACCCAGCATATAATCGTTAGCCAGGTCTCCTCCGCAGATCTTACATTTCATAGAAACAGGTTTTACGCTTGCTTCAGACATTTACCTCTCCATAAGAAACATATCTTATATATTTTAACATTTTTAGCTATATTCACACAATAAAAAACCTGTCCGCATTACTGCGGACAGGTTTCAGTGTTCATACTGCTTTCAGATCACTTGAAAGGATTCTCGGTAGGATAAGGAAGTGACTTAGGCTGGTTGTATCCGAGAGATTCTACACCGAGATACTTGAAGATCTCGAAGAGAGCCTTTCCGTTGTGTGCGAATGTAACAGCTCCGTGATGAGGGAAGTTGTTCTCGATAAGCACGTGACGGTAGAAACGTCCCATCTCGGGGATAGCGAATACACCGATTCCGCCGAAGGACTGGGTAGCAACGGGAAGAACCTCACCCTCTGCGACATAAGCCTTAAGCTTGTTGTCGGAGGTGGACTGAAGTCTGAAGAAGGTGATGTCGCCGGGAGCGATGTCGCCTTCGAGGGTTCCGTTGGTAACCTCTACGGGAAGTGCTCTTGCCATGATCTTCTGATACTTCATCTCGTAATTGCTGCAAAGCTTCTTTGTGCAGGTATTACCGCAGTGGAAGCCCATGAAGGTATCGGTAAGATCATAGTTGAACTTGCCCTTGATGGACTCATTGTACATATCCTTGGGCACGGAGTTGTTGATGTCAAGAAGAGTAACGATATCGTTTGAAACGATCTGTCCGAGGAACTCGGAGAGACATCCGTAGATATCAACCTCACAGGAAACGGGGATTCCCATTCCGGTGAGACGGCTGTTTACATAGCAGGGAACGAACTTGAACATGGTCTGGAATGCAGGCCAGCACTTTCCTGCGATGGCAACATACTTTCTGTATCCTCTGTTAGCCTCAACCCAGTCAAGGAGAGTAAGCTCATACTGAGCAAGCTTTGCAAGGATCTCGGGCTTCTTGTTTCCTGCACCGAGTTCCTCTTCCATTTCCTTAACCTTCTCGGGGATCCTTGCATCGCCTTCATGCTTGTTGAAGGACTCGAAAAGATCGAGCTCGGAATTCTCCTGGATCTCTACGCCCATGTTGTAAAGCTGCTGGATGGGAGCGTTACAAGCAAGGAAGTTGTGAGGTCTGGGACCGAAGGTTATGATCTTGAGGTTATTGAGACCATAGATCGCATTTGCAATGGGAAGGAAATCGTGGATCATGTCAGCGCAGTCCTCAGCGTCGCCGACAGGATACTCGGGAATATAAGCCTTTACGCTTCTGAGATGGAGATTGTAGCTTGCATTGAGCATTCCGCAGTAAGCATCTCCTCTGCCGTCCTGAAGATCAGCCTGGCTCTCCTCAGCAGCTGCGCAGAACATCTTGGGGCCTTCGAAGTGCTTAGCGAGAAGGGTCTCGGAGATCTCGGGACCGAAGTTTCCGAGATATACGCAGAGAGCTTCACAGCCTGCCTTCTTGATGTCCTCGAGGGCATTGACCATGTCGATCTCGCTCTCAACGATGCAGATGGGACACTCATAGATGTCAGCTGCATCATATTTCTTGGTATAAGCCTCTACGAGAGCCTTGCGGCGGTTAACTGCAAGAGACTCGGGGAAGCAGTCGCGGCTTACAGCCACAATTCCTACTTTAACCTTGGGAATATTAATCATATTGTACCTCCTGATACATTTTACCCCTTCAAAAGGGGACCTACGAAAACGATTTTATCACATAAGGTTCAAACAATAAACTCAAAAGTTGTTCTCGGCAGACCATATTTTGCGAAAAATAGGAAAAACCCGCAAAATGCGGGTTTTTCGCTTGATTAGTTGCTTTTTTCGTTCATCATTTCAATCAAATAGTAAACATTTATGAGATTAAGTTCCTGTTCCTCGGCTTTATATCGGTCTGCGAGATTTATGATATCCTGTCTGGTCCATCCCGAATCGGTAGAAACCCTGTTAAGAAGCTCCGGAGTCTCGGCTATTTTCCTGACCATTGCTTCCGGAAGTTCGTCCAGAAATGCCTTTTCGACCGTACAGCTTATCCCACTGTCACCGAATGCTACGAATGCACGCTCTCCGGGGGTAAGGGTTTCAGCGAACTGTTCTCCGGATACCTCATCACGGGTTACTATCTGAACCTCACCGTTCATGACCCAGATCCTTGCTTCGCCTTTCCCGTCATAATATATATATCCCACAACCTCATTCAGCGAAACAGACATCGCACCGGCAACCAGTTCCGGTGTTTCAGTCAGACGGTAGGGATTATCCATGCAGAAGAACATGGCTCCTTTTTTCATAACTATCCGGGGTGCTTTTTCTTCCTTATGAACCTGAATCTCACCGTTTGCGAGCATTCTCAGTGACCTTGCGGCGCCGAGTGTCAGATACGCCTCACCGGTATTTCCGGTCGTGACGGAGTCTCCGTCGTTAAGGATCATCCCCTGGGTTATTTTCTCTTTTTTGCCCTCTTCGTCAACCAGCTCGACATCCACAGTGTAGGTTTCAAGCGAGATACCGGTCGATACGTTTCTGGTAGACACCAGCAGGGTGGCAATTATTCCGTAAAGCATCACCGCGGCAATAACCGCGATCAAAATGATGCCAGCCGAAGCCTTGCGGGATTTCTTCGGCTCCTCGGAGGTGAAGTCCACCTCTCTCCATTTTTCCGATACAACATATTCACGCTCGGGAGTCACTGCATCTTCCTTAGTGCCAAGCTTTCTTTCGGGCGCAGAGACCAACGCGGACTTCACAGGTTCTGCCAAAATGGCAGGCTTTACCGGCTTTGCGGGTCCGTTAAGTCTGGAACCGCATTCTCCGCAGAGAATCTCACCTTCTTCGTTTTTTGCTCCGCAATTCGGGCATATGACCATTGCATCTCCTTTCAGCGGGAAACGATCAGAATTCGATCCCGGCTACCTTCCATTCGCCGTTTTGTCTGACAAAATAAAACTTTCCGTCCGTCGTGATGACCTCGGGTTCCCTGGATCCCCATGCCATCGTAAGATACTGTTCGACCAGGACTTCACAATAGAATGCATCTTCATTGTATGCTATAAAATCCCGCACCTCAGCAGAATGGATCTCGGACTTCAGATGGCGCGTGAACCATTTGAGTTCGGCGTGCTGCATATAATACAGATAGATATTGTCCTTCGTAAAATACTGTCTGAGTGCCGCTTCCGAAAGATCTCCGGAAATGTACTCCGCATATGCGGATACCGCATCGCAGGCCACTCTTTCCATTTCCTCCCTGCCTTCACAATCGGAAGGATAGCCTATACTGTAGATCCCGCTTTCGGGATCGCAGGTGACAGGTACCGGAGTGCCGTCCGCGTTTTCCGCAGTGATCTCGGGTGTCAGGAAAAATCCGCCGACTTTGACATCCGTCATCACGGGAAGGGTTGTGAATCCGTCATAAAACCTCTGTGCACCGGGTGGATCCTGCAGGGTTCTTCCGGCATTGACGTCAAGTTCTTTTCCGTTGATGAACAGCTTTACATTTTCCGGTGCACTGATGCCGATCGAAACCGAAGGCTCCGCATATACTTCCAGAACCGTGAGTTTCCATACAGGCATGTCACGGCGGCCTTTCTCGGGCTGCTTCACATACTCCGCTCTGGCAACTTTCAGATCTCCGGATTCAATGCAGTAGACCTGATGCTCGTCATTTGATTCCTCAATTACGGGAACCATGTTTATCCTGCCGCCCGAAATGAGATTTCGTATGTATTCCTTAAGATCATCTTCGGTCTCATAAGCGTTCAGCGTGCACTTTTTCGTCATCAGTGTGCAGACGGAATCCGCATCACATTCGCGGAATGTTTCCGAAAGCCCTTCGGTGACCGACTCGGGAAGACAGGCTCTGTATCTGGCTTCGGTATATTCCAAAAAGGAAAAAAACTGCCTGTTGAAATCCCATACCGCAAGAAGATGGACAAGAACCCAGAGCAGCATAAAGATCCGGAAATAGTTGAATTCTATTCCGGTAGTTCTTTCCTTCATTTTATTGTTTTCATTCACAGACTCTGTCATCAGTCATGCTCCTGAGGAAGTACGACAAATGCGGTGGGTATGCTTCTCGTATCACGTATGGTGCAGTTATCTACTATCTTTTCGCCGTTATAGAACATCGAGGACGACATTCCGCCGTCGAGATTGGCCGCATTTACGGCTCCGTAATCAAGCATTACATTCATAAGGTCCGCCATCGACGCACCCAGTGACGAGGTCTTTCGTCCCTCTATGACAAGCAAAAGTACGGCTCCGTCCGGCCGCTGCCCTATCGCAGTTCTGGGATTGAGTCCGCCGCCGACTCCGGAGCATTGTGACGGTTTACCGTTCACAATGAGTGCGGGGCCGAAGGTTACCGCATCGCGGATACCGATGGACTGTGCATAACCGGCCGTCATTCTTCCGCAGATAAGGATATCGTCCTCATTGAAACCGTAAACTCCGTAAGATGTTCCGGCATTGCCCATTCTGAGCACTCCTCTTGAAATTACTATCCCCTCGGGCCACGCTCCGCTGCCGAGCCCGCTCTCATCCTCATACTTGCCGCCGTTGATCCCTGCAACCGCTCCGTTATTTTCAACATGCTGCTGAAGCGTCCACCCCCTGTAGCCATGGGTGAATTCCGGTATTGCCGAAACAACGACCCTTGAAGGATCATAGACGATCATCATCATGCCGGAGTAGGTCTCACCGTGAACTTCATGAATCTCGATTCCGTCACCGTCCGGATCGTCATATACAAATTCCCATTCATCATCCGTCCCTTCAGTTCCGGTTTCATCTCCGCTCCGTGCTGCCGTTTCACCGTCCTGCGCCGCAGCAACGGTTACCATTGAGGCATCGGTTATCTCATCACTTTCAACGGTCCGGTTCCTTGCCTGTATACGGGCGATCTCATCATCACTGAGATACATCCTGGCAAGAATGCCTCCCGCACTGGATTCCATGACGGAAGCAACAAACAGATCGCGGACATGTGCGGAGGGTCCCTTGTTCACAAAATAGAGCATCTCGTACAGTCCGCCGAGAAGAATAAGAATTGTTACAAAAAGCCACACAAAAAAGCGCCCGACATAAGTCAGGAGCCTTCTAAGAATCGTTTTTTCCTTTTTCCCCTCAGATAAGCGCATTACTCATTAATATATATCATAAAGCCCGGTTCTTATCAATTTAAGTAAGAACCGGGCACATATCAGATTCCGTAGTCTCTGTCCTGTCCGAGTTTGAAGGAATAGAGTCTTCTTTCGGATACCGGAAGATGAGTAAGGCTTTCGAGTGCTTTCCTGTAATAATCCATCTGGGTCTCATATCTCTTCCAGAGCTCATCCATCGATATAACGGAATCGGTCTTGTAATCGAGAAGGATTATCCTGCCGTTCTCCTCGAAGTATGCATCTATGATTCCCTGTATCATAAGCAGCTCTTATCAAGCACTTCGGAGCCCGTATTCCTGTGTTCGGGATCGAGCAGCCCGGAGGCGGGTATGCCGTAAACAAAAGGCTGTTCCCTCCTGAGAAGACCGGAGCGTTCAGCTCTCCACATCCTGTATGAGAGCTCGGATCTTAAGAATGTAAGTATCTTAAAAGCTGCTACCGCGACATGTGTCTTTTCGGAGATATGTCCCACGGCAGGCTCTTCGGACCAGAACCTTTCAAAGGATTCTTTTAACTGAGCTTCATTGCCTGACAGCGCACCGATGTAATCGTCATACGATGAAGGAACCGTGCCGATAACAGGTCCGAGGATACGGTCCCATGACAAAAGCTGCATGCATCTGTGATAAGCATTACCGCGTTCGGTACCTGAGATCACAGGATGTTTGTCACCGGATCCGGCATCATTCCCTGTACCTTCTCCGGGATCGTCATAGGTCGTATTCCTGCTGCCTCCGGCAAATACGGGCACAGCGGTCTCGTCTTCTCCGTGCTCCATGAGGTCATAAGCACCCTCATCCTTTTCGGCCATGGCAGCCATCTTAAGTTCGGAAACGGTTGTCTTGGTAAAGAGATTCTCAAGATACCGGTAAGGATATTCATAGGAGAATTTCTTCTCAAGTGCGTCAAGCACATCACGGTCCGCGCCTGACAGGTCGCCTCCGGAAGCGAGTGCAAATTCAGTTACGCCCGCTGCCTGGCTTTCTTCTTCCTTCCTGCCGGCTGCCATGATGTTTTCGACGCTTACCGTCTTAATGTCGATGACGTTCTTAACTTCCTCGCATCCGATGACCGGAAGTATCAGATCAAGGTACTTATCCGAGCTCTGGAAATTACCGAAAGGAAGATTCTCCATCGGATACTCGAAGCACTCGGCAAGGGTATCCTCCGCATTTTTAAGGCCTCCCACCATGATAAGCTTTTCCCTGGGTCTGGTCATGGCGACATAGAGAAGTCTCATTTCTTCCGCTATGACATCTCTTCTCTTCTTATCCGAAACGGCGCTGTAACGCAGGGTTCTCATTCTGACACGGCTGCCCGTGTCCGCATATCTGCATGCGAGTCCGAGCATATTATCTGCCAGAAGAGGTTTGCAGGTGTCCCTGAAGTTAAAGCCCTTCCCCATTCCCGCAAGGATGACAACGGGAAATTCGAGCCCTTTGGATTTATGTATCGTCATGAGCCTTACAACATCGGCGCTTTCCGAAGCGGATCCCACTTCACCGAGGTCGACTTCGAATTTTTCCATATTGTCAATGTACCTGATGAAATCATTCAGGCCGAGATAACTGGATCTTTCATAATTCGATGCCATGACAAGGAGCATCCTGATGTTGCCGGTCCTGGACTGGCCTCCGGGAAGTGCGCTGCAGAACTCGATATAGTGGCTGTCAGCCGTGATACGGTCAAGGAGCTGTCGTACGGTGAGGTACGAACTCATATCGCGGTACATATCGATCCGGTCAAGGAAACCCGAAAGCTTTTCCCTAAGTGCGGAAGAGATCTCATTACCGGTATCGGCTTCGCCGCTTCTTCCGGCTGCCGTTTTAAGCGCCTCATAAAGCTGGCAGTTCCTGCGTCCTGCCCTGATCAGGGCTATCTCATTCTCATTAAAGCCTCCGAATACGGAATGCATCACCGCATAGAGAGGCACATCATCGAGAGGATTACTCAGCACGCGGAGATACTGAAGGAGAAGACTCACTTCCACAGTCGTGAAGTATCCGTTCTTTCCTTCGGCATAGAAAGGTATTCCCATATCCGCAAAAACCCTGCGATAGGTTTCGGTCACTGAGCTGACACTTCTGCAGAGGATGACTATATCCCTGTATGAGATATCCCTGAGCTTCGGATCTTCCCTGTTGCCGTCCGACACCTTCATACCCTGCATCAGTTCCTTTATCCTGGTTCCGATGATCCTTGCTTCGAGTTCGCTCTTATCTGATGCATCATCCATGAGGTCTTCTGCCGATGCGTAATACTCACTTCCCTCTCCGTCGGAAACATTGTAATTGTCCGCCATGACATCGGCAGACTTTTCGATCATCCTGTTGTCGTATATTATCAGCTCTGTTTTGCATCCGTCGCTTTCGGGGAAACCGGCCATGGCTTTCAGCTGCGCATTTTCGTCATACTCTATCCTGCCGTTCTCGGCATGCATGATGCGCTCAAAGATCCGGTTGACCGAGTCAATGACCTCTCTGCGGCTTCTGAAGTTACCGGTAAGATCCACCTCCATCCTGGGTGGAATCAGATCATACTCACATTGCTTCTGCAAAAAGAGTTCGGGCATTGCCTGTCTGAAGCTGTATATGCTCTGCTTGACGTCGCCGACGGTAAACCTGTCATACCTTCCGATATTCTCAGCTGACACGGCTGTCAGAATAAATTCCTGGATAACATTCGAATCCTGGTACTCATCCACCATTACCTGAGCGAATCTGTTCCTGTACTCTGTGGCGGCATCGGTAGGTTCTATGTTGATGACACCGTTTTTCATGCCGTGAGTGGTCAGGATATCCAGCGCAAAATGCGACAGGTCCGAAAAGTCTACG
This sequence comes from Lachnospiraceae bacterium, assembly GCA_017524035.1. Lineage (GTDB taxonomy): Bacteria > Bacillota > Clostridia > Lachnospirales > Lachnospiraceae > AC2028. The sequence continues at coordinate 6,468 of JAFWUY010000004.1, read as the reverse complement.
GAGTGTCTCTTTTTCTTCTCGGCGGCATATTCCCTTCTGAAGTCGATGACAAGATCTATCAATGCACCCACAGGCTCACTGCAGCCTTTTATGATGCGGACCTGTTCCTCTATGGGGAATGAATAATAATATTTGTAAAGCTTCTCAAGCTGTCCCCAAGCCTCATCACGAAGTCCTTTGGCCGCTCCGGCCAGTTCATCCTTTGCAAGGGTTTCTTCTTCGTTTACGGGCTTTCTCAATCTCTTGAGCGTGGTCTTGTTCTTACTGTAATCACTCATCAGGGTATACATATCCGTAAGCGTACCGTGCGATACACACAGCTCGAGTGCTTCGAAGAAATCCCTGTCCAGCGAAAAGGTCTCCGCATAATTATCCATTATCGGATTGATGTCGCATAACCTGAGTGCCGCCTCGATATACCAGAGTGCATACATGACAAAGCCGTACGAAGACTCCTTGACCGCCGTTTCGATCGGAGTTTCGTTCAGATCCTCGGGCTTTTCGATATCGTGATCCTTCTTGGCGGCAACAAGATATTCCTCCGGCCATGGGAAGCTTTCGGAGGTTCTGTAAAGACCCATTATGATATCTTCGAGGACTGCGTCATCATTTCCCGGGCAGAATGTCTCCACACATTTAATGAATGCGGGATCATTTTGTTCATATGCCTTTTCGAGAACCTTACCCAGTACATCCGCACGAATAAGCTGTGCCTCTCCGTCATCTATGACTCTGAAGTCCGGCTCTATACCTATATCCTGGAAATGATTCCTTATGACATCGAGACAGAAGGAATCGATCGTTGTGATAAGTGCTCTGTGAACCAGTGTCTGCTGTTTGAGAAGGTGTTCGTTTTCCGGATCGTCTTCGAGTATCTCCCCTATCCTCTTCAGGACTCTTTCCTTCATTTCGGCAGCAGCAGCCTGTGTGAAAGTGACAACGAGAATACGGTCGATATCCACGGGGTTGTCCTTATCGCAGACGAGTGAAACGATCCTCTCAACCAAAACTGCGGTCTTTCCGCTTCCCGCAGCGGCACTGACAAGAAGGCTGGTATTTCTGGCATTGATGATACGTGCCTGTTCATCGGTAGGTTTAAATGCCATTCTCCTCGCCTCCTTTCTCCGTATTTTCTTCCGCTTTTCCGGCAGCGTCACCTGCGCACAATGCCGCTATCGCATCGGCTCTCTTTACCTTGGAATCGCTGCGGTACTTATATCCGGGGATCTTTCTGTCCATTCCGCACGCACCCTTGTACGGGCAATACGTGCATGTTCCGTCATAAGGAGAGACGGATATCTTACCGCCCAGTATCTCCTCGCCTTCTTTCCTTGCAACCCTGACGGCTTCATCGAGCATCATATCCATGACAGTCTTGCTGAGCACTCTGCTGGTTGCGGTAAAATCCCCATCCTTCTTGATACTGACAAAGAAATACTCCGAGGAAGTCTGGGGACTGAGTCCCGCCATGGATCTGTCGAGAAGCGAAAGCGCCTCCTCTTCTCCGAGCATTTCTCCCTTGGGCCGCATTTTCTTCCTGAGCTCATCCGATACCTTATCGGCATTTTCGATACGTTCGAGATCGTACATCGGATCCTGTATCTGAAAATATAAAAGCGAAGCGGGGATGCCCTTCAGTTCCTCCCTCTCATTGTACATATAGAGCGGAAGCTGGATCTGTCTTCCGTCCATGAGCTTTGCGATATCGATGTCGCGTCCGCCGGATTTGAAATCCATTATCTGGATGTACTTTCCGGCCTCTCCGTCGGCGGTATCGATCCGGTCGACAACTCCCGTCATATGCAGCGTTCTGCCGCCTTTAAGAGGAAGATCCATCGCAAATGGCTTTTCGCTTCCGGCCGTGTCAAAGCCGCCTGCGGCCAGCTGGTCCCTGAGAAAGCATGCGGAATTTACCACAAGCCTCGAGAGCCTGAGGATGTTGTATTCGTTTCTCTTATTGTCGTAATAGAGGGAACTTCCGTAAGCGGATGCGGATTCCGCGGACAGTTCGGGTATAATGCGCGACGCATACTCATCGGTAAAGCTCTTCCAGTCCAGTCCGTCCGCCGCAAGCTTCTCCGTAAATCTCTTAATGATATCGTGGACCAGGGAACCTCTGTCAAATGACTGTATCTCATACGTGTCACCCTGATCAATACCCAGTCCGAACCTGAGAAAATATCTGTAAGGACAGCCTGCATAGGTTTCAAGCGAACTGACGCTTCCCCTCAGCACATCGGGATACAGTGCGTCCACCGCATCCTTTGAAAGAGGCTCGTCAAGATATTTCTTATATACGGCCTCCGTAAGCTTTTGTCTGTTTCCGTCATCGTCGCCTACGGCGGAAAAGAGTGCAAATGTCTCACCCCTGTTTTCGGATGTACCCTGCGAATCCGCATAATCCCTCATCATCACGGAAAGCTCGGTAAGAGCATCCTCTTTCGTTCCGACACGTTCGTTAACAGGCCTGTCTTCGGGTCTGAAAACATCCGAAGTATACGGAAGTATCTTCTTTACCAGGGGGATCAGATATGAAGGCCTGACGGCTTTTCCGTCGGATCTTACTCTTATGTATGAAAGATAGAGTTCTTCGGAAGGCTTGCAGATATTCATATACAGATACTGTCTCTGTATATACATCTTCTGCCTCGGAGTGGGCGAAAGCTCTATGCCTTTATCAAAGAGAAACTCCCTGTCGAGGTCGGAGATCATTCCTTTTCCGGAAGTATCCGCAGGAATATTGCCGTCATTGACTCCCGCGAAAAAGAGAACCTTCACACTGCCGAGTCTCGATCTTTCGATATCGCCGATGAGAACTCTGTCAACATTAACGGGAATGCCGGGGACTCTCATCTCACCTATTCCGGCCCTGACAATTCCGACATAATTTTCAAGACTCACCTCATCATCGCCGAGAAGAAGGTAAATCCTGTCGAACAGATCCACAAACTGTTTCCATACGATCTTGTACTCGAGAGTTCTTTCGGCATCTCCGTGCTCTTCAAATTCCCTTTTGAGCATGCGGATCTTACCGGGTGCATCCATCCCGGTCAGCGCAGCGTACAGACGCTTTGTGTAGCCTGCGGCGGTATCTGCGGAAGGGACCTTATTTCCGTCCGTTTCAAAAGGAGAAAACAGTGCGATGACCTTGCGTCTTATCTCATTGATCCTTCCGAGATATTCACTGTCATTTCTCCGGGACCTTACGGTCTTCGTAAATTCCCTGTGCCATGAATTAAATCCCCTGACACCGGTCTGCCTGATGTAGTTATCGAGAAGATCCGTCTCATCCCTGCTTATTCCCGTCAGTCCCGCTTTGAGAAGCCTGGTGACCGCAGCGGGTGCGTAATCATCCGAGAGAACATCAAGGTAAGCCTGTACGGTTTCAGCAAGAGGATCAAGAGCGAGCCCGTTTACGTTATCAAGATAGAAAGGAATCCCGAGCGCCTTGAATTCCCGTTGAAAGTATGGAGCATAGCTTGCGATATCACCGCATACGACGGCTATATCCCTGTACTGATATGCTTTTTCCGAAAGCAGCTCCCTGAGCTTTACCCCAAGGTAACGCACCTCCGTTCCGGGATCCGCCATCTCCGTGATGTGGACGGAGCCGGAATACTTTCCGCACGGAGCTGTTCTCCTTTTGCGGAAGAGATTCTTTTCGAGAAGGGCGATATCATGATCCGGCAGCGGATATGAACAGCATTCGGGCCCGGATACGTCCATTCCCGCTTCACGCGCACACTTTATGAGTGACGCCGCTGTTTTATGCGAAAGGAAAAAGAGTTCCTCCTCACCTGCAGGTGTACACACATCCTCCCCTTCGGAGCATTCAAGCGTAACGATCATTTCCGAGCATCTGTACATGAGTGCATTTATGACTCTCATCTGAACGGGAGTAAAGCCGGTGAATCCGTCAAAGACTATAACCGAATCCGGAACCAGGGATGATGACGGAATGGCTTCACAGAGGATATCAAGCTTCTCCTCCCTTGTGATGTAATGCCCCTCTATGTATTGTTCAAACAGACCGTATATGACGGAAAGATCCTTCAGTTTTCCCTTGAGCGCACCTCTTCCGAGACAGCAATCGATCAGCTCATCCATGCCTGCGGAAGTGATGCCGTACTGCATGAATTCCGAGATCGCACTCTTCACCTCGGCGATCATGCCCGCCGAATCAAGCCTGTTTCCGAGAACGGGAAGCCCGGACTTTGCCGAGGAAGCAACCTTCTGTATGACAAGGCTCATTCCGATATCATCAAGGACCGGGATCTCCTCCTGTCCTGTTTCTTCAAGTATCCTGTGTGAAAGCCTGCCGAAACCGAGAACATCTATATTAAGTATTCCTTTGTCGGGACTCATGGAAACGAGAGCTTTCTGCGCGCTCATCGCCGCCTGGTCCGGAACAACGAAAAGAAAGTTCCGGTCTCTTTCCTTCGAAGCTCTCTTTATGACCTCACCGTATACGGCCGTACTTTTACCGGAGCCGGACGGACCGGTCAATAGTCTGAGTTTACCCATGACGTTTCCTCCGAGAATATATTATAACACTACCGCATGTGTAAAATCCTGCACATAAAGGATATATCTGCCATTGATTATTCCACGGCAACCAAATAAAATATTTACGTTTTGGAAATATATTCAGACCGCGGTCCCACCATCGAAAAATAGGAGAACAAGTATCATGAGAACAAAACCCATAATAACAAGACTGATGACAATCGCCATGGCAGCCGTGCTCTTACTGTCGGGATGCGGAAGTTCGAAACCGGAAACAGGTCTGTATACGGCAACTTTCACCATCACGGATGAAATGTGGAAAAACGCACTGGGAAGCAATGCCGGGGAAATCCTGAAGGTATTCGAAGGCTACGAATTCTCACTTGATTTCCATATGGTGATCTACAGTGACAAGACTGCGGAATTCTCCGCCGATTACGATAAATTTGTAAACGGTGTCTGCAGCTGGCTGGACAATAATTATATCAGTGTGCTGAAAAGAATTTCCGAAAGCGAAGGAATGGTCTTGACCGGATCCGCAGAAAGAGAAGCTCTTGCAAACAAGAGTAAGATAATAGACAGTTTCAGAAAGTCACTTGAATCATCCATGAATTACGGTGCCGGATCCGAGACAACCCTTAAATGGAAGACCGTATTCGGAAAAATGTATTTCATCGGCGGAAACGATAAAAAAACGGAATGCACGCTCAATGATGACGGATCGTTCACTATCACGTTCACCTCAGAGGATCTGGGAACGGACATCTGGGGAGACGCTATTGAACTGAATTTCAAAAAGGTATAAAAATACGGGCTGCCGCACTTTTGGTGTGACAGCCCTTATTACATGTCCGTTCGGTATCAATCCCTGCGGAAAAGATCCCTTGTATATACCTTATCCTCCACATCGTCCAATACGTTCTCATATCTGTTTGCGATGATGGAGTCACAGCTTTTCTTGAAGCGCTCCAGATCATTTACGACAAGTGAACCGAAGAATGTGGTGCCGTCCGGAAGAGTCGGTTCGTAGATGATGACCGTAGCTCCCATGGCCTTCAGCCGCTTCATGACACCCTGGATGCTGCTCTGACGGAAATTATCCGAATTGGTCTTCATGGTGAGGCGGTATACACCGACCGTGATGGGGCGTTCCTTATCGGCATTCCACATCGAACTAGCGGTGTAGTAACCCGACTTTTCCAGAACGCGGTCCGCAATGAAATCCTTTCGGGTGCGGTTGCTTTCAACGATCGCACGGATAAGATCCTCCGGAACATCCTCAAAATTCGCAAGGAGCTGTTTTGTATCCTTGGGCAGACAGTATCCGCCGTAGCCAAAGGAAGGATTGTTGTAATGAGTGCCGATTCTGGGATCGAGACATACGCCTTCGATGATCTCCTTTGAATCAAGTCCCTTGATCTCGGCATATGTATCGAGTTCGTTGAAGAAGCTCACGCGGAGGGCAAGGTAGGTATTGGCGAAAAGCTTTACGGCCTCAGCCTCGGTAAATCCCATGAAAAGCTTGTCGATATCTTTCTTTTCGGCTCCTTCCTCAAGAAGGCCGGCAAACTTTTCGGCAGCTTCCCTGCTCTTTTCATCGCATCCGACTATGATGCGGCTGGGATGGAGATTATCGTAAAGGGCATTGGACTCCCTTAAGAACTCGGGAGAGAATAAGATCCTGCCTGTTCCGTATTTTTCGCGGATCTTTTTGGTATATCCGACGGGAATGGTGGACTTTATGATCATGCAGGCCTTGTCGCTGCTTTCCAGAACAAGCCCTATTACCGCTTCTACCGCGGAACAGTCGAAATAATTCTTCTGGGGATCGTAATTGGTGGGAGCAGCGATGATAACATAATCCGCATCCCGGTATGCCGATGCACCGTCCGTGGTCGCGGTAAGTTTCAGGCCTCTTTCCTCATGCTCCGAAAGATACTTTTCGATCATATCGTCCATGAT
>JAFWUY010000052.1 GCA_017524035.1 Lachnospiraceae bacterium | reverse complement strand
GTTAACACGAATGCCGCTTATCTTGCAGAGAAATGTGCCGGTCTCGGACTTGTGAATTACTATCAGACCGTTGTCGGCGACAACAAAGACAGGCTTAAGGAGACTATCGAGCTTGCACTTTCCAGGTCCGATATCGTTATCTTAAGCGGCGGCCTCGGTCCCACGGAGGACGATCTTACCAAGGAGACGGCTGCAGAGGTCTGCAAAAAGAAAATGTTCCTCGATGAGGAGAGCAAGGCAGCCATCGTGGCATATTTTGAGAGACGCGGGCTGGAACTTACCGATAACAATTTCAAGCAGGCAATGATCCCCGAGGATTCCGTTATCCTTAAGAACAATAACGGAACCGCTCCCGGAGTGATAATAAAGTATGAGAACAAGCATGTTGTTCTTCTTCCCGGACCTCCCGGAGAGTTAAAACCCATGTTTGAAGAAAGTGTCGTACCGTATCTTGAGAAACTAACTTCACTGGTGATACGTTCTCAGACGGTAAAGATCGTTTCCGTCGGCGAGAGCATCGCAGAAACCAGGATCAAGGACCTGATCGACGCTCAGACAAATCCCACCATCGCAACCTATGCAAAGGTCGGTGAGGTTCATGTCAGAGTGACGGCTTCCGCAGACAGCGATGAGGAAGCAATGAAGCTTATCAAGCCCGTGGTCAAGGAGCTTAAATCCAGGTTTGGAACCAATGTCTACACCACGGAGGAAGAAGTGACTCTTGAGAAGGCTCTGGTGGATCTTCTCGAAGCTTCGAATCTGAGGATCTCGACGGTTGAATCCTGCACAGGCGGAATGGTTGCCGCAAGGATCATCAACGTTCCCGGCGCTTCCGAGGTTTACAAGGCAGGCTTCATCACATATTCAAACAAGGCAAAAAGAAAGCTTGCGGGAGTAAAGAAGAGTACTCTCGAGAAATATACCGCAGTCAGTGCCGAAACTGCTGTGGAGATGGCCAAGGTTCCCGAGATCGGACCCAAGGCCGATGTCATCGTTTCCGTAACGGGCTGTTTAAGACCGGAAGAGGGAGATGAAAACAAGACGGGACTTGTATATATCGCCTGCAACGTAAGCGGCGATGTGAAGGTCAAAGAGTACCGCTTCGGCGGAAACCGCCGGAAGATAATAGAGAGTGCCACTACGGCGGCACTTGTTCTTGCAAGGGAATGCATACTTGATTATTTCAGTAAGATCAATTTCGGTTAATACTTAAGGAGTTAAGAGATGGCGCGATTTGATTTCTGCCCCAAATGCGGGGCATTGGCAAGAGACGGGGTATGTACCAGCTGCGGATATAAGGTTCCGGGTGCGGTGACCGACAGTGAGCCGCCCGTAAATGCGGGACAGACCGGATATGAAGGTCAGCCGTCTCAGAGTGCTTATATGCCTCAGACAACGGTCTATCAGAATGCTACGCAAAATCCGGTGAGCACACAGCAGTATCCTTATTCGGGTCAGCAGTATACTTATCAGAACCCTCAGTATACACAGGCTGCACAGCAGGATCCTAATGCGACGTATCAGTATCAGAACAATGCATATCAGAACCCTCAGGGTGCACAGCCTTACTATCTGAACGGGCAGCAGTATTACAACCCCGGGCAGACAGCTTACGGGCAGCCCGGATACGGTACGAAGAAGGCTAATCCGGTACCGTGGCTCATTGCGGGAAGCGTTGTTGTTTTTATGCTCTGCATTTATGTGCTTTTCTCCTTCGTGAAATACGGCAGGGCCATCATCAATTCCATTCCTTCCGCCTACGGAACGGATCAGGAATATAACTACGGCCTCGGAGAGGGCGAGGATTCGGATCATATCGGTGAGTACGATCCCGACG
>JAFWUY010000051.1 GCA_017524035.1 Lachnospiraceae bacterium | reverse complement strand
CGACCTCGCAGGTGCGACCAAGACCGGTATCTTCAAGAAAGCATATCCCGACAGACATATCGACTGCGGTATCGCAGAATCCAATATGATGGGCATCGCAGCAGGACTTTCCCTTACCGGTAAGATCCCCTTCGCAAGCTCATTCGCAATGTTCGCAGCAGGAAGAGCATTTGAGCAGGTAAGAAACTCCATCGGATATCCCCATCTAAATGTTAAGATCGGTGCAACCCATGCAGGACTTACCGTAGGTGAGGACGGAGCTTCCCACCAGTGCAACGAGGACATCGCTCTTATGAGAACCATTCCCGGAATGGTAGTCATGTGTCCCTCCGATGATATCGAGGCTAAGGCAGCCGTAAGAGCGGCTCTCGAGCATGTAGGCCCCGTTTACATCAGATTCGGACGTGCAGCTGTTCCCGTTATCAATGACAGACCCGATTACAAGTTCGAGATCGGCAAGGGACAGATCGTAAGAGAAGGCAAGGACGTTACCATCGTAGCAACCGGTATCATGGTTGATTCCGCACTCCAGGCTGCAGAGAAGCTCGCAGCTGACGGAATCGATGCAGAGGTCATCAACATCTGCACCATCAAGCCTCTCGATAAGGACATCATCGTTGGCAGCGCCAAGAAGACCGGCAAGGTTGTCACCTGCGAAGAGCACTCAGTCATCGGCGGTCTCGGTTCCGCAGTATGTGACGCACTTGCTGAGGAGTATCCCGTTAAGGTCAGGAAGATCGGTATGCAGGACGTATTCGGTGAGTCCGGATCCGCATCAGACCTTCTCAAGAAATACGAACTCGACGGCGACGGAGTTTATAAGCAGGTCAAGGAGTTTGTATAAATGAAAAATATTCTTGCCCCCTCAATACTTGCTGCAGACTTCAATCATCTGGGAAAACAGATAGCGCAGGTCCGTGAAGGGGGCGCACCATATCTTCATTTCGATGTTATGGACGGGATCTTTGTCCCGTCCATATCCTTCGGGATGCCTGTCATGAAGTCCATACGCAAGGAAACGGATCTGTTCATAGATGCGCACCTCATGATAGAAAAGCCCGGCAGATATATCGAAGAATTTGCAAAAAGCGGTGCCGACGGCATAACATTCCATGTTGAAGCCGATCCGGAGAACGCCGCCGATATAATCAAACAGATCCATTCTACCAAGGCACTTACGGGTAAAAGCTTACGTGCGGGAATTTCCGTCAAGCCAAATACCCCCATAAGTGCTATACTTGGCTATGCGGCCGATGCAGACATGATCCTCGTCATGACGGTCGAACCCGGATTCGGAGGCCAGAAGCTGATCCCCGAGACCGTCGACAAGGTCAGGGCACTCAGGGCATTCATCGATGCCGAGGGACTTGATACCGATATCGAGGTGGACGGCGGGATCACCGCGGACAATATCGCGGAGATCAATAAAGCGGGAGCCAACGTCATCGTCGCAGGTTCTGCGGTATTCAATGACGATCCTCTCGGAAGCACCAAAAAGCTCCTTTCACTGATCGGAGCATAATAATCAAAGATTTTATTTGAAAGGTTTGGTTTTAAAACAATGGGTGGTTTTTTCGGAGTAGCTGCTAAAGAAAACTGTGTTTTCGATCTGTTCTTCGGAACGGATTATCATTCACATCTCGGAACCCGCAGGGGCGGGCTTGTCGTATACGGAAAAGACGGATTCAACCGTGCGATCCACAATATCGAAAACTCACCCTTCAGGACCAAGTTCGATAAGGAAGTCCAGGAGATGGACGGATATATGGGAATCGGATCGATCTCCGATTACGAGCCCCAGCCCCTTATCATCCACTCTCACCACGGAACCTACGCACTGGTCACCGTATCCAAGGTCAACAACTCCGACGAGCTTGCGAAGCAGCTTATAGACCGCGGCCTTTCGCACTTTATGGAGATGAGCTCAGGTGAGATCAATGCGACCGAGCTTATCGCTGCACTCATCAATACCAAAGAAAACCTTATCGACGGCATCGATTATGCCCTTTCCGCAGTTGACGGAAGCGTATCGCTACTCATGCTCACCCCCAAGGGCATCTATGCCGCAAGGGATAAGCAGGGAAGAACTCCCGTTGTCATCGGAAGAAAGGACGGAGCATTCTGCCTTTCATTCGAAAACTTCGCATACAAGAACCTCGGCTACAGCGATTACAAGGAACTCGGCCCCGGTGAGATCGTATGCGTTACCGACTCCAACTGCGTAAGTCTCAAAGCACCCGGGGACAATATGAAGATCTGTACATTCCTCTGGGTCTACTACGGATATCCTTCAAGCTCATACGAGGGAACCAGCGTAGAGAAGATGCGTTACGACAACGGTGCCGCAATGGCGACCCGCGATGACGTAAAGGCGGATATCGTTGCGGGAGTACCCGATTCCGGAACCGCACATGCAGTCGGATATGCGAACAAGTCGGGAATTCCTTTTTCAAGACCCTTCATCAAGTACACCCCGACCTGGCCCAGGTCGTTCATGCCCACCATCCAGAGCAAGCGTGACCTCATCGCGAAGATGAAGCTGCTCGCTGTCGAGGAGCTCATCAAGGGCAGGAGCATCATCCTCATCGATGACTCCATCGTAAGAGGTACCCAGCTCAGGGAAACCACAGAATTCCTGTACAAGTCCGGAGCAAAGGAAGTCCATGTAAGACCCGCCTGCCCTCCCCTTGTATACGGATGTAAATACCTGAACTTCTCAAGATCCAAGTCCGAGATGGACCTCATCACAAGACGTGTCATCGAAAGACTCGAGGGCGGAAATGTAACTCCCGACCTTCTCAAGCAGTATGCGGATCCCGATTCCGAGAAGTATGCACAGATGCTCGAGGAGATCAGGAAGGAAATGAACTTCACATCCCTCAGATATGCACGTCTCGATGACATGCTCGATGCAACCGGTCTTCCTCACGAGAAGCTCTGCACTTACTGCTGGGACGGAAAAGAATGATCAATCGGAACTCCGCGGGATGACCGTGGAGTTCTTTATAGCCCGGGGGAGTAAAAATGTACCTGAATAAACTCAAGATAGAGTCTACAAAAGCCTTTTGTAATGTGCTGATCGCGGTCGGCGCATTCTTCTGGTTTCTGGCGGCACTGTTCATAGTCTTCATCATCAATTACCTGTTTGTTGACGGGATGCTGGCTATTGTCGGAGGCGGTTTTATGACGCTTCTTACCGGGGGAATAGCATCTGCTCTGACATTCCCGCCTGTACTTCTTAAGCGGAGGATGTACCGCGCCGAGAAGTACAACAGGATCTTCGAGGAAGATTATGACGGCATGGTTCCGTATTCCGCATTCGAAAAGCTCACCGGATTTACCGGTCAGAGAGTCCGCACCGATATCCGCGT
>JAFWUY010000050.1 GCA_017524035.1 Lachnospiraceae bacterium | reverse complement strand
TGCGATCCATCCGGTAACGCCTCTGGGAAGCCTGGGCTCCATCGGAGTTCCGTCGTCGAACATGAGATTTGACTGTATGGCGTTCATAAGGCAGTGCTGGCCCATCTCTATGCCGCCGTCTATCGATGCGATTCCCTTGTCTCCGTTCCTCGTCCACTCGGGAACATAGAGGAATACCTTCTTCATCATGTGGAGGCGTTCGATGCGGTCCTTAAGGTTTTCTTCGTAAGGATGGAACTCGTCCCTCCTGCAGATGGCCAGGAACAGACATTTCCCCTTATCGTCATACTTATCGAGTACGGAGTCTTCGGCGATGGCATCACTTCCCACGGGAAGGACCACATCGAAATCGTCCATATAGTTATCCATCAGTCTGAGAACGAAGGTTGCGCCGGATGAATTGCCGAAGAGCATGCGCAGTCCGACACCGGCAGTTTTCTCTTTTATGAAATCAAGATAAAGGCTGTGGACGATCTCCAGATAATCCGTTCCCCACTGACCCCGTACCTTACCGCTTTCATCCCGGTACTCATTTGCCACGGGGATCAGGATATATGCTCCTCCCATGGTCTCCTGATAAGAATCCGATGCGTAAAGCTCCGCACCGGTGTAGTTGATGCATACATCTCCTACAAGCGCATTGCTGGTTCCGTGAAGGAAAGTAAGAAGGGAAAGCTTTCCGTCATCGGCATATCCGTATTCGCGCGGATCAAACCAGTAATATTTCATCGATATGTCTTTGTAAACATATTCGCCCGTGTGGAAACGGTCAAAGTATTCACCCACCTTGTATGTGGGAGCCTTGGAGATAAAATCTCCCTCGGGTACTTCGTCGTACCAGGATGCATAAAGTTCGGACATGCTTTCACCTCTTTTCTTGATCTCTTTTATTACTTTGCAAAATCCGGGAACAACAGTGAAAATGATTCCTCCGGAGTTAGTTCCTCAGGCGGGATAAGGTTCTCCTGTTTATAAGGGTTATTCTCTTCCGCATTAAAACCGGGGAGAAGGTATTCATCCGGAATATACTTATGTACATCCAGATCCAGGAAATAATTGCAGAACCATACGGTCACATATGTGATCCGGGTATTATCCTCTGCTCCTTCCGGGATCATAGCGTATGTGAATCCATTATATTCATCGCTGTTCATGGAAATTATGTCATAGCCCTCCGGCTCACCGGTAACGGTATATATCCCGATATAGTCCTCAAGTCCGAGGTCCGTCAGTCTTTCGATCTCTTTTTCATAGCTCTCCGCTTCGTAATCGGCAGTCATGTAGATAACATACTGGGGATCCCAGGGGTTGTAGTAGGTATATTGGTAATCGGTCACACTCATATCGGATGTGATGTGCTCCGGCCAGATATCGATCATCTCACCTCTTAATACCGAATATCCTTTTTTGCTGAGTTCCTCTGTTGTCAGCTCCGTATGGATATAGTCGTTGTAGTGGGCGATATCCGTATCCGTCTTGACCCTTTGAAGCGCAGTATCTGCGAACAGCAGCCCCAAAACCAGCAAAACAGTAAGAAATACTCTCAAAAAATACAGTATCGCAAGAACGATCATGACTATCGATGTGATCTTGATCGCCTTCATCAGCTTTTTGCTGCTTGTGACCTTTTCAAGCATCCCCGTTACATACAGGGTGATTATGGACATAAGTATGAGTATCGCCACCGATGCGGTAAGAGCCAGAGTGGTCTTAAGCCCCTGCTCGGCTCCCACGGCCTGAAGTATTATCGACAGCAGTGATACAAGCACCCCCGCTATCGACATTGTCTGTATTACCCTTAAAAGTTTACTTTTTTCGTTGCCGGCGTAGGCCGCCATCTTATCGGCGACCTCCCTTGTTTCATTGTTCATCATCTCGCTTTTCCTTTCTCCGTCAATGATCTCTCTGACGTCTACATCGTAAAAATCGGCTAATTCAACGAGCAGTGAAATATCCGGAAGATTGCTTCCGGTTTCCCATCTCGAAACGGTTCTTGAACTTACATAGAACTGTTCCGCAAGCTGCTCCTGGGTCATTTTCTTCTCATTTCTGAGCATTTTCAGGAATTGTCCTGTTTTTTTCTGATCCAAAATTTT
>JAFWUY010000003.1 GCA_017524035.1 Lachnospiraceae bacterium | reverse complement strand
GCTCCACTCTTTCATTGCATCATTTACGGCATCCTTGAGGGTCATGGTGCCGGTTGTAACGGCGTGAACCTTGGCACCGAGAAGTTCCGTACGGTAAACATTCAGAGCCTGGCGGATCGTATCTTCCTTGCCCATGAATATCTCACATTCCATACCGAGAAGAGCGGCAACGGTTGCGGTTGCAACACCGTGCTGTCCGGCACCTGTTTCCGCGATGAGTCTGGTCTTGCCCATTCTCTTGGCAAGAATCGCCTGTCCTATGCAGTTGTTGAGCTTATGGGATCCTGTATGATTGAGATCTTCTCTCTTAAGATAGATCCTGGCACCGCCGAGATCTTCGGTCATCTTGGCTGCGAAATAAAGCCTGGAAGGACGACCGGCATATTCATTAAGTAATGACTGAACCTCTTCGTTAAAAGAAGGATCGTTCTTTGCTTCGTTATAGCACTCTTCGAGTCTGATAAGTTCGTTCATCAGAGTTTCGGATATGTACTGTCCTCCGAATTCTCCGAATCTTCCTTTGCTGTTCATTGGCATTCCTTTCGTAAGGGAGATCATGCAATCGAGTGAGCTTCGTTTACCGCCTGCATAACAAGTTCGGGATCTTTGTGACCTTTGATATCAACTGAGGAGCTCATGTCAACGGCATATAATCCGCTGCCCTTTAATTCCTCACATGCCTTGGTAATATTTCCGGGTCCGAGACCGCCGGCGAGTATGAACGGTCTTTTTACTCCTTTTATAAGATTCCAGTCAAAGGTCTCTCCGCTTCCCTCGCCCGCATCAAACATGATCATATCGGCGGGAGAGCTTTCAGCCTTTGCCACGTCAAATCCTTCTTTTACCTTAAATACTTTGACAATGGAACCTGAACCGGACTTAAGTTCATTAATGTATTCTTCATCCTCGTCGCCGTGAAGCTGGACGATATCGATAAGGCCGTTATACATAAGTCTCTTGATCCTGGCGGGATCATCGTTGACAAACACACCCACTCTCTGGATCATGGGGTCGAGAAGCTTACAGATAAACTGTACCGTCTCTTCGTCCACACTTCTCTTGAAGCCGTCGGTAAGAATGAAACCGACATAATCGGGCATTGCTTCATTTACCGCATTGATATCCCCGGGAGTCCTAAGTCCGCAGATCTTGATCTTCATAGCTGCTTACAAACCTCTTAACTGTCTCAAACACTGTCTTTTGTTTTCGCTCCTCATGAGCGTTTCTCCTACAAGAACAGCGTTTACACATGCATCTTCAAGTGTTTTTACCTGTGATCTTTCGGAAATTCCGCTTTCGGATACGAAAAGAATACCGTTCGGTACTTTATCACGCAAAGACAAAGCATTCAAGGGGTCAACCGAAAAATTTTTCAAATTTCTGTTATTTACCCCTATAAGACGGGCTCCGAGGCCTATGGCGGCTTCGATTTCTTCGGACGTATGGCATTCTGTTAAAGCGGAAAGTCCCAGTTCATCAGCAATATCGAGATATTCGGCTAGCTGGGAGTCCGAAAGCAGGGAAACGATCAGAAGGACCGCATCAGCTCCCAAGACCTTGGCCTGGTAGATCATATACTCATCAACCGTGAAATCCTTACGGAGTACGGGGATGGTGACCTGCGACCTTATCTGGGTCAGGTAAGAGTCATTTCCGAGAAACCAGAAAGGTTCGGTAAGCACAGATATGGCATCGGCTCCGGCATGCTCATATTCCTTTGCAATATGAAGAAAAGGAAAATCGGCAGCTATGATACCTTTGGAAGGAGAAGCCTTCTTGATCTCACAGATAAATGACATTCCTTCTTTTCTGAGAGCATTTTCAAAAGTAAAGCCGGTATCGGGGTTGAGCGATCTTGCTTTGGCGCTCATCTCCCCGAGACTTATCTTCTCCTTATAAGAAGCAACTCTTTCCCTGGTCTTGTCTGCGATTATATCTAAGATGTTTTTTTCAGCCATATCTTTCTTTATTGGAAGTTTTGGATTAAAAATGCCCTCGTCCGACCATAAGTCAGACAAGGGCGTATTTAACGCTGTGCCACCTTGCTTTAAGATCAAAAGATCTCCTCATTACGGACACTCCGGCAAAAAAACAATTCAGCCTTTCATATCCTTCCTCTGTAACGGGAGTACCCGTCGCATCATACTAAGGCAACAGCCTTTTCCGTGCGCCCTCAACGGTCCATTTGTCCGGCAGATCTCCGACCTTTCTCAGCATCCGGTCTCTCTGTGGGCTCTTTTCCGAACTTTATCTCCGTCTCAACGGTTTGTTTATTTTGTTTTCTACACTTTAAACCAGGTAAACCTGAGTGTCAATCAAAAAATATGCCATGAGGCTTTTCTTCCGCCTAACAATGTCATTTGATAAGTGCAAGAGTTTCACGTGCGATGGCAAGTTCCTCGTTGGTGGGAATAACCATTACCTTAACTTTGCTGTCAGGAGTGGTTATCTCTATCTCCTCACCGCGCTTATGATTTGCTTCCTCATCGATAGTGATGCCAAGGTATCCGAGATACTCGCAGACCATGGTTCTTACTATGGCGGCATTCTCACCGATACCGGCGGTAAAGCATATTGCATCGACACCGTTCATTGCCGCAACATATGAACCGATATACTTGGCCGTTCTGTAGCAAAAAGCCTCAACAGCCTGTCTTGCAAGCTCATTGCCGTTATTCATGGCTTCCTCAAGATCCCTGAAATCCGATGACAGATCTCCGCTCATTCCGTATACACCGGACTTTTTGTTCAGAACATTCATGACGCCCGCAAAATCAAGATTCTCTTTGTTGGCGATGAACTCAAGTATCGCAGGATCGAGTTCACCGGATCTGGTACCCATGATAAGTCCTTCAAGAGGAGTCAGTCCCATTGAAGTATCGACACATTTTCCGTTCTTTACCGCTGATACGGATGCACCGTTTCCGAGATGCGCGACGATGATCTTAAGGTCATCGTAATTCTTACCCAGAAGCTCAGCACATCTGTGGGAAACATATGAATGTGATGTTCCGTGGAATCCGTAACGGCGGATCTTGTACTTCTCATAATAAGCATTGGGAAGACCGTACAGGTAAGCCTTTGCGGGCATTGTCTGATGGAATGCTGTATCGAACACGGCAACCATCGGCGTGTTAGGCATAAGCTTCTTACACGCATCGATTCCGATAAGGTTAGCGGGATTGTGTAAAGGCGCAAGATCGTTGCACTCTTCTATCGCTTTGATAACCTCATCATTAATGACAACGGATGAAGCGAACTTCTCTCCCCCGTGAACGATCCTGTGTCCTACCGCTCCGATCTCATCAAGGCTCTTAAGCACTCCGGTCTTTTCATTGGTAAGAAACTCGAGGACAAGCTTTATAGCATTGGTATGATCCGGCATAGGACTGTCCAGTGTTTCCTTTTCGCCGCCGGCGGGAGTATATACGATCCTGCCGTCGATGCCGATCCTTTCGCAGAGGCCCTTTGCGATCCACTGCTCGGTATCGGAATCAATGAGCTGATATTTAAGTGATGATGAACCACAGTTAATGACTAAAATATTCATTACAAAACTCCTTATACATAAAACAGGGCATGATCCGTGAAATCATGCCCGTGATGATATTACTGTGAGATCTGAGCCTGAACTGCCGTAAGGGCTACGACACCGACAATATCCTCCCAGGAACAACCGCGGGAAAGATCGTTGACAGGCTTTGCTATTCCCTGAAGCATGGGGCCGTAAGCCTCAGCGCCTCCGAGACGCTGTACAAGCTTATATCCGATATTGCCGGCATCCAGATTGGGGAAAATAAGAATGTTGGCTTTTCCCGCAACAGGTGAACCGGGTGCTTTATTCTTGGCAACGTGGGGAACAAGAGCGGCATCTGTCTGAAGCTCACCGTCGATAACAAGGTGAGGATACTGTTCCTGTGCGATCCTTGTAGCTTCAACAACCTTATCTACAAGCGGATGCTTAGCGGAACCCTTTGATGAATGGCTGAGCATGGCGATAACGGGCTTGGGTCCGATAAGTGATTTGAAGCTCTTGACGGATGAATCGGCGATTGCAGCAAGCTCTTCGGGATTCGGATCCTGGTTAAGTCCGCAGTCCGCAAAGATAAACGCGCCATTTTCACCCATATCTTTCATAACGGTATCAACGATAAAGAATGCGGAAACAAGCTTCACTCCGGGTGCGGTCTTAAGAATCTGAAGTGCAGGCCTTAATGTATCTGCGGTTGAATGGCATGCGCCTGCGACCATTCCGTCAGCATCATTATTCTTGACCATCATGATTCCGAAGGTAAGGTAATCCTTGTGAAGGATCTCTGTAGCCTTCTCTATGGTCATACCCTTTGACTTACGTGTCTCATAAAGGAGATTTATATATTCGTCCATCTTGGGAGTGGTCTCGGGATCGATGACGGTAACTTCGTCAAGATCCACTTCAAGCCATCCTGCACCGTCTCGGATCTTCTCTTCGTTTCCGACCATGATGATATCGGCAATGCCTTCCTTAATGATCTCGGCAGCTGCAAGAAGGGTTCTCTTGTCATTGCTCTCGGGAAGGACGATAGTTTTCTTGTCGATCTTAGCTCTTTCTTTTATCTTGTCTATATAAGCCATAAAAACTCCTTATAAGAAAAAAGTAATGTGCTTAGAAGCAGTAAAAACACTGTAAAATTTTGCCTTCGCACGACTTTTATATTATACTGTATTGAGTACTTACATACAAGAAATCGATTTCAATAAATTGTACATTTTTACATACATCAGATGCATTTCTTGTTAAAAAATTAGCAGTCTTTTATATAAACAAACATTTATTTCTTTTGAGGGAAAAGAATGAAAACTGCGGGCATTATCGCCGAATACAATCCGCTTCACCGCGGTCATAAATACCACATCGAAAACACAAGAAAAGAAACCGGCGCGGATTATGTCATAGTGGCAATGAGCGGAAACTTCGTACAGCGCGGAGCTCCCGCAATGATCGATAAATTTTCCAGGGCAAAAAGCGCACTTATGGCCGGTGCCGATCTTGTCGTTCAGATCCCTCCGTTCTATTCACTTTCATCAGCTGAGTTTTTTGCCAAAGGCGGAGTTTCGACTCTCGTAAACACCGGGGTATGCGAATACCTTTCTTTCGGTTCCGAATCGGGAAACATAGACGATCTTAAAAAGGTTGCGAAGGTTCTTGCGGATGAACCCGCAAAGTTTAAAACCTGTCTGAAGAAATATCTTAAATCCGGCGATCCTTTTCCCGGTGCCAGAATGAAAGCTCTTATTGATACCTGCCCGGATATGGCAAATCTGCGTGAGCTCCTCACCACTCCAAACAACATCCTCGCGATCGAATACATCAAGTATCTGATCAAAACAGGTACTCACATGAAACCTGTGACTTTCAAAAGAGTCGGTGCCGGATACAACGATCCTTACTCTCCCGGACGGCCGGGTATCAGTTCAAAAGCCATAAGGGAAGCCGTATCTTACGGTTCAGATATAAATACGCTCAAAGACTATATGACAGAGGAATCATTTAAATCACTTAAGGATTCCGTCAAAAAGAATCTTACTGTCACAGAGGATGATTTTTCACAGATGCTCATATATAAACTGCTCAGTGAAAGGCAGACCGGATATGCGAAATATTCCGATGTTTCCGAAGAACTGTCTGACAGGATACTCAATAATCTCGATAAGTTCACAAGTTTCAGCGATTTCTGTAACCTGCTCAAGACCAAGAACATCACATATACAAGGGTAAGCCGTGCTCTCTTCCATATCTTGTTGAACATGACCGAGGATTCAAATGCATGCACCGAATACACCGGTGCCTGTCCGTATATCAGGGTTCTCGGATTCAGAAAGGAATCAGAACCTCTGGTATCGGAAATAAAGACAAAGTCCGTCGTTCCGATAATCACCGGATATAACGATGCGGTAAAGAATCTTTATGATGAACCCATGAAGCAATTGATGAGGGAAAGTGCGATCGAGGATCTCTACTTCTCGGTACAGACTCTCAAGTCCAAAGCAAAGTCCAAGCCGGATATGAGCAGGCCGCTCATAGTTCTGTAAATACATTTCAGTTCTAAATAGATAAAGCCTTGTTACTTGATTATTATGTACATAATAATCAAGCGACAAGGCTAAAATTTTTTGAAAAGAAAGTTTAGTTCTTGAATGAGTGGATGGGTGCGGGGATTCTTCCTTCCCTGCTGATAAATGCTTCGCAGGAGTACTTGTTGACCGGCATAACGGGTGCCCATCCGAGGAGACCGCCGAATTCCACCTTATCTCCGACGGTTTTGCCGATAACGGGAATAAGACGTACGGCTGTGGTCTTGGCATTTACCATTCCGATAGCCATCTCATCTGCTATGATACCGGAAATGGTTGCGGGAGTTGTGTCACCGGGAACAGCGATCATATCGAGTCCTACAGAGCATACACAGGTCATGGCTTCAAGCTTTTCAAGCGTAAGAGCACCGCATGCAGCTGCATCGATCATGCCCTGGTCTTCGGATACAGGGATAAATGCACCGCTCAATCCTCCCACATAGGAGGAAGCCATAACTCCGCCTTTCTTAACCTGGTCATTCAGGAGTGCAAGTGCTGCGGTAGTTCCGGGAGCACCGGCTTTTTCAAGTCCGATCTCACAGAGAATATCGGCAACTGAATCTCCGACAGCGGGCGTGGGGGCAAGTGAAAGGTCAACTATTCCGAAAGGAACACCGAGCTTTTCGCTTGCTTCCTTAGCAACAAGCTGTCCTACTCTGGTGACCTTGAATGCGGTCTTCTTGATGGTCTCACAGAGAACCTCGAAGGATTCTCCCCTTACCTTTTCAAGTGCATACTTTACAACACCGGGTCCGCTGACACCTACATTGATGATGCGGTCGGCTTCGGTTACTCCGTGGAACGCTCCTGCCATAAAAGGATTATCATCGGGAGCGTTACAGAATACCACCAGCTTGGCACATCCCAGTGAATCCTTGTCGGCTGTAAGCTCCGCGGTCTTATGTATCATCTCACCCATAAGCCTTACGGCATTCATATTGATACCGGTCTTGGTTGAACCGAGGTTAACGGATGAGCAGATATATTCGGTTGATGCAAGTGCTTCCGGTATGGATCTTAAAAGGAGTTCCTCGGCAGGTGTCATTCCCTTGCTTACAAGTGCGGAATAACCTCCGAGGAAATTGACGCCGACTTCCTTTGCTGCCTTATCGAGGGTCTTTGCAAGTTTTACGAAATCATCCGTTGACTTTGCACTTGATGATCCGATAAGAGAAATAGGAGTAACGGAAATCCTCTTATTGACGATGGGAATACCGAACTCACCTGAGATCTCCTCTCCTGTCTTTACAAGATCCTTCGCACTATTTGTGATCTTGTCATATACCTTATCACATGTCTTATCTATATCCGAATCAATACAGTCAAGAAGGCTGATGCCCATTGTAATGGTACGTACATCGAGATTTTCCTTCTCGATCATTTCATTGGTTTCGGAAACTTCAACGCGGTTGATCATATCTTAAAAATCTCCTGTATTATATGCGATGCATCATATCAAAGATCTCTTCCTTCTGGCACTTGATGGAAACGCCGATCTGCTTTCCGAGGTCGTCAAGTCCCGAAACGAGAGTTTCAAATGAATCCTTCATACCGGAGATATCAACTATCATCATCATGTTGAAATATCCGGATACGATTGTCTGGGATATATCTAGAATATTTACGTTTTCGTTCGAAAGATATGTGCAGGTTTTTGCAATGATACCGACAGTATCCTTACCTACTACAGTG
>JAFWUY010000049.1 GCA_017524035.1 Lachnospiraceae bacterium | reverse complement strand
CGGTGCTCTCGATCTCAAGATGAGAAAAGAGATGCAGATCGAGCTTAAGTCCATGCATGATAAGCTCGGTATTACTTTCATATATGTAACCCATGATCAGGAAGAAGCCCTGACCATGTCCGATAAGATCGTCGTTATGAAAGGCGGACAGATTCAGCAGATCGGACCTCCCGAAGATATCTACAACGAGCCAAAGAACGCGTTCGTAGCGGACTTTATCGGTGAGAGTAATATTTTCAAAGGGATCATGACCGGTAAGTTAAAGGTAAGATTCTGCGGCGGTGAGTTTGACTGCATGGATGATGTTCCCGAGGGAACCCAGATCGATGCGGTTGTCCGTCCCGAGGACTTTATCCTGACCTCACCCGTTAAAGGAACGGTAAAGGGCATCGTTACCAATGTCGTATTCAAGGGAATCATGACCGGCAAGATGAAGGTCAGATTCTGCGGCGGCGAATTCGAGTGCATGGATGATGTTCCCGAAGGAACCCAGATCGATGCCGTTGTCCGCCCCGAGGATGTCATCCTTACCGCACCCGAAAAGGGAACCGTTAAGGGCACAGTCACCGGCGTTGTTTTCAAGGGTATTCATTATGAAATAACCGTCGAGAGCGGAAAGTACGAGATGGTCATCCAGTCGACCAAGACTCCCAAGGTAGGAGAAGAGGTCGGCATGTGTCTCGAGCCCGACGGAATCCACATCATGATCGCAGAGGATCATACCACAAGATTCGATGCCGATATCAATGATGACTATTCGCTTGAATATAACGAAAAGCCCATTGATGCGGACATCACTTCAATAATAAAGGGATCTGTTCTTAAGGACGGTGTTCTGAAGGATTCTTCGGGTGAGACGATAAGACCCGAGAACATCAAGATCCATATCTCGATCGAGCCGGCGGATATCGAACTTACCGATGATGCCGAGAAGGGGCTTACTTCCGGTGAGATCATCAACCTTATCTATAAGGGAGACCATTACAGCTATGTCATCCGTACATCGAAGGGACATGACCTTATCGTTGATGACGAATATCTCTGGAACCTCGGAGATATCGTCGGTCTGATCATGCCTGCAGAGAAGATGACCTTCACACTTGCAAAATAACGGGAGACAGAAGATGAAAGGAACATTTCAGAGGAAATACCTCGGTATTCCCTATGCGCTGTATCTCCTGGTATTTGTGATCCTTCCGCTTATTGTCATCGTCTACTATGCATTCACCGATGCAAGCGGAAGACCGGGGATCGGCAATTTCATAAACTTTTTCACGGATCCGAATACCATGGGTACGCTCGTGTATTCGCTGGTCCTTGCTTTTGTTACAACCTGTGTATGCCTTCTTATCGCATACCCCGCAGCATATTTCCTTGCCGCAAGCAGGATCAGATCCAAGTCGGCGATACTCATGCTCATGGTAATGCCTATGTGGATCAACTTCACACTGCGTATCACGGCACTCAAGGAAATACTTACCGTAGTCGAAGGAAACCTTGCTTTTCATCCTTTCGTGAATTCTGTGATAGGTATGACTTACGATTTCCTTCCCTTCATGATCCTTCCCATTTATAACCAGATATCAAGGATAGATAAGAGCCTCATCGAAGCGGCCGCAGATCTCGGAGCAGATCCCAGACAGGCTTTCCTTCGCGTGCTGCTCCCTCTTTCCATGCCCGGAGTCATCAGCGGAGTCTCGATGGTATTCCTTCCCGCGATGACCAATTACGTTGTCCTCGATATGCTCTATAACAGCACCTACATCATGGGCAGCCTTATCGGAAGCTACTTCTCGGCTTACGACTGGCACGGCGGATCGATGATATCACTGATCCTTCTCGTCATCATATGCCTGTTCACTTTACTGGCGGGTAATGATGAAAATGAAGGCACTGCGAGAGGAGGTTCGGTATTATGAAGAAAAACAACAGTATTGCACTTGCCGTTGTGTTCGCAGTCCTGCTCCTTATCTATGCACCGATCCTGATCCTTGCATTCTACAGTTTTACCGATGCTTCATCGATAGGTGAAAGTGCACATTTCTCGCTTCAGAACTACATAACATTATTTACCACCGAAGAACTTGCGGAGATGATAAAAGGAACCGTCCTCCTCGCACTTGCGGTTGCGATTCTCTCCACTATTCTCGGCACCCTTGGTGCGATGGGAGCATTCTATTCCAAACCGGGAGCTCTTAGGGCATACCGTGTCATGAACCAGATTCCCGTAGTCAATGCGGATGTAGTCACGGGTTTCTCGATCTGCATCCTGCTTGTTGTGGTGTTCGGCATCAATAAGGATACCTTCTTCCCTCTTGTTGCGGGACAGACCGTACTCTGTGCGCCCTTTGTATTCCTTTCCGTGTACCCTAAGCTCGGACAGATGGATCCTTCAATTTACGAAGCTGCACTGGATCTCGGAGCATCACCCGCCACGGCCGTAAGAAAGGTTGTCATTCCCCAGATCATGCCCGGAATCGTTTCCGGATTTGTAATGGCCGTAACTCTTTCGCTCGATGATTACTTTGTTGCGACCTACACCAAGCCCGCTGCATTCGACACCATTTCCACATATGTCGTAAATGCGACCAGAGGCTCCAGAACCGAGATCAAGACCGCCCTTTGGGCACTTTCCACCGTGATCTTCCTTATCGTACTCTGCATATGCCTCGGCATGAACAGGAAGAGATCCGCAAAGGAAAACACTAAAGTACGTAAGGACAGGAGGGTAAGCGCATGAGAAAGAAGATAGCTTCCTTAGCCCTGGCTGCGACACTTTTGCTTGTAACCCTGATCAGCTCAGTCTCTGTTATTCCCGTACAGGCCGCATCCGATGACGTGATCACGATAAGAGTCTGCAACTGGGAAGAGTATATCGACGAAGGCGGCTGGGGAGATGATGAAGTCATCGACCTTGAGTCCGGTGACATCTTCGGCGAGAACGCGCTCTATGAGGATTTCGAGGAGTGGTACTACGAAAATTACGGTCAGAGAGTACATGTGGAGTACAGCTGCTTCGGAACCAACGAAGAGCTCTACAACATGCTCACACTCGGCAATGAATTCGATCTTGTATGTCCTTCGGAATACATGATCATGAAGCTTATGACAGAGGATAAGCTTGTTCCTTATTCGGATGATTTCTTCGATGAGGAAAACGAACTCAACTATTACATCAGAAATGTTTCTCCTTTCATCAGGGAAACATTCGAGACCAACGAGATAGACGGCCAGTACTGGAATGAATACGCCGCATGCTATATGTGGGGTGTTCTCGGATTCCTCTACAATCCCGACGTTCTTTCCGAGGAAGAGGTTTCCACATGGAATCTTCTTATCAACGAAGATTACTGCCGTCAGATAACCACCAAGGATAATGTCCGTGACAGTTATTTTGCAACGCTCGGTGCGATAAAGGGTGATCTGTTCCTCAGTGAGGAATTCCTGAGTGACCCCGATTATCATGACAGGCTCGCAGAAGAGATGAACGACACCTCCGAAGAGACCGTTGCCGAAGCACTTGAATTCCTTCAGCAGGTCAAGGATAACGTTTATTCCTTTGAGACAGACTCCGGTAAGTCCGATATGGTCACCGGCAAGATCTTCTCAAACCTTCAGTGGTCCGGTGATGCGGTATACGCAATGGACCAGGCTGAGGAAGAGGATGTTTACCTCGCATACTCAGTTCCCGAGGAGTGTACCAACCTCTGGTTTGACGGATGGGTAATGCTCAAGGGTGACATCGAGGGCAATGCCGAAAAGCAGAGGGCATGCGAAGCGTTCGTCAACTTCCTTTCAAGACCTGACAACGCTGTCAGAAATATGTACTACATCGGTTACACTTCATCGATCGCGGGCGGTACCGACGGAGACCAGATCTTCGAGTATGCGGACTGGTGCTATTCCGCTGAAGAGGATGAGGAAGAAGTCGTTGATTACGATCTCGGATATTTCTTCGGAGATGAGGAAAGCGGGGATTATATTCTCGCCGTTCCCGAGGAGCAGACTTACCGCCAGCTCTTTGCGCAGTATCCTCCCAAGGAGGTTACCGACAGAAGTGCGGTCATGAGATATTTCGACGGTGATGCCAACGCCCGTATCAACAGGATGTGGATCAACGTAAGATGCTACAATATCGGCAAAATAAAAGCTGCCGGATGGGCAGCCATAGTGCTTGCAGCTGTACTGATGACAGCCGCACTCATATATTTCAAGTCAGGTAAAAAGAAGACGAAAGCTATTCGTCGTCCTCCTCAGCCGCAATAACACCGCTGATAACACTTGTAACAGCGGAGATGACAACGACTGCGGCAATGATGACAAGCAGTCCGCCTGCAAGGATCAAGAAAATACCTGAATTCATAATTGCTCCTTTTGGTACTAGTTTTAAACTGTCTTTTATTCTATCACGGACGGGTAAAAAGTACAATAAAGGCAATTTGCACACAGGTTGTCACATCGGAATTTACTGAGTTTTCCGGGCTTCCTCCCCATGCGGGAGGGAGCCTTTTTTATGCAGTTTACACGAATTTTTAACAATCATACGTTACCTGTTGACCGCGGTAAAAACCTTGTGTAAAGTGTATCTCATATCTGTTCGGGCAGTTTTGGGACTGCCCTGTTTTCATGCTCAAAAAGCATCTTCTGCGGGCCGTCCGTTTGGGAGTTTATATGACGGACACTGTATCCAGAGCCCGCTCGCTTCTTCCTTCCCTTACCGATGAATACATAACCGGTAAGGGAAGCGAACTCATTTCATTGAGACGCGGGCTGATCACAAAAGAAAAATTTCTTGAAAGTGCGGGTGATTTCATCCGCGAAAAGTATGACGAGAGCGGTGATGTCGCGGACGAACTGCTGAAGGAGTTCGGTGAGTACATCTTCGGTTATTCGAGACTCACACCGCTGTTGGACGATCCCGACATTTCCGACATCCGTGTAATGGGACATGGAAATGTAAGGATCAAGAGAAACGGAAAGAGAATGGATTCGGGTGTTTCCTTTTCATCCGAAAAGGAATACAGACAGTTCATCGATTACATCGCGGCCAAGAATCAGGTCAGTGTATCCAATCTTTCCGCGATCCAGAGATTTACCGATTCGGGATCGCATCCGGGCTTCATCCTGAGATTTACCGTGTCGATGCCCATCGTCAATACCTATGACGAACCGTATCTGTGCATACGAAAGGTGCCCAAGTCCTTTCCGCTGTTAAAGGATCTGGTGGCCAAAGGGATGCTTGACGAAAAATGCGCGAGGATCCTGGCACTGAGGTTCAGGATGGGTTCGACTCTTATCTGCGGAGGGAATTCATCCGGTAAGACCACGCTCCTGAATGCACTGAAGGAGACCATTCCCGATGACAGTGCGGTAATGGTCGTACAGCAGGCTGATGAGCTTACGACGATGTTTCACCCCGATATGATGTTCCTTCACTCTGTTCCGCCGAGTGCGGAGAGCAAGGCATCATACGATCTCGAGCATATAAGCATAGCCGGATTGACGATGGATGTCGATTATTTCCTGGTCGGAGAGATAAAGGGTGCGGAGGCACTTTATATACTGAATGCAGCCTGCACCGGACAGATCTGCGCCGGAACGATCCACTCCACATCCGCCATGAGAGCGCCGGATAAGCTGGTTGATTATGCAATGTACGAAAGCAGATATTCGAGAAATGAACTCATGAGGATGATGGACTGCTTCAAGACACTGATCTTTATGAAGGATTTTAAAGTGGCAAATGTTTATGCCTGCAAGGGCTGGAACGAGGAAAGGAGGGAACTGGATTATGAACGTCTGCTTTAGTGCTTCGGTCTTTACTCTTTTGCTGGCCGGTTTCTACGGTCTTATGGAGGGCTTCAGGACGACCGAGAACATAAAGAAAACCGCAGGACATCTGAGCAGGCGGCTTGATGAAAAAGGAAGGGAAAATGCGCTGAGAAAAAGAGAAGCGATAAGAATGAGAGCGGAGCGCGAAGGGATATGGTCACGCATAGACAAGGCTCTTGTTTACAGCTGTATCACCAGATATCTCCCGGGCATCACAACGGAAAAATTCATTGCACTGATCACATGTGCCGGAGCATTTGTATTTATTTCATCCGGTATTGCCGACGGTGTGCTCTTCGGGATCGTATGTACGGCGGCTTTTCTTTTTTCGGTATATGTATGCATTAAGCTTCTTGAGATGCGTAACCTTAGGAAGACCGGTGACGATCTGCCGAGACTCCTTGACCTGCTCGGTTCATATGCGGCTTCGGGTGCGGTGTACTCAAATATATTCGCCCGCATAAGCATCTATATGAATGAGCCGCTCCGGACGGTATTTGATGAGTGCGGAGCGGAAGGGAGGCTGAGCGGTGATGTATCGCTTGCACTTCTTACGATGGCGGATAAGATCGAACATCCGCAGTTTAAACAGCTGGTGCGCAACATGGAGATCACATCCAGGCACAGCGAGGACATTGCGGGACTGGTAAGCGATTCGAGAAGAAGCCTGCGTGATTATCTGAAGGAAAGCTCCGACAGAAAAGCGATGCTCAGGGAATCGGCGATAAACATGGTTCTTCTTCTGGTCATGAGCTATGTGGTTCTTTCCATATCCGCAAGCCTTGCGGAGACCCGGGTGAATACGGTGCTTTTCGGAAGCATTCCCGGAAGGATCACACTGGGCGTTCTCGGAACGGTCTTGATGATGTTCTTTATCCAGGCCGCATCTTTGTATAAGTGAGGTTTTGAATGGTTCCAAATAAGTATTACGCATATATCGCCATGGCGATGATGATACTCTGCAGTATTTTGTCGGGAGTGATCATATGTATCGTGATGGATCCGGGAAACAGCAGGGTGATGGCAGGCGGTGCGGAATTTGCCGGAATGATAAGAAAACGGCAGAAGCAGACCGCGCTTTACATGAGAATGGAAGACTGGCTGAGAAAAAACGGAGCCGGCTTCCACCTCGGAAAAAAGACGGATCCCGGAAGATTTACCGCACTGTGCATAACACTGTGTGCGGCCGGATTTCTTGCGGGTAACAGGATATCACCCGGAAACGGTATCCTGCTCGGTGCGGGGCTTGGCATGCTTCTTCCTTTTACCGTTCCCGCGCTCAACAGAAGCGATAACCGGAAAATGCTGCATGACATAAAGCTCATATATCATTCGATGGGTGTTCAGATAAAAAGCGGAGTGTATGTTACCGATGCGCTCGCCGAGTGTTCCGCATCGGTTGAGAATATCAGGCTGAAAAGTGCTCTTACGGACTTTTATGCCGATGTGATCATGAAATCGGATATATATGCATCGCTTGAAAGGTTCAGGTCTTCTTTTGATGACAGATATATAGATTCACTTTGCATGACCATAGTTCAGGCGCTCGAATCCGGGCAGGCACTGGATCTTTTGAAAGATATTGCCGAACAGGCATCGGATATGGAGAGCGAGATATTTGCCGCCAGAAAAGCATCGCTGGACAGGCTTCTTACCCTTAGCCAGCTGATGGTGCTGGGTGCGGTTCTCGGAACGGCGCTTTATACCTGCATAGTCTATATGATGAGCAGAGCCGTAGGATTCAGATAATAAGAGAGGAGAAACAAAATGAACAGAAAACCTGTATGGGGATTGATTTTGGATCATGCCATGAAAAGGGAGGAGGGACTCGACGGGATACTCGTCACGATCGGACTGTGCATAATTGCACTGCTTCTGTGCGTGGTAATGAAGGATTCGCTGACTGAGTTCATTCAGACAATAGTAAGGGCAATGACGGACAGCGCCAAGAGCATACTCAGCACTCCGGGTGCATTCGGGCTTCCCGATATGAGGTTCATATGATGGGGACATTAAAGAAAAGCAGGGGAAGCATCGGTGACGTCATGCCGATGGGCCTGTTTGTGATATGTATGGCCGTAGTGTTTGTTTCCTTTGCGGATTGCGTACGGGTGGTAAATGTGAAGAGCAGCGTATCCCAGATCTCCAGGCGTTACATTCTGAGAATGGAAACCGTCGGATACCTTGATCAGGCAGACAGGGCCACTCTGTTGAACGAGCTCCGCAGCGCAGGGCTTTGCGAGATATCTCTCGGGAATACGGACACTGCGGAGGTTGGTTACGGAAATCCCGTAAAACTGGAAATAAGGGGATATACGGAGGATGGTTATGAGATCTCGGAATACAGAGCATCCACGGCGAAGTATTAGCGCAGCACTGCGGAAGGAAAGTACGGGACAGATCGAATATGTTATGGGGATGTACGCCCTTGTATTCGTTCTTGTCATGGCTATGGTCAGCCTGCAGATACTGCAGTACAAAGCCGATTCCGATATCGCCGAGGATGCGCTTGCCGCTTCGTGCCTTGCCGCACTGGATGTCGATCCTTACAGATACGGACTGGATCACAGCCTTGTCGTAAGTGACCCTGTCCATGCAAGACAGCTTTTCGAAGATGCGCTGAGGGAAAATATGGGGCTTTCCGCGGATATGTCTTATTCCGGCGACGGCAATTATATTGCGGGTGAGGTTAACATAGATGATTTCAGGATATATCTGGTCGACGGAGACAATGTTACCGAGTTTGCGGTATCCGGTTACGGGGTTACCGGAAGCACGGGGATATACGGGAGCATGAAGACACCCTCCGGACTTACCGTGAGATCGGCCGGAGCGTATGCGAAGATATCGTTTGACACATATGGAATATTCGATGTAAGGATCAGGGCGTGCAAGGAAGCATATGCCGAAATGCTCGGGGAACCCGGTCCGTAAATATAAAGGAAAAATATGAAAAAAGATAACAACAGGAAAAATGAAACGGTAAAGGTAAAGTTAGGGATATTTACAGCCGCGCTGATAACGGCAGCAGGCGTCTTTGCGGTAATGACATATCTGCAAAGACAGGCTCTTTCGGATTTTGAGAAAAAAGAGGTTTATGCGGCGGCTTGTTTCATTCCCAAGGGGACAGTGATAGATGCGTCAAATGCCGGTGATTATCTGGTACTGAAAAGTGTTGATGCGGGAAGCGTGCCGGAAGGTGCAGTGTTTCATCCGGAACCGGCGGATGGATTGTCCACGCTGTATGACATAAGCAGAGGAACACTTCTTACGGAAACAATGTTCACTTCTTTTGAAGAGATGATATCCGGAATGGAGGATCCTGTTATTGCGGGCTTTAAAGCGGACGATCTGTCAAAAGCCGTCAGCGGAATACTGAGATCCGGCGACAGGATCGATATCTACTGCGTGGATCCCGAAACGGGAAAGGGCGAGCTTCTGTGTGAAAACATATATATCGTGAGCGGATATGACGGATACGGAAATGTCATATCGGACACGGGTCCCGCGGTAATGTTCAATATTTACCTTGAAAGCGAAGATGCTCCCGTTTTCTATGAGAGTCTGGCATCCGGAAGCCTTTATGTGGTCAGGCGGTGCGGGTAAAGATCGGATGCTGATAATATCTTCGTCTCTTGCCGTGATATCCCTGATGCTTGCTTCATATGAGGATATCCGGACAAGGAGTGTCACAAATGCCGTCTGGTGGATCTTCTCCGCCGGTCTGTTAATGCTGCTTTTCGAAAGACGGGGCGTATGGGTTTCTTACGTCCCGGAAAGTATCCTGGCGGTTGTCATACAGGAATTTATCATGAGCAGGGCATACGGAAGGGCCGATAGTCATGCATTTTCGTGCTGTGCGGTATTTCTGTGTCTTACCGGCTCCGGTCTGGAAGGACATATACTGCATATGAGCCTGGCGCTTGTTATGCTTTCAGGCTTGCAGATCCTGCGCGGAAATATCACCCGGGGGCTTAAACTTAAAAGACCGGTTCCATTCATTCCGTACATCGCGGTATCGTTCATGATCTCGGTGATCATCCTGCACATCGTCACACCGCCTGTGTGTTGGTGAATCATTTTATAGCGGTCGTTCCGTAGCGGAGCGGCCGCCTTTTTTTGTGTAAAAACTTGAAAAATATGATAAAATAAGAGTGTATGCAGATTTTTACCCTTTGATGGTATTTTTGTTTTGCTGTGTCTGAGGGGAGGACATGTGTTATGACAATATCCTGCGTAATGATAGTCAAAAACGAAGAGAAGATCCTCGAAAGATGCCTGGACAGTATCAGGGATCTTATGGATGAGATCGTAATAGTCGATACCGGCTCTTCCGACAAGACCAAGGAGATAGCTGCAAAATATACGGACAGGGTATATGACTTTACCTGGACCGGGGATTTTTCCGATGCAAGGAATTTTGCTTTTTCGAAAGCAACCATGGACTATATCTATTCCGCAGATGCCGACGAGGTCATTGATGAGGCAAACCGCATCAAGTTCATGGCTCTGAAGACCATGCTCCCCGAAGAGGTGGAGATCGTTCAGATGCGCTACGGAAACCAGCTCAGCCATTCTACCGTATATAACTTTGACGAAGAACTCCGCCCCAAGATGTTCAAGCGTCTCAGACAGTTCGTATGGCAGGAGCCCGTCCATGAAATGGTAAGACTCGATCCGGTCGTTTATGACAGTGAGATAGTCATAACCCATATGCCTGAGGAAAACCACGGCAAAAGGGATCTGGAGATTTTCTCCAAGGCCACTCTCGGCGGCGGTAAGCTGAGCAAGAGACTGTTCGATATGTATGTCAGGGAGCTCTTCATAGCCGGAACCGAGGATGACTTCAGGAATTCACTTCCGTATTTCGTGTCCTGTGCAGCCGATGTGGAACTTGATCCGGACTGTGTCAACAAGGCGTGCCTTGTGATCTCACACACCGCCAGGATACACGGCGACATAGTAATGTTTTTCAAGTATATAACCAAACTGATGGCAAGCGACCCTTCGTCCGAGGTATGCCTGGAGCTCGGTCTTTTCTATGAAAGGATCCAGGATTTCGAAGAAGCGGCCATATGGTTCTATAATGCGGCATTCGAAACGATCCCCGCTGTGGTGATCACATCTTCGGGGAAGGATGCTGCCGAAGGATTAAAGAGAGTATATAATGCGATGGGCATGCCAGAGGTCGGCGTGCAGTTCGCAAAGGATATAGAGGCAAGAGGATGAACTGGGAATCAAATGTCAGAAAAGTAGTACCTTATGTACCGGGTGAACAGCCCACAGGAAGAGTTATCAAGCTTAACACCAATGAGAATCCGTATCCCCCCGCACCCGGAGTGGAAGCTCTTTTGAAGGGGTATGATGTATCACTTTTAAGAAAATATCCGGATCCCGCATGCTCATCGCTGGTGAACGCGCTCGCCGGAAAATATAATGTAAAGCCCTCGCAGGTTTTTGTCGGAGTGGGTTCCGATGACGTTCTTGCGATGGCTTTTCTTACGTTTTTCAATTCGGATAAGAAGATACTTTTCCCGGATATCAC
The DNA here is from genome assembly GCA_017524035.1 of Lachnospiraceae bacterium. GTDB lineage: Bacteria > Bacillota > Clostridia > Lachnospirales > Lachnospiraceae > AC2028. Next base: position 13,966 of record JAFWUY010000049.1, on the reverse strand, counting down.
TTATTCTTTCTATGATGTGTGGGCGGATCTTTTTAAGATCCCCTATGAGCAGATCCCTCTCGATGATAAGTTCCGCATCATCCCCGAAGATTATGCAAGGGAAAACGGAGGTGTCGTTATCGCCAATCCCAATGCCCCCACCGGTGTGTTCATGGGCTTTGACGGGATCAGGGCGATCCTTGATAAGAACCGCGATGTCGTATGTATCGTAGACGAAGCATATGTCGATTTCGGAGCTGAAAGTGCCTTAAGCCTTCTTGAGGAGTATGATAATCTTCTTGTCATACAGACTTTCAGCAAATCCAGATCGATGGCCGGACTCCGCATAGGCTATGCGATCGGTTCGGAGACAATGATAAAGTATCTGAACGATGTAAAGTATTCCTTTAATTCATATACCATGACATCCCTTACTCTTGCGCTCGGCGTCGAGGCTGTAAAGGATGATGAATATTTTAAGGCCACATGCGCGAAGATCGTCGCAACCCGTGAGGCTCTTAAGATAAAGCTCAAAGAGCTCGGTTTTGAATTTCAGGATTCCAAGACCAATTTTATCTTTGCAAAGCACGCATCGGTTTCCGCAGAGCATATCTTCACGGAACTTAAAAAGAGAAATATCTATGTCAGATATTGGAATAAACCGCGCATCAGTGAGTATCTCAGGATAACCGTCGGCACGGATGAAGAATGTGACACTCTTGTCGCAAATCTCAGAGAGATTCTGGGAATGAAATAATCTGAAAGTGATTGGAGAAATATAAATGAGTTCTTTGGCAAAAGCAATAGCGCAGGCATTTACTAAGAATACCATGACACAGTATCTCGGATGCTTCATCATTTCGATGATACCTCTTATTGAGCTCAGGGGTGCCATCCCGATAGCATACTGGTTCCGCGGAATGAATCCCGAGCATTTCAACATCGTTCTCGGGTATGTGATAATAGCGATCGGAAATATGCTTCCGGTTCCGGTCATTTTTTTCTTCGCAAGAAAGGTTCTTGAATGGGGTAAGGATAAACCTGTGATCGGAAAGTTCTTCACCTTCTGTCTTGAAAAGGGACATAAGGGCGGAGTGAAGCTTCAGGCCAAGGCCGGAAGGGGACTTTTTGTCGCACTTCTTCTGTTTGTGGGCATCCCTCTTCCCGGAACCGGAGCATGGACGTGAACACTTGCAGCCTCGCTTCTCGATATGAAGTTTAAGGACAGCATTATTGCAGTCATGCTTGGAGTTGCCCTTGCGGGTGTGATAATGGGAGTCGGTTCAACACTTGTATCGAGTGTGATAATCGGAGGATAAGTGAATCTTTTTGACAGCCGGATTGATCTATGAGTTCAGATGGAATGTGCGTGACAAATACATATCAGGCATTTGCTTCTGTTTATGACGAACTGATGAGTGATGTCCCGTATGATGAATGGGTTGAGAGGATAGACCGCGACATCAGAAAATACGGTGTGTCTGAAACATCGGGCGACAGGAGCGAAGCCGCATCCGAAGAAGAAGCCGTTCTTGCGAGCGAAAGGGATCTTGTTGCGGATCTTGCGTGCGGAACGGGTGTTGTTACGAGGAAGCTGTTCGATAAAGGCTATGATGTCTTCGGCGTCGATATCTCTTCCGAGATGCTCTCAAGGGCGGCGGATTCCGATGAAGATCGCGGCATTATGTATCTGAACCAGGATATCTGCGAGCTCGATCTTTATTCGACCATAGGAACCGCGGTATGTATCTGCGACAGTCTGAATTATCTCCTTTCGGATGAGGAGCTTGAAGCGGCTTTTGCCTGTGTTTCGAATTATCTCTACCCCGGCGGCGTGTTTATATTCGACTGTAATACATCACACAAATACAGGGAATCCATCGGAGAATCCACGATCGCGGAAGCGGGAGACGACGTATCCTTCATCTGGGACAATTACTATGATGAGGATGAGAACGTCAACGAATACGACCTTACTCTTTTTATAAAAAGGGAAGACGGCCTGTATGAACGTGCGGAGGAGACCCATCTCCAGCGCGGTATCGAAAAAGAAGACATAGAAAGTCTTGCGTTAAAAAGCGGACTTGAGATAATGCTCATCGCCGATTCCGATACGGACGGTGAAGTGAGCGGAGAAACCGAAAGGATCTATGCGGTCCTTAAAAAGCCTGAAAGTAAATGATAAACGAAAAGTGTAAAAAAGATTATATCGTTTCCGCAACAGCTGCGGATTATCATATCAGAGCCTTTGCGTGTACCACGCTCAACATCTGTGAAGAGTCCAGACGTCTGCACAATACCAGTCCCGTTATGAGTGCGGCACTCGGAAGAACGCTTTCCGCCGCTGCAATGATGAGCATCATGATGAAGGGTGACGGTGACAAGCTTACGATACAGATCAAATCCGACGGACCCTCAGGAGGGCTTACAGTATGCGCGGATTCACACGGAAATGTAAAGGGATATACTCCCGTTCCGGATGTGATCCTTCCCGCCAAAGCAAACGGTCATCTGAACGTATCCGGTGCCATCGGAAACGGTGACCTTATCGTCGTAAAGGATCTCGGACTTAAGGAACCCTATGTCGGAAGAACCGCTCTTCAGACAGGTGAGATTGCTGAAGACATGACTTACTATTTCGCAGCTTCCGAACAGACTCCTTCATCGGTTGGGCTCGGTGTTCTCATGAACAGGGACAATACCGTAAGATGCTCGGGCGGATTCATCATCCAGCTGATGCCCGATGCGGGTGATGATGTGATAGCCGTGATCGAGGAGAACCTTAAGAAACTGAAGAGCGTCACGGAGATGCTCGATGAGGGACTTACTCCCGAGGATATGATAAGCGAAGTCCTTAAAGGACTCGATATCAATTTCAACGAGACATACGACTGTGCATACAAGTGCGACTGTTCCGACGAAAGAGTAGAGAAGGCTCTCATCAGTCTCGGCGAAAAAGAGATCGTCGCACTGATAAAAGAAAACAAGGATGCCGAGATCCATTGCGATTTCTGCGAAAAGGATTATATCTTCGGTCCCGAAAGACTGAAGGAGATCCTGAAAAAGAGCATCAGGACCGCTAAGTGAATTGTGGGCCTTCCGGCCCTGAAATAAAGGAGAATTAAAATGGTAAAAGTAAACGATAATTATCTCAAGCTTCCCGGAAGCTATCTCTTTTCCACCATCGGAAAGAAGGTAAGAGAGTACAGTGAGGCACATCCCGATGCGAAGATCATAAGACTCGGTATCGGTGACGTCACACAGCCTCTTGCTCCCGCCATTATCGATTCCCTCCACAAAGCAGTGGATGAGATGGGAAACAAGGAAACCTTCAGGGGATACGCTCCCGATCTCGGATATGAGTTTCTCAGAAATGTCATCGCGGATACCGATTACAAAAAGAGAGGATGCGATATCTCGGCAGACGAGATCTTCGTTTCCGACGGAGCAAAGTCCGACTGTGCCAATATCCAGGAGATCTTCTCCGTGGACAATAAGATCGCGGTGTGCGATCCCGTTTATCCCGTTTATGTTGATTCCAACGTAATGGCCGGAAGGACCGGAACCTGGGATCCCGTAGCGGAGAAGTGGTCAGATGTCATCTATATGCCCTGCCTCGAAGAAAACGGATTTGCTCCCGAGCTTCCCACCGAAACTCCGGATCTTATCTATCTGTGCTTCCCCAACAACCCCACCGGTTCAGCAATTACCAAGGATCAGCTTCAGAAGTGGGTTGATTATGCAAATAAAGTCGGTGCCGTCATTCTTTACGATGCCGCATACGAAGCGTACATCTCCGAGGAAAATGTTCCTCACAGCATTTACGAGTGTGAAGGCGCAAGAACCTGTGCGATCGAATTCAGATCGTTTTCCAAGAACGCGGGCTTTACCGGCGTAAGACTCGGTTTCACCGTTATCCCCAAGGATCTCAAAGCGGGTGACACTCCCCTTCATCCTCTCTGGGCAAGACGCCACGGAACCAAGTATAACGGTGCTCCCTACATCATCCAGAGAGCCGGCGAGGCCGTTTATTCCGAGGAAGGAAAGAAACAGTTAAAAGCCCAGGTTGCTTATTACATGAACAATGCCAAGGTCATCTATGAAGGCCTTAAGGATGCAGGCTATCAGGTATCCGGCGGAGTCAACGCTCCCTATATCTGGCTGAAAGCACCGAACGGTATGACCAGCTGGGAATTCTTCGATCACCTTCTCGACAACGCACATGTCGTAGGAACCCCCGGATCGGGCTTCGGTCCCAGCGGAGAGCACTTCTTCAGACTTACCGCATTCGGTACTTACGAGAATACCGTAGAGGCTATTGAAAGAATAAAAAAACTGTGATATAGTCTGACATAATTCGAAAGCAAAACTGTCAAATACGGAGACTTATATTTTCTCTTTTACGGAGAAAATATCGGTCTCCGTTTTTTTGTCCTTAAAAGGAGGTGCGGATTTGAAGAATGAAAAGAAGAAAAAGAGAATCGGGAAGATTGCATATTTTCTGCTGAAACTGATGTCGCCCGTGACGATCCTTATGTCTGCGGCCGCGGGAGCATATGCGCTCGGCGGTCTGTCATCGGCTGCGATAAGTCTGCCTTCACCCGAAAGTGTAATGAATGACTACATGGAGAATCCGTACATAAGGTTTTATTCGGGGAGTCAGGGACTTGCCTGGACCACGGTCCATCCGGACGGAAACACGGTCACCTCATACGGGACATATGTATCAACCGACGGCAGGGTATACAGAGCTGCGGAAGGCACCACGGTGATCCCGCAGGGGGTGGTGACAAGAAAAATGATACAGGGAGAACTGAAACCCGGGCAGCACTATTATTCGAAAGAGATCACCGATTCGGTTGTTCCCGTCGGGAAGTGGGTTCTTTCACACAGGGAAGCACGCTGCATTCACGGACCCTTTACCGCTTGCAGGGATTATGAATACTACGGGATAAACGGCCTTCCCAACACCATATGCAGAGCTGAATACGATTCTGGATGGATGGCATATTGCGCCGACTGCGGCGGGCAGCTTACGGGATATATATATGCTAATGACACTTGTGTCGCAAATATCGGATATCTCTTTTCGGGAAGCGGGGATTTTGCAAAAACATACCCGACCCGGTATCTGTATTTTTGTCCGAGGGGTGGGGATAATCTGGAGAACGACCGCCCGATCAACGGACATATATGTAAATGTTTTGTCTCTTATAACCGTTATACGGTCCGCTATAACGGGAACGGTGCCATAAACGGCAACATGCCCGATTCGGTTTTCTATTACGGAGGAAGCGGCGAATATGAAGGCAACCCCGTAACAGGTGCAGAGGCACTGAGAAACAATAACTTTTCAAATCCCGGATATCTGTTTGCGGGATGGAGCGATACGCCGGACGGTGAGAAGGTGCTTGATGACGGAAGCCCACGCGGAAGTATAGAGGATTGTTTTGAAAAACTCAGCGGGAGCGGAGACGATGCAAACGATACGGTGATAACCCTGTATGCGGTCTGGATCAGGTGTGACAGTTCCCTTCTTGTTTCCGGCGGAAAGTTCAGGGATGAGAAAGGGGCATATAACGGCATTCCGGACGGAGAACGGGCAAGCGGATATAACCTCTTCGAAAAAGGATACATATATGAAACCGCGATAGATCCTGCATATCTTACGCACCCGCGGGGATATCTCATAGAGCTTGATACGATGGGCGGACCTGCGGCAGAGCCTGTATGGACGGATACGGAATTTGCAGGATGGAAATTTGAGGTGCCGCACGGAAACATAAAGGATGAACAGTCGGACGGAAGATTTACATATGTTCATTCTTCCGTAGAAAGCGGAAGCCTTGATACGGTCACCGCGGAGTGGAGAAGTGTACCGGTGACACTTCCGGGTGCGGCATACCCTGGTTATGTGTTTGAAGGCTGGTATACGGATCCCGATCTGCTTCCGGAACATTTTGCCGGGTCGTGTGGCGATCTGTTTGAAACGGGTGGAGATATAAAGCTGTACGCGAAATACAGCTCACCGGAACTTGAAGCTGCTCCGGATTATATGGGTGATCAAAGCTTCGGTGAAATGCGTTATGACGGACTTGCAAGACTGAATCTTCCGGAGATCAACGGCTATGATCTTTTCAGATATTACATATCGGGACCCGGAGATGATGGAGCATGGATCGAAGCTGTAACGGAAAACACGGGAACGGTTTCGGAACCGGACGAGATAAAGATCTGCACAGAGGGCGGAGCGGAAGAATATGAGGTCACGAGAACAGGCATATATTCATTTGAACTCTGGGGAGGCGCAGGTGCATCATACGGAAGCTATCGGGGAGAAACGGTGAATATTCTTCATGCGAGATCCTTCTTTTCGAGGGAGATAAGGTAAAGATATATACGGGAAGTGCCGGAGTTTGCGAGCAGAGTGATGACGGCGTTGTCTGTCCGGGCGGGGAAGGCTCGTATATCGAGATAAACGGAAAGAAGGTATTGTCCTGTTCGGGAGGAAGGGGCGCGGATCGTGTGCTGAACGTGGAAGAAGAAATCCTTTTTACGGGAGATATACAGTCCTATACGGCAGAAGCGACAGGAGAGTACACACTGGAGGTATGGGGAGCGAGAGGCTCACCGACTACGGGGGGCAGAAATGTCTGCGGAAACGGAGGATATGCAAGGGGCAGTGTTCACCTTGAAGAAGGAACCGTTCTGTATATTTGCGTGGGCGGTATGAACGGTTATAACGGAGGCGGCGCCGGAGGAAGGGATGCATCCGGCGGTCACGGCGGATGCGGCGGAGGTGCGACACATATCGCATATGTCAGCGGAGTTCTTCGTAATCTGTACGAAGTCCGTGACCGGGTGCTGATAGTTGCGGGCGGAGGCGGCGGAAGTGCCGGATCCAACGCTTCATCCGGAGACGGCGGAGGACTTGTCGGAGGAACAGGCATATCGCCATGGCCCGATGCGGAAAGCGACGCAAGCGGAGGAACCCAGACTGCTGCGGGAAGCGGATGGCGAAGGGGAGCCGGCGGCTTCGGATACGGAGGCACCGGTACAAATGCCAGCGGTGAGACCAGGGATTATCCGTATATGATGAACGGCGGCGGAGGCGGCGGATGGTACGGAGGCGGCGGTGGTGCTGCCACTTATAAGTCGTACGGCTGCGGAGGCGGAGGCGGAAGCGGCTATATAGGAGGTGTCGAGAACGGCACCATGTCAAACGGAGTGTGTTACGGAAACGGTCATGCGACAATAACCTGTATAGTAAATATTCAGGGGGGAGCACCTTGGGGCGACGGAACTGATTTTGAACCGGGGGATCTTCTGTACAGAAATCTTACGGTATCGGCACATGATGAATGCACATATCCGGATGAAGATGCCGTCAGGTGCGGCTGCTGTATCATAAAGGAGCCGGCGGTGAGATATTACGCTTCATCGGAAAAAAAGGTGTATTCTCCCGACACCGATGCACCCGCGACGATCTCTTCCGCAGGACTTGAGTATGATTCATCAACAGGTAAGGCCCGTGTTTTCTGGAATATGCCGGAGGATATGGGGACCGAATACTCATATATGGCAAGGGCATACAGGGCATCCGATATGACGTTTTCTTCGGAGGATTATGCACAGACGGATAAGAAGACATTACGGATAACCACGGGAGTGTACGGATACTATTATCTGATCGATTCCGTGGAGGATGCATCCGCCGGGACCGTAAGGGATACGGGAGAGTATATAAATTCATCCTGGGCCCGCTTATCCGGAAGTTCACCGGATGCATGTTTTATCGACTGGTACCGCAATTCATCACGGGAGGAACTGCTCAGCGGAAGCGCCTTCTTTATACCTGACGGAAACGCTAAGTATATCCATATCATTTCCGTTGACAGGGCCGGGAATGTGAGTGATGTGTACAGTATGGCTGTTGACGGACCTGACGCATATATTCCGTATCCTCTCATTACCGAAAAGATCACGCTCTCGGAAGGCGGGAATGTATACAGAGCGCCGGACTCCGAAGATGTGTATTTTGTAAGAGCCGATTCGGTGACCCCGTTTTATCCGGAGTATTCGGCGTATATAAACGGATATGCCAGATCCGGATATCAGATCGATGAAGCGTTCTTTTACGGGAGCCTGAGTGAATATGCGGAATATGATTTTCCGTGCGGTGACACGGAAAACGAGGAGCAGACGGTGCTTTCCGAACGGATATCCCGGACTCCCGCATTTTATCTTGTGCCGGAGACTGAGTGCTGGGCGGAAAGAACAGATCACGGACGGGTGCTTTCTTTTACCGGTGCATTCGTTACCTCCTATGAAGGAGAGCTTTATATCTACCCGGGTGCAAAGGCTCACATGGAACCGGGAGCATATGCAATTAACGAAAGCGGGCGGACCGTGTGCAGTGATCCCGTCAGTGACCGGATGAACGGACTGACCGTAATAGGTGATGCGACTCCGCCGAAATGCTATGTGTCCGTAAACGGAGGCGAGCCGGAGGAGCTTGCATTCTGTAATGTTTCCAATACAGTCAGCGAATATGTCATAGACAGAAGACTTGACAGCGTATCTGTAGATCTGTATGTAACCGACGAAGGTGCGGGGGCGAAGGAAGGCTTTGAGATCTGCGTGCGGAATCTGGATAACGGAACGGCAGGAAGTTTTACCGCAACAGGTGATCGTTTTTCCATGGAACTTAAGATGGATGAAGACAGTGAGGAACCGCTTTTTGAAAATATGCTCTTTAACGGAGATTTCGTCATATCGGTGACGGCTGCGGATAATGTCGGAAACAGCGGGGTCACTGAGTCGGCCTGCCTTCATGAACTGGATGTCTCCGGTGATATACGAAGATGCCTCGATGAACTGACGGGACCTTTGACCGGTCCCGACGGAGAGCGGGTAATGAAAAGGGGAGAGAGCGGATATGTGATCTCCGATGTGTGGGGGTATCCGGATGCCATACTTGTGTCTTTTGAAAACGAAAAACTGGAATGCTTCAACACTTTGTATATTGTCGAGGGAAGAGAAGACTGCGCACCTGAGAGCATCACGGCGGAACGCATCACGGTTTCTTTCCCGGAGTACATCCTTGAAGAGAGAACGGATTTTACCGTTCCCCTGGATTATGACGATGATGTCATTAAGGTGAGCATAACGGCATATAAAGGAAACGAAAGCCTGACCTGGTATGCACAGTGTTCGCTGACAAGTGAGGGCAGCGTGCTGGATGAACTTATAACAATACTGAGGTAGGAGGTTTAAGAAAGAGTCCCGTTCTGCTATAATCATATAAAAGCATTGAAAGGGGTATGCCCTATGATGAATAAACTGATAAAAGCAGGAATGGGACTTATGCTTGCCGCAGTGATGGCTCTGGCAGTGCCCGCAGAAGCAAGCGCCGCACCCGGACTCGGAACCGGTGCGTTTTTCCCGAACCGCTACAATGAATACGAATCCACCTATGTTTCGACACAGACCACATACATGAACGGTCTGTACTTTACCGTGGACTGTTATCACGATCGCATAATCTATGCGGAGCCTGAGAATGTCGGTACGAACACTTCCCGCTGGAAGATAATGGCCGATGATCTCAACAGGCCCCACAGCATCTGCTCTGACGGCATGATCTATCTTGTTACCGATACCGACAATAACAGGGTAGTTACATATACAAGGATCAAGACGGGAGAATTCATAGAGCTTCAGAGTTTTGAGAATGTGGGAATCAGACCGCATTACTGCGTATACGACGAAGCGAGCGCCTCGTTCTATGTGTGGAGTTCCTATACCGGTGAGATGTTCATATACAAGCGCCCTTCAAGGGGATATACGCTCAGGCTTGACAGCGTGAAAAAACTTGATTATCTGAACGGGGTATATACAAGATCATTCACAATAGACGGTAACAACATCCTTCTGTGCTCTCAGGGAGCGGGAGGAATAATATCCGTCGATAAGAGAACCTTTGCACTCAGAGGTGTATATCCCGTATCCGATGAACTGGGCGGGGTGGTGCAGGTTTCGCATATCGGAGCCCATTATTATCTGACTGTTTCATCGGACAGATTCGGTGACCAGAGCAAGGCTACGATAGTCAGAAGCGCAACTCTTGGGGGATTTTTCTATCCCGGACAGTATGAAGACGTGAACGAACTGCTGGGAGGCATTAAGGGCACGGCTGTGCCTTATTACCTTACTCCGGCGGCAGGCGTATATTTTGCGAGATTTATGGGGCTTGGCGGGGATTGCAAAGATTTTGCGGTTACCTTTGCCGAAGATCCCTTCGGAAATATTATCCTGGGAACCAGATTTCCCTGATCAGGGAGTTTCGCCTTCGGGCACTACGTGAACCACGCCTATGACTCCCGAAAAAGCGGGAGAAAAGATATGCTGTCTCAGCCCCGGTCTGATCTCACCTTCCCAGGCTGCGTGAAGGTGCCCGGCAAGGACTATCTGACAGGGAGAATCATCCGCATAAACGAGATCCAGGATTTTTCTGGTCTCATCATCTATCCCGTAGAGTTCACCGCCGGGATTCCAATAATAGATCCTGTTCCTTACGAGCATCGAAAGCTCTTCGAGTGAAGGATCCACCTGAGAGAAATATGGAACGTGGGTTGCCGCGATAACGGGAACCCCTCTGCCGTAAAGCTCGGTCAAGACCTGTATCTGGTCTTCGCCGGGCTTATTTGTTGAACGGTTTACTCCGGCAATTATGAGATCACCGAAGTCGATATACTTACCTGTGTTGTCATCGCCATCGAGAGCGATGTGAAGATCGGCACATTTATAATCGTCAAATCCCGTGCTTCCGTCACTGTACCAGGTTCCGTAATCGTGATCGGCCCTGAGATACAGGATACGGTCATCGGGATATTTGAGCCTGTTGAAGCCTGTTTCCAGAGCTTCCATATTCGAAGTGCTGCAGTAGTCTATCAGATCGCCTCCGAAGATGACCGCATCGAAATCATTATAGTTGAGATAGTCTACGATCATCGGCCAGAGCTCCCTGCCGTGTACACCGTCGGGTGTAACGGACAGAGTCTCGTATCTGTTACGTACCGTTTCGAGTGAGTCTTCGCTTACATCACCGGCCGTAAGATCCGTTATCATATGTACGTCTGAAACCCATGCTATGGTGTATTCCTGCTCCAGTCCCGGAACCTCCACCCAGACATTTTCTTCAATGAAATCATATGCCGGTGCGGGGTATGATATCGTGGGCTGGACCGGAATGGGAATGGGTTCTGTATCCGGTTCGGGGACAGAGGGTTCGGGCTCCGGTATATCGGATACCTCTTCCTGAACCGGAATGTCAGCATAAGGATCCGGCATGATGAAAAACAGAACAAGTCCCGCTATGGTAAGAGCCGCGAGGATGGCGGAGAGGATGATCGTAACCTCTCTGTCGCGGTTTTTCTTTTCCTTCTTTACGGGCTTTTCTTTAACCGCTTTTACACGTTCCTTCTTTTTTTCTGCGGGCTTTTCGAACGCTTTTTTTTCTTTTGTGTTTTCTGTTTTTTCTGAAGGCATTATCTGTTGATCCTGATGTTTTCCCTGATCCATGCTCTGGTCTCAGCGGTTGTTCCGTTGGTGGTGCTTACCTGGAAGTCGGGATTTGCTCCGGAACTGATGTCATTGAATGCCCAGAAATGATTGAGATCTATATTGGTTTCGGTTGCCTGGGAGGAATCGAGAATGATGAGTATTTTCTCGTTTTCTCCGAGCTTTTCCATAATGGTGTTGAAAGCCTGGGTATAAGGAGTGGGATCTATTCCCGCCTGTGAACAATAGTAGATGCCGTCATAGATCAGCTGGAGGTTGTAATCGGTCTCCTTGAGGACACTGTCTATCTCATCAAGCGCATCTTCCGCGGTCATGGTCTTGTCCTTGATACCGGTCTCGATCTTCTTTCTTGTTTCCCATGCGAGGGCGTAGATATAACGGAGTCTTAAGGGGTCATCGAGATCGTCGGGATCGAAGAGAACCGTATTTCCGTCATCGTCGACTATCGAAGCCGCATCGGAAGCAAGCTCCCATGCCTCATCCCTTGACCAGTTTTCACGGGAAGCGATCTCGTTGATCGCAAGGATGTATTTCTCACGGTATACTTCGACAAGATTGTCGCTTTCTTCGATGATGCTGTCTGCGTGGATCTCGATGCCGGCATTTTCAAGTCTGTCCACATACTCGAGGATCGCATCGTAGTAAATTCTGGACTGGATGTACAGGCCCGAACTTACACGCTGTCCGTCAAGATTTGCAACCGAGCGTCTGACCTGTGCGGCATATCTTGAGAAGATGTCATCGGCTTCCTTGGAGATATCCTCCGCCATATCGTATTCTTTGGCGAGTTTGATATAAAGATCGAGAGCGGCGGTGTAGTGGCCTGAAATCTCTTCATACTGATCGCCCTCTTTGACATATGCTTTGATCTCGTCCTTGATCTCTTCGATCTCTTCGAGTCTGGCCTCAACAAGTTCGGGATCTTCCTCTTCGGGATCATCCTCGTCTTCGTCGTCATCATTGTCATCACGTCCGCCGGACTGGCTGACCTGATTGTCCGGTCTGCTTCCCGATAACAATCCGGAGCTCTTGAGTGCAAGGAGTATGGCAACGATAAGTGCCGCGATAACCAGTACTATGATTATGATAAGACCCTTGGAAGACAGGCCCTTTTTACTTTTTTCGGGAGCTGCCGCTGCAGGAGTCTGATCCCGGGCGGGGGCACCGGAATTAAGGGATGCAAATCCCGAATAAGACTGAGTGTTTCCGGCAGGCACTAAAGCGGGTGTTTCGCTTACAGGAGCACCGCACTTTGTACAGAATTTGGTTCCTTCCTTTAAAGGAGCGCCGCACTTTGCACAGAGGGCAGGCTGAACTCCTGCCTGAGCCACCGGTTCCTCTGCAGGCTTTGCCTGAGCGGCGGGCTTATCCTGAGTTTCGGGCTTGTCCTGCACTTCGGGCTTGGGTGATTCTGCAGGTTTTGTCTCGGATGCGGGTTTGGAAAGATTGACCTTCGGTATCTGTGCCACTGCTTCTGCGGGCTTTTCTCCGGGTGCCGGCATTTCTATCTTGGTTCCGCATTTGATGCAGAATTTCATATCGTCTGAGATTTCGGCTTTACAATTTGGACAATTCATATTTTTGATCCCCCTTGTAATGATAGGTATCGTGATTTGCCACATGATTTAGCAAAATTGACCATATTTTCTGATAACTTATTATATATATTTAAGAATATTATTGCAAGATAGCCCGAAATTAAATATAATTTTGAATGTGTGTGGGTGATCAAATGGTTGAAGTCACTAATGTATGTAAATCATACGGCAGAAAAAACATACTTAAAGGAGTAAGTTTTACGGCTTCTCCCGGACAGCAGATCGCGCTCGTAGGCAGGAACGGCTGCGGCAAGAGTACTCTTATGCAGATAATGGCAGGTTTACTGAAAGCCGATTCCGGTAATGTTACGTATTTCGGAAAGAAACTCAGCCCGGGTGCGGCATTCTCACATACCGTAGGTTATCTTCCGCAGGAGAATCCACTTATAGAGGAATTATCCGTTGCGGACAATATGTCGCTCTGGTCCGGCAGGAAGTGCAGACCGGGTGACGAAGCGGTGAAGATGTTTCAGCTTGAGGATATCCTTAAGCAGCAGATCTCAAAGCTTTCCGGAGGAATGAAGAGGAGAGTCGCCATAGCCTGTGCATGTGTCCATATGCCACCTGTCATGCTCATGGATGAGCCTACCGCCGCACTTGATATCTATTACCGTACCGAGGTGCGGAAATGGATGAGGCAGTACCGTGATATGAACGGTATCATTATCACTGTTACCCACGATTCCGATGAAATGTCGGACTCGTCCGTATGTCTTCTTATTGAGGATGGTTTACTTAGAGATTTTAGGGAGGAAAAGTAAAATGCATTTTGATCCAAACACAGGTGAAAAGATCATGGATCCCGG
>JAFWUY010000048.1 GCA_017524035.1 Lachnospiraceae bacterium | reverse complement strand
GCAACGGACATATGGAGGATCTGATCCTTGTCCAGGAAGCAGAGCAGGAGAGACGTATCGCAGAGATAGCTTCGGAGATAGCGTCAAGGAAGGATGTTAAATTCGTCATGATCGCAGGACCTTCCTCCTCAGGCAAGACCAGCTTCTCTCACAGACTCTCTGTACAGCTTCGTACCTTCGGACTTAAGCCTCATGCCATCGGCCTTGATGATTATTTTGTAAACCGTGAGGATACTCCCCGTGATGAGAACGGCGATTATAATTTCGAATGTATCGAGGCAATCGATACAAAGGGCTTTAATGATGACATGTTAAAGCTTCTTGCCGGTGAGAGAGTCGAGCTTCCCGCCTTCAATTTCAAGATTGGAAAGAGGGAGTATCACGGTAATTATATGCAGCTTGAAAAAGATGACATCCTTGTCATCGAGGGCATACACGGCCTGAACGACGCTCTGTCATACAGACTTCCCATAGAGAGTAAGTTCAAGATCTATATCTCGGCTCTTACTTCCATCAATATCGACCAGCACAACAGGATCCCCACTACCGATGCAAGACTGTTAAGACGTCTTGTAAGGGATGCCAGGACAAGGGGATCAGATGCTCACAGAACTCTTTCCATGTGGGCCTCCGTAAGAAGAGGCGAGGAGGAGAATATCTTCCCCTTCCAGGAAGAGGCGGATATAATGTTCAACTCTGCACAGATTTACGAGCTTGCTCTTCTCAAGCAGTTTGCTGAGCCGCTTCTTTTCAGCATTAAGAAGGATGATCCTACATATTACGAAGCAAAGAGACTGCTCAAGTTCCTTGATTATTTCCTGTCTCTTCCCAGCGAATTCCTTCCCAACAACTCCATCTGCAGAGAGTTTGTCGGCGGAAGCTGTTTCAACGTATAAAGCAGTGATCGGAAAATGATTAACGGATCTTCGTTAAAAAATTGTATTTGACACGTGTAGTATAATGTTCTTTGAGCGAAACGGACGATCGCGGGAATTGTTAGATTCGTGAGGAAAGTCCGGGCTCCACAGGGCAGGATGCCGGATAACGTCCGGCGGAGGGAACTCCCGGGAAAGTGCAACAGAAAATAACCGCCTGCTTTTAGCAGGTAAGGGTGAAAAGGCGGTGTAAGAGACCACCGTCCGCATGGTAACATGCGGAGCCGTGTAAACCCCATCCGGAGCAAGACCAAACAGAAAGGTTAAGGGCTGCCCGCCCGTCTTTCAGGTAGGTCGCTTGATGCGTATGGTAACGTACGTACTAGATAGATGATCGTCTCAGTGTTTTATGCCGTAAGGCATAGATACACCATGACAGAACCCGGCTTACAGTTTCGCTTATAAATAAAAACAACAGTTAACGCAAATGTATTTACTGTTACGCAATAAATCGGGAAGTATTTCCCGATTTTTGTGCGAATTGAAATCGGTTTACGGAGGTGTATATCATGACAAAAATTGACGTGGTAAGCGGATTCCTCGGTGCAGGAAAGACAACACTTATCAAGAAGCTTCTTAAGGATGCCGTCGATGCTTCCAAGACAGTTCTCATTGAGAATGAGTTCGGAGAGATCGGAATTGACGGAGGGTTCCTTGAAGAGTCCGGTATCGAGATCAAGGAGATGAGCCAGGGATGTATCTGCTGCTCGCTTGTAGGTGATTTCGGAACATCTCTTAAGGAAGTTATCGATACTTATTCTCCCGAAAGGATCCTTATCGAGCCCTCGGGTGTAGGAAAGCTTTCCGATG
>JAFWUY010000047.1 GCA_017524035.1 Lachnospiraceae bacterium | reverse complement strand
GACATGCTCTCGACAATACCATGCAGGATATCCTTATCCGCTGGAAGAGAATGCAGGGCTACAATGCACTCTGGCAGCCCGGAACTGACCATGCTTCGATCGCTACTGAAGTCAGGATCATCGAGACCCTTAAAAAGGAGGGCATCGATAAGCACGACCTCGGCCGTGAAGGCTTCCTCGAGAAGGCATGGGAATGGAAAAAGGAGTACGGCGGACGTATCATCAGCCAGCTCAAGAAGCTCGGTTCCTCATGTGACTGGGACAGAGAGCGTTTCACCATGGACGAAGGCTGCAACAAGGCAGTAACCGAAGTTTTCGTCAAGATGCATGAAAAAGGATATATCTACAAGGGCAAGAGGATCATCAACTGGTGCCCCGTTTGCAATACCTCCATTTCGGACGCAGAGGTTGAGTACGAGGAGCAGGCAGGACATCTCTGGCATATCAAGTATCCCCTTATGGATAAGGAGACCGGAAAGCCTTCAACCACCGAATTCCTCGAGTTTGCGACAACCCGTCCCGAGACAATGCTCGGAGATACCGCTGTTGCGATCAATCCCGATGATGAGAGATACACACACCTCAAAGGAAGAAGCGTATGGCTTCCCCTCGTAAACAAGGAGATCCCCATTGTTGAGGATACCTATGTTGATGTCGAGTTCGGAACCGGCGTCGTTAAGATCACTCCCGCTCACGACCCCAACGACTTTGAGGTAGGAAAGCGTCATAATCTTGAGGTCATCAACATCATGAACGATGACGCCACCATTAATGAAAACGGCGGCGAATATGCGGGTCTTGACCGCTACGAAGCAAGAAAGCGCATCGTTGAGGATCTCGATAAGCTCGGACTCCTCGTTGAGATCGAAGATTACACCCATAACGTAGGCACGCACGACAGATGTAAGGCTACCATCGAGCCCCTCGTTAAGGAGCAGTGGTTCGTCAAGATGGACGAGCTCATTAAGCCTGCCGTAAAGGCCGTAAAGGAAGGCGAGATCAAGCTTATTCCCCAGGAAAGAATGGAGAAGGTCTACTACAACTGGACCGACAACATCCGCGACTGGTGTATCTCGAGACAGCTCTGGTGGGGACACAGGATTCCCGCTTATTACTGCGACGAGTGCGGTGAGACCGTAGTTGCAAAGGCTGTTCCCGAAAAGTGTCCAAAGTGCGGATGCACACACTTCACCCAGGATCCCGATACCCTCGATACCTGGTTCTCGTCCGCTCTCTGGCCCTTTGAGACCCTCGGATGGCCCGACCAGACCGAAGACCTTAAGTATTTCTATCCCACGGACGTACTTGTTACCGGATATGACATCATCTTCTTCTGGGTTATCAGGATGATCTTCTCCGGATATGAGCATATGGGCGAAAAGCCCTTCAAGACCGTTCTTTTCCACGGACTCGTAAGGGATTCCGAAGGCCGCAAGATGAGTAAATCGCTCGGAAACGGAATCGATCCGCTCGAGGTCATCGATAAGTACGGCGCAGATGCTTTAAGACTCACACTCATCACCGGAAACGCACCCGGAAACGACATGCGTTTCTACTACGAGAGAGTCGAAAACAGCAGAAACTTCGCAAACAAGATCTGGAACGCATCAAGATTCATCATGATGAATGCGGACCAGTTTGCCGAAAAGACCGGCAGGGCCATTGAAAAGCCCGAAACTGCTGACCTTCTTCCCGTTGATAAGTGGATTCTTTCAAGACTCAATACCCTTGTTAAGGATATGACCGACAACATGGACCGCTTCGAGCTCGGAATTGCGGTACAGAAGGTTTACGACTTCCTTTGGGAGGAGTTCTGCGACTGGTACATCGAGATGGTCAAGCCCAGACTCTATGCGACCGATGATGTAAAGGGACAGAATGCGGCACTGTGGACTCTCAGGACGGTTCTCATCGACGCACTCAAGCTCCTTCATCCTTATATGCCATTCATAACCGAAGAGATCTTCTGCAACATCCAGGATGAGGAAGAATCCATAATGATCAGCGCATGGCCCAAGTACTGCGCGGAGCGTGAATTCCCCGAAGAGGAAGAAGCGGTTGAGATCATCAAGGCAGCGGTCAAGGGCATCAGAAACGTACGCTCCGAGATGAACGTAGCTCCCTCCAAGAAGGCAGAGGTATTCGTTGTTTCTGACGATGCCGGTATCCTTAAGGTCTTCGAGGAAGGAAAGCTTTTCTTTGCGAGCCTTTCATACGCTTCGGACGTTAAGACACAGTCTGACAAGTCAGGCATAGCAGATGATGCGGTTTCGGTAGTTATCGCCGGCGCAACGCTTTATATTCCTTTTGCGGAGCTTGTCGATATCGCTGCCGAGAAGGAACGTCTGTTAAAGGAAAAAGCACGTCTCGAAGGCGAACTTAAGAGATCTGAGAGCATGCTCACCAACGAGAAATTCCTGTCCAAAGCGCCTCAGGTCAAGATTGACGAAGAGAAGGCAAAGCAGGAAAAATACAGACAGATGGTCATGCAGGTGGAAGAGCGTCTTAAATCCCTGTCATAATTGATTTTTCGGGATTTTTTGGTTATATTTAGTCTGTATGTTTTTATGCTTTATCTGAATTGAAAAAAAGACGGAACATCTTATGATAGATTTTGAAGAAGAACTTAAGAAATTTTATCCCAGCATGGAGATCGGAGAGCTCGAAGAGACCGTAAACGGTGCGGATCTGACCGACGCCGTCGATCTCTATGTGAGAATGGGAAAAGACTCGGCGCAGGCGGCTTCTGCACAGCAGCAGCCCATGCGCGATATGCGTCCCGGAAGACGCCCTTATTAAGCGGTAGTGTATGAAGTGTTATAACTGCGGGGCACAGCTTTCCGAGGTTTCATTTTGCACCAATTGTAAAAGAGACGTCTCTCTTTACAAAAAGATCATATACATGTCAAACCGACTCTACAACGAAGGCCTTGAAAAGGCCGGAGTGAGGGATCTATCGGGTGCAATAGTAAGTCTCAGACAGAGCCTCAGACTCAACAAAGAAAATATAGACGCACGTAACCTCCTCGGACTCATCTATTACGAAATGGGTGAGGCGGCAGAGGCACTCAGCGAATGGGTGATCAGTTCCAATTTCCGCGATGCGGAAAATATGGCAAGCGAATACATCGGCATGATCCAGAACGATCACGCCGGCTTTGACGTTCTCAAAAAGTCATCCAAGGATTACAACACTGCCCTTGAAATGTGCGTTCAGGGCAACAAAGACCTTGCGATGATCAAGCTCAAAAAGACCGTCCAGACCAACAGCCACTATGTCAGGGCTTCACAGCTTCTCGCCCTTCTTTATATGGATTCTTCACGCTTTGAAGAAGCCGAAAAGGAGATCTCCAGATCGCTTTCCATCGATCGGAACAACACGCTTTCCCTGCGTTATCTGCAGACGATTCAGAACCTCACGGATCCCGCGGATTCCGAAAAAAGAGGTCTTTTTAAGCGTGATGAGGAGCCCACTAGATACGTTGTCGATAACGAGCTCATAATCCAGCCTCCCGGGGCACACGAGCCCAGATCGGGATCGTTCGGAACGATATTCAACATCCTTATCGGTCTTATCCTGGGACTTGCCGTCATGTATTTCCTCGTGCTTCCGACCAGGATCACGGCCGTACGCGATGAGGTCAGGGCCAATGTCGAGGAGCTCCAGAACAACCTCGATAAAAAGAATGCGGATCTTAACGAGCTTCAGCAGCAGCTCGACGAAGTAAACGCGGAGAGGATCAGGCTCGAAGAGTCCCTCAGTGACTACACCGGCGAGCAGGGAACCCTGGCGGATATCGATAAGCTCATCGATGCCGCAAATCTTCTTTTGTCGGAGCAGAATTACGAAGAAGTAGGCGAAATGCTGTGGGAGATCAAGTCCACCACGGATCCTTCCAAGCTCAGCGAGAGCGCAAGCCTTCTTTTCGATAACCTCCTTGCGACCGTAAGCCCCCAGCTTACGGAAAGGGCTTCATCTGCGGCGCTCGGGGCATATTATGCAAGCGATTTTGAAAAGAGCGGACCTCTCTTTGAGAAGGCATATTTCTACAACGAGAGCAATGCCGATCTGATATATTTTGCGGCAGTATCTTATGAAAAGGCGGGAGACAAGGAAAAAGCCAAGAAACTGTACAGGTATGTCATAGATACATACCCCGGTACCTACATCGAGGGACAGAGCACCATAGCTCTCAACCAACTTGAGGGAGAAAACGGATGAATTTAAAAGATTACGATGATGCTGAGCTTTTCGACGAGGATCAGGTCGAAGAGGAATATGCGGATGAATACGAAGGGGAATACGATGATGTTCCCAGAAAGCGCGGCAGAAAGAAAAAAGGCTACGGCGGCTTTGTCGTCGTTATAATCCTTCTTGTTCTGGCCGTTCTGGCAGCCGTAGGAGCTGCGATCTATCTGATCTTCTTTACGAAGTTCGATCAGAACAACGTAAATAACGACAAGCCTATCTACACGCAGGCACAGCTCGACGAAGAGCTCCAGGCGGCAAGGCTTTCCGCGGACCAGAGAGTCAGCGATGCATTTGATTCGGGATTCGAAGAGGGCAGAAGAACAACCCTCACAGATCTCATGGAAAACCTCGTGGCTACGGGATCCAGCATCACCAGCCTCAGGCCTTTCTACCCCGACAAGGTCATCGTGGTGAGCAACGGCACCTTTAATTTCGTTGATATCAACACCTCGCTCAAGCTCACAGACCTTAAGCAGGAGAATTTCGTGACCGATGCGGACGGCGTTATGAGCTACGTTGTCGACGGAGAGACCCTTTCCTACAAGGAATCGACGTTTCCTCCTACCAGGGCGCTATCGACTGGAACCAGGTACGTGCGGACGGCGTTGATTTTGCCGTTATCAGGACCACGCTTCGCGGATACGGAACCGGACGCCTCGTGGAGGATGAGACCTTTGAAGCCAATATGCAGGGCGCACTTGCGGCAGGCATTCACGTAGGCGTATACGTCTTTTCACAGGCGATCACCGAGGAAGAGGTAATTGAAGAGGCACAGTCCGCTATCGACGCTCTTGCACCTTACGGAACCGGCTATCCCATCATCATCGACGTTGAGAGGATCTCGGGCTCACAGGGCAGAATGGATGCCCTCACCCCCTCCGAAAGAACCTATATGATAGTCAAGTTCGCCGAAGTCGTATCAAACGCCGGATACAAGCCCTACGTATACTACAACACCGAGATGAGCATAATGTATGTCGATCTCACAAGACTCGAGGATATCCCCAAGTGGTATGCCTCATATTCATCGGATTTCTTTTATCCCTATGACATTGATATCCTTCAGTATTCCGCGACAGGAAGAGTGAAGGGAATAACCGGCGATGTCGACATGGACATCTGCTTCAGGCCTTTCTGGGATTAAGATAAATAACATCACGGCCATGCCGTAAAGGAGTTCATGATGCTTAAGCAAGTATCGATTTATGCTGAGAACAAGAAGGGACAGATGGAACACATAACAGCTGTTCTCGCAAAAGAAAACATCAATATTCTCGGCTCCGTAACCAATGACAGTGCAGAATTCGGTATCATCAGACTGGTCACCACCGAGCCCGAAAAGGCTTTTGACGCTCTCGAAAAAGAAGGATATCACTGCAGGCTCAACCCCGTCCTTGCCGTCGAGGTGACCGATGAGGTAGGTAATCTCAACAAGCTCCTCAAAGCACTTGATGAGAGCAATATCAACCTTGATTACCTCTATCTTTCCTTTAACAGAGAGACCGGAAGACCCATCATGGTATTCCACTGTGACGGCCCCTTCGAGGTGGAGGACTGCCTCAGATGCAAGGGCTTTATCATGACGGAGAACCTCTGATGAGGACCATGGAGTTCAAAATGGAACGTCCCGGAAAGCTTTCCGAGGGACAGACCGTTTATATCTGGGAGGGTGAGCTTCCCAGTAACTATTACTACACCGCAGGAATCCCCGAGGATATGTCGCTCGCCATGAGCCCCAATATCCCCTTCCGTAAGAGACTGAAGTCAAAGGAAGGAACCGTGACCGCGATCAACGAAAATCCCAAGGGCTTTTACATTACGGTCTCCTTTGACGAGGATGAACCGGAATAAAATAACAGGTTACAGTTAATCGAAAAACCGCGTATTTTAAAGGAGAGTAACAGATGCAATTTATTTCAACAGAAAATGCACCCGCAGCTATCGGCCCTTATTCACAGGGAATCGTATCCGGAAATCTTCTCTTTGCATCGGGCCAGATCCCCATTGTTCCCTCGACCGGAAAGGTCATTGAGGGCGGCATTGCCGAGCAGACCACCCAGGCATGCAGAAATGTCGGAGCCATCCTTAAGGCTGCCGGCTCCAATTACGACAAAGTGGTCAAGACCACCTGCTTCCTTGCGGATATGAACGATTTTGCGGCATTTAACGAAGTATATGCCAAGTTCTTCATTGTAAAGCCCGCAAGAAGCTGCGTCGCAGTCAAGGATCTTCCCAAGGGAGTCCTCTGCGAGATCGAGGTCATCGCCGAGGTTATGCAGTAGACCACCCCGCATGCGGATATCCGCCCCCTAGAAAGGCAGATGAAGTCCGGGACGGGTGAGATTGTCCCGCCCCTCCGCTCCGGGCAGATGAATTATTGCTGAACGGTGAATGTGATGTCCCTGGATGAAAGGAACTGCCTGAAGGCATCGTCCCAGATCTCTTCGGCGGATCTGTCGAGGACGAAGCTGTCATAAGAAGTGCCGGTCATGAGATTTACGGCACCGTTTTCGAACCTGATGTTTACGACAAGAGCTCTGAGGCCCGTATTTGCGGCTTCAGGGTTCTTTTTTTGCATGAGGGCATTCATTGCCTCACTCTTAAGGCAGAGGGTCAGCCTGAGGGAAAGAGGGGTGTTCTTGCCCTTTACGGACTCAAAAATAAGAGGGCGGATCTCGCTCCAGGAAATGAACTCCTCTGTGTGCGAAATGCGTTCCTCTTCGGTATAGAAATCGGGATGGATCCGTCCGTTCACAGTATATGTGACGGATGTTATAATACCCGCTTCCTGTAAAAGGAAAGAGTCGAAAGCATCGGATACGAGCAGCTTTCCCATGAAGTCCTTTGAACTGTCGGCAGTAAGTAATACCACGTGTTATCCTTTCCGCGTGTACTGTTTTACCTGCCCCTTGGCAGCGTGGTTTAAGATGACTCTTTTTCCGTTGGTCATGACTGCGATGCCGGGACGGGTTACCGTCTTGATGCAGTTGCAGTTGATGATCGTGTGGTTGTTCGCGTAGATGAATTCGGGGTGCTTGTCTCCGAGCGACCTTCTGAAGAGCCAGAGCTGGCCGATGCTCTTGAGAATGCGGCCGTCTTCGAGGCATACATAGGTGTCGGCGTCCTTTTCACGGGCATAAATGACATCAGAAACCTTCGCGTAAACGGTCTCCATAAGGTCCCTGAGCTCGATGGTATCGGGTGCGGCTTCCTTGATCTTCTTGGCCTGTCCGATAACGGCTCTGAGTTCGTCAACCCTGATGGGCTTATCCAGGAAAAGCGTGTTCTCCGGGAAATCCTGCTTCCTGTAATCGACATCCGAACAGCACAGAACAAAAGGGGCGGTTGCTCCTTTTTCTATGAGCGCCTTAACGATGGAGAGCGAATCCATGCCCTCGGACCTGCACATATCTATGAAAAAGAGATCGTAGGCCTTGGGATGGGAGAGCATGACCGTGGGATTTCCGTAGGAATCCACGAAATACATGCTCGAGGAATCATCCTCTTTGTCGGATTCTCTTCCCAGCAGTCTTTCCATCTGGTGCCTGTCGGCAAAATTGTCATCACAAACAGCTATATGCATCTTAAGTACCTTTTGTTGAACCCGGGTGAACGGAGGAACCGTCCCCTCGTTCACCCTCGTTCACTTTTCCCCCCGAAAATTTACGGACGGATACATTATATATCCGTCCGCAACATTGTGAACCACAAATTTTACTTATTTACGCTTAAGGGATCGATGCCTGCTTCCTGCTGCTTCATTGCACGGACCTTGGTTGAAAGTCCGAAGAGGTTGATGAAGCCCTCCGCATCGTGGTGATCGTAAAGGTCGCCGGTGGTGAAGGAAGCGATGGACTCGTTATAAAGTGAGTAAGGAGAGGTCTCGCCTGCCTTGATGATGTTGCCCTTGTAGAGCTTGAACTTAACTTCACCGGTCACATACTTCTGGGTGCTCTCGATGAATGCCTGCTCAGCCTCGCGAAGAGGGGTGAACCACTTTCCTTCGTAAACAAGGCTTGCGAACTTTCCGCCCATTTCCTTCTTGAATGCATAGGTGTCACGGTCAAGGATGAGCTCCTCAAGCTGGCTGTGTGCCTCCATGAGGATGGTTCCTCCGGGAGTCTCGTAAACGCCGCGGCTCTTCATTCCTACGACACGGTTCTCAACGATATCAACGATTCCGATTCCGTGCTTTCCGCCAAGCTCATTGAGAGTGCGGATGATGTCGGAAACCTTCATCTCTTTGCCGTTAACCGACTTGGGAACACCTGCCTCGAAGGTCATGGTAACGTACTCAGGCTCATCGGGAGCCTTCTCGGGAGTTACACCGAGTACAAGGAGGTGATCGTAGTTGGGCTCGTTTGCGGGATCCTCGAGCTCAAGTCCCTCGTGGCTGATGTGCCAGATGTTACGGTCACGGCTGTAAGAGGAATCTGCCTTGAAAGGAAGATGGATTCCGTGCTCCTCACAGTACTTGATCTCGGACTCACGGGAGTCGAGTGTCCACTTCTCATTTCTCCATGCAGCGATGATCTTGAGGTCGGGAGCAAGTGCCTTGATTCCGAGTTCGAAACGGATCTGGTCGTTGCCCTTTCCGGTAGCGCCGTGGCAGATTGCGGAAGCGCCTTCCTTACGTGCGATCTCTACAAGTCTCTTTGCGATAAGGGGACGGGCCATTGAAGTTCCGAGGAGATACTTATTCTCGTAAACGGCTCCCGCCTGTACGCAGGGAACGATGTACTTATCACAGAACTCATCGGTAACATCCTCGATATAGAGCTTGGAAGCTCCGCAGCTGAGAGCTCTTTCCTCGAGGCCGTCGAGCTCCTCTTCCTGACCGCAGTCTACGCATACGCAGATTACTTCGTAATCAAAATTCTCCTTGAGCCAGGGGATGATAGCGGTTGTATCAAGTCCGCCCGAATAAGCAAGTATAACCTTTTCTTTCATGACTTTTCTCCTTTTATTTACGTGGATATAAATCCTTTGATTTCAAAACTCTTAAGCGACTATACAACAGAGATTTTCCAAAATCAATATTTTTCCGAAAAAAATTTATAAATATTATTCCTATTCAGTGAATATTCATCGAAAACTGCATAAATATGCATAAATCCGAATGAATAATGAATAAAAATGAAATTTTTGTAGACAAAACAATTCAATATGTATAAAATGACGAACAATAATAGTTTTTTCAGAATCATGCACGGGTCCTGTCGCGGATAAAAATATCTCCTTTCTACGGCGCTAGGCGGAAAACTAACTCCATGCAAGTTATAACTCATGCCGCAGGCCACTCACTTCGTTCGGACCAGGCGGCCGTTTTCTCGCAAGCGCCTTGACGTCGATATTTTTATTCTCGCGCCACCCGTGGACGAAGGTTGAAAATACTTATTATTTTAGTGATTTTATATGTGATTTAGGCTATAATATTTAAGATTATGCATTAATTAAGAAAAGGTTCGAAATGGCAGAGCAGGAAAAGAAAAATTACACAGTACGTCCGATGGAGGAAAGCGACTATCCCGGCCTCAAGGCATTATGGATGACCATCCACGGATTCGGAATAAGAAGCAT
>JAFWUY010000002.1 GCA_017524035.1 Lachnospiraceae bacterium | reverse complement strand
GGTCAGGGCTCCCGCACCGAGGGCCTTGAATCTTTCATAAGGCTTCTCGGGAATGATATTATCTTTCATATATGCTCTCTCGTCTTCTCCGGGACGAAAAAAGCTTCAGATCTTGATGAACTTAAAGCATACAAATGCGATAATGATCCCGATGATGCCCGCAATATTGATATTGAAGGTTAGTCCGAAGGTAAGGATCATAAATCCGATGTTAAGTTCAACGGGAGAGGTAAGTCCGAAAGCACCGCCATAGTTTAAAAATGCCACTCCGCTGTGCTGGCCGATCAGATTACCGAGAATATAGCCGATTATTATCAGGAAAAATAAAACCCATCCTCTGTATTTCATACTCTCTCCAAGAAAAAAGATATTACGGATTGTTTCGCCCAAAAGGGCTTTCACAATCCTGCAAACAATTGCGATCCGCCAAAATACATTTCATATATTTTGCCGCTTGCTCATGTTTGGACAGGTCTGAAATTAAAAAATGCTCATTAATGCAAGCATTAATCGCATTTTTTATTGTGACCCTAATGTTGTATTTTAGCACAAAATCAGACCTTTATCCACCAGAGATTGGAAGGCCTTTATAATACCGAATTTGCCGTGAGGCAGGGTAAGTCCGCCCTGAAAATATGCTGTATAGGGCTCACGAAGCGGACCGTCGGCCGAAAGCTCGATCGAAGATCCCGAAATGAAGGCACCTGCAGCCATAATGACCTTGGAATCATAACCCGGCATATCCCACGGCTCGGGGGCAAAGGAGGAATCAACGGGAGCCGCAGCCTGAATTCCCTCGCAGAAAGCGATCAGCCCCTCAGGCTTGCCGAAGGTTATAGCCTGTATAATGTCGTGTCTGTCCTCCTTTGATGAAGGATAGCTTTCAAATCCGTACTTTTCAAAAAGCGCTGCGGCAAAAATTGCATTTTTTATTGCAGAAGCAGTGATCACTGGACCCATGAAAAAGCCCTGATACAGTCTGGAGATTGCTTCAAGCGAAGGACCGACTTCCCTTCCGAGTCCGGGTGCGGTCAGTCTGTATGAGGCATTTTCGATGCACTTCGAAGTACCTGCGATATAACCGCCGGTCTGAGCAAGTCCGCCGCCGGGATTCTTGATAAGGGAGCCTACGACCATATCGGCACCTGCATTTGAAGGCTCAAGAGGCTCGACAAATTCGCCGTAGCAGTTGTCCACCATGCAGATTATATCTTCCCTTACGTTCTTAACAGTCTTAATTATCTCTCCTATCTGCGCAACCGAAAGCGAAGGCCTTGTCTGATATCCCTTGGACCTCTGTATGGTAACAAGCCTGGTCCTGTCATTTATCGCATTGCGGATATTATCAAGGTCAGGCGTACCGTCTTCGGAGAGCTCGGCCTGTGCATAGGTAATTCCGTATTCGGCAAGCGAACCTTTCGATTCTCTGATGCCTATTACCTCTTCGAGGGTATCATAGGGTTTTCCCACAGCGGAAAGAAGCTCGTCTCCCGGTCTCAGATTGCTCATAAGAGCAAGAGCGAGAGCATGTGTTCCGCAGGTTATCTGAGGTCTTACAAGACAGTCCTCTGTACCGAAATAATCGGCATAAACCTTTTCGAGAGTATCCCTTCCTATATCGTTATATCCGTAACCTGTTGTACCGATAAGGCAGCTCTCGTTAACATTGTTCTTCTGAAAAGCACGAAGAACCTTGAGCTGGCACAGCTCTGCGTTTTCGTCTATTGCCGCAAATCTCCCCTTAAGTGTATCAAGCACCTCTTCTGAAGCATTCAGAACATTCTCGCTTATACCCAGATCTTTATATATTGATTTGAGATCATTACCGTTCATTAAAACAAACCTCTTCTTTTACATTCTGCTGACATGAATTCCGTCATGGCATTAACATCACCGTTAAACTCACGTCTGTCCATCATTATCACATCCGGTTCTCTTTTATACCACGTAAGCTGCCTTTTGGCAAAATGCCTGGTCCTCAGTTTGATCTGGTATGCGGCTTCTTCGAGAGATATTTCACCCTTTATGTACGGAATCATTTCCTTATACCCGATAGCCTGCATTGATACCGAGTCAGGGGAGGTTCCGCTTTCAAGGATAGATCTTACTTCCTTTTCCAGACCCGCTTCCAGCATTTCATCGACTCTGCGGTCGATCCTCTGATAGATAAGTTCCCTGTCATCGGTAAGCACAAAGTATGCTGCATTGAATACCGGTTCCTTGGCGGCTTCGTTCTCATTATGATCGGAGATCCTTCTGCCGGTAAGATGGTTATATTCCAGAGCCCTTATGACTCTCTTGATATTCTGAGGAGGAATCCTGTTTGCGCTTACATCATCAACACGCCTCAGCATTTCATGAAGATACTCACAGCTCTTTTCTTCGGCAATTTTTTCAAGACTGTCCCTGTATTCTTCATCGGGACCTTCATCGTCAAACTCGACACCCTTTAAAAGTGCCTGGATATAAAATCCGGTTCCGCCTACGACAAAAGGAATCCTTCCGTGATTCCGGATGGCTTCGATGCAATCACCGGCCATCTCGGAAAACTTAAATGCGGAATAATCTTCAGATCGGTCACATACATCTATCAGATAATGGGGAACGCCTTTCTTTTCTTCTTCCTTTATCTTGGCCGTTCCGATGTCCATTCCCTTATAAACCTGCGCAGAATCAGCAGAAATAATCTCAAGGTCATGCAGCCGCGCAAATTCAACGGAAAGAGAGGTCTTTCCGACTGCGGTGGGTCCGGATAGGATTATAAGCGGCGGTTTTAAATTCATCAGTCGACTATCCTTTTGAATTTCTTCTCCATTTCGGTCTTCGTGATCGAAATGATAGTGGGTCTTCCGTGAGGACAGTTATACGGATTATCAAGCGTAAGAAGTTCGTCTATAAGCTTTCCGGCCTGCTCAAACCAGATCCTGTCTCCTCCTTTTACGCTGGCTTTGCATGCCATACCGGCAATCTTTTCATCAATGGTTTTGAATGTTCCGAGTCCGGGATTGGTGCTCAATTCATCGAGAACGGCAAGAAACAGTTCCTTTTCCGAATGTCCGAACAGATCTACAGGCACGCCTCTCAGGGCATATTCCGAACCTCCGAAATTTTCAACCTCGAAGCCGGCTCTTTCAAAGGCTTCCTTATTATCCAGAAACACACTCTCCTCCGTGGCGGAAAGAGAAACAACCACGGGTGGCATAAGAAGCTGGGTATGATTCTCGCCCGAATAGATCCTCTTCATCATTCTTTCGTAATTTACTTTTTCATGAGCGGCATGCTGGTCGATAATGAACATCTTCTGTTCATACTGTACGATCCAGTAGGTATCGAATACCTGTCCCACTATCTTGTACCGGGCTCTCTTTCCTTCATCAAGAAGGTGATCGTCAAAGAGCTGTTTTTGTTCAAAGCGGGCATTATGCAAAAATTCGGAAACAGTATCGATATTATCGGATGATGTGTCATCAGAAGCAGATATACCATCCGCGGGATCCGCACCTCCAAATGATCCGGATGACAAAGCATCAGATCTTTTAAATGTCTTCCTGTCATCTTCAAAGAAACCGTCATCGGAAACCGATGAACCGGTTTTGTTATCGTAATCATACGAAGCGGAAACTTTTGAAAAAGCACTTCCCGAATGTACTAAGCTGTTATTTCCGCTTACAAAATCGCTGTATGACTTGACTGCACCGGCGATCGGATCGCCTTTTCTGAGAGACTCAAATGGTTCGGGATTTTTGCCGGAAGCAACTTCTTCTTTTGAAGCCTTTACGGCTTCCTTCTTTTCCCTGTCATCTGTGAGGATGTTCTCGGGAATCATCTCCGCATTTTTCATAACGTCATGGACAGATGAGGAAACGAAGGAAAAGAATGAATTCTGATCGGTGATCCTGACATCAAGCTTTGCCGGATGAACATTTACATCCACGCATGAAGGATCGATCGTAAAATTGAGGAATACAACCGGAAACTTGTGAAGCATCAGATACTCACGATAGCCTTCTTCTATAGCAGAAGAAATGAAATCATTTTTCACGTATCTGCCGTTGATGAAATAGACCTCCATATTTCGGTTGCTTCTTACGGTCTCGGGTTTTCCGAGATATCCGTTTATCTTAAGACCGTCGTTTTCAGAATTGATGGGAACAAGCATTGAAGCGGTATCACGTCCGAAGACCCTGAAAATGACATCAAGAAGATCTCCGCTTCCGACTGTATGGAAACGCGATCTGTTATCGGTTATGAGCTGGAATGATATATCCGGATGGGACAGAGCCATCTTCTCCATCATCTCGACTATATATGATGTTTCGGTTGAAGGAGTCTTCAGGAATTTCTTTCTTGCGGGAGTGTTGTAAAAAAGATTTCTGACGAGCATAGTTGTGCCCTTTGGTGCACCTACTTCCTCAAAAGAAATCTCTTCTCCGCCACGTATGAAAAGTCTGTTGCCGGTTAACGATCCTTCGACACATGTGATCATCTCGGTTTCGGAAACAGCACAGATACTTGCAAGGGCTTCGCCTCTGAATCCGAGTGTTTCTATATGATCAAGATCCTGAGCGGTATCTATCTTGCTTGTAGCATGCCTTAAGAAGGCGGTCTTCATATCGGACGGAGCTATACCGCTGCCGTTATCGGTAACCCTTATAAGATCGATGCCACCGCCTTTGATCTCAACGGTAATTGCTGAAGCACCTGAATCCACGGAGTTTTCCGTAAGCTCCTTGACGACATTGAAAGGACGCTCCACAACCTCACCGGCAGAGATCCTGTCGATGGTTTCTTTGTTTAAAACCTTGATCATACCCTGTACCTGTTTTTAACCTTGTTCTGAAGCCTGTAAAGCGTATTGAGCGCATCAAGCGGTGTCAGATTTGATATATCGATATCCTCTATCTCCTTGAGCACATCCTCATCCGAAACAAGATCGAAGAATGAAAGCTGTCCGGAATCGACTTCATCGGGTCTGGTGACCTTTTTGGTCCTGGTATTACCCTGTTCGTTAACAGCAATAGATTCGACAACGGAGGAGATATCCTGAAGAGCAAGCGACGATGCGATCTGCCCGGCTCTGTCTATTACCATATCAGGCACACCCGCGAGCTTGGCAACCTGGATTCCGTAGCTTCTGTCCGCGCCGCCCTTTACTATCTTTCTGAGGAATACGATATCGTCACCGCTTTCCTTGACGGCGATACAGTAATTGTGGACATTATCTATCTTGCCTTCGAGTTCGGTCAGTTCATGATAATGTGTCGCAAACAAAGTCTTGGCTCCGAGAAGCTTTTTGTTAGCGATATGTTCGGTTACGGCCCATGCAATCGCAAGTCCGTCGAAGGTTGATGTTCCTCTTCCGATCTCATCCAAAATAAGAAGACTCCTGGAGGTCGCATTTCTGAGAATATTGGAAACCTCATTCATCTCGATCATGAATGTGGACTGTCCGCTCGCAAGATCGTCAGATGCACCGACCCTTGTGAAGATCCTGTCAACAACGCAGATATCCGCACTTGTTGCGGGAACAAAACATCCTATCTGGGCCATGAGAACAATAAGAGCAGTCTGTCTCATATATGTCGATTTGCCGGCCATATTGGGGCCGGTTATGATGCTGACAAGATTGCTCTGGTTATCGAGATATGTATCGTTCGATACGAAAAGCTCGCCTCCGAGCATTTTCTCTACAACAGGATGACGTCCTTCTTTTATATTGATGATTCCCTTTGAATTGATATGGGGTCTTACATATCTGTTGACCTCGGAAACATAGGCAAGATCGGATAATACATCAAGATAAGCAACGCTTCTTGCGGTCTTGAGTATTCTTTCGCTTTCCGCAGATATTGCATTCCTGATATTGATGAATACATCATATTCAAGATTGCGGATCTTTTCTTCGGCATTGAGAACCGTATCCTCAAGCTCCTTAAGTGCCGCAGATGTAAATCTTTCGCAATTGGTAAGAGTCTGCCTTCTGATATAGTCATCGGGGATCTTATCAAGAAATGAATTGGTGATCTCAAAATAATATCCGAATGCTTTGTGGTATTTTATCTTGAGTGTCTTGATGCCCGTTCTTTCTTTTTCGGATTCTTCAAGCTGTGCAAGCCATTTCTTACCTTCCGTCTTGGCTACCCTGAGCTTGTCGATCTCTTCGTCGAAGCCGTCCTTTATGATATCCCCGTCCCTGATCGTAAGCGGAGGTTCATCTTTTATCGAAGCGGTGATAAGTGCCTCGATATCCGCGAGCGGATCGAAATCATTCCTGATCTCATCGATCATCGCCGAGTGAAGATCCGCTCCCGCGGTTATCATATGAGGAAGCATTCGGAGTGATGAAGCAAGGCTTATAAGATCCCTTGGATTGGCACTTCCGAAGCTTACCCTTGCAAGCAGTCTTTCAAGATCGTAAACGGGATTCAGGTATTCCCTGAGTTCATCCCTGCAGACGGCATTCTTGAAAAATGCTTCAATGGCATCCTGTCTCTTGATGATCTCCTCATCATCGATAAGGGGCTCTTCAAGGAAGGTTCTGAGCAATCTCCCGCCCATTGCGGTCTTTGTACGGTCGAGCACTCCGAGCAACGATCCTTTTTTCTGCTTATCGCGGATGGTCTCGGTAAGTTCAAGATTTCTTCTGGATGAAGAATCGAGCATCATGAACTTCTTTGCTATATAAGGATGTATCTGAGTGATATTGCCCAAACTTGTCTTCTGGGTATCATGAAGATACAGAAGTGTCGCACCCGCCGCAAGAACACCCGGGATCATGGAATCGAGACCGAGTCCGATAAGGCTCTTGACCTTGAACTGAAGAAGTACCTCACCGGTTGCGGTCTTTTCGTCAAAAAGTGCATTGTCGAGTACGGTTACGGGAATCTGATATCTGTCCTTAATTGAATTGAGCAGGTCGCTCTGAACAGAAAACGCATTGTTGCAGATAAGCTCGGAGGGAGAAAATCTGCTGAGATAATCATTCAGTTCATTCGGGGAAGAAAGCTCGGAAACAAGAAACTCTCCGGTCGAGATATCGACAACGCTTACTCCGGTTCCGTTATCCTGATAACAGATGCACATCAGGTAATTGTTTCTTCCGGAATCGAGAGCCAAAATGTTCATATTGGTTCCGGGAGTCACAACCTTGATCACTTCGCGCTTTACCAGCCCCTTTGCAAGCTTGGGATCTTCAACCTGTTCGCAGATCGCGACTTTATAACCTTTGGAAACAAGTCTGGAAATGTATGAATCGGCGGCATGAAAAGGAACTCCGCACATGGGTGCTCTTTCATCCATGCCGCAGGCTTTACCGGTCAGTGTAAGTTCAAGTTCGCGGGAGACAAGTACCGCATCGTCGAAGAACATTTCATAGAAATCCCCGATGCGGTAAAAAAGCAGGCAGTCGGAATACTGCTTCTTGGTCTCCAGATAATTTTGCATCATTGGTGAAACATCATTTATGTCAGGCATAATGTAATCCTTTATGTGAGCTGAGTGCATATATCCCACTCAGCACTTATTAAACCGATCCCATGTAGTAAAATCCGCGACACTCTTCCAACTTAACAGACACAATGGAACCGATCATATCGGGAGTGCCGGGAAAATGGACGATCATGTTGTTGGAAAGACGTCCGGTGACATAGCCTTCAAGTGAAGAGTTCGTCTCTTCGACAAGCGCGGGCAAAACCATTCCCTGCCAGCGCAGGCTTTGCTTTTTTGCGGATTCCTGAACGCATTTCAGAACCCTGTCGAAGTTTTCTTTTACCAGAGCTTCAGGTACCTGGTCTTCTCTTGAAGCAGCAGGCGTACCCATTCTCTTGGAATATATAAAGGTGAATGCATTGTCGTATTCGACTTTCTTTATCACATCAATGGTATCATCAACATCAGCTGCGGTCTCACCGGGGAAACCAACCATGATATCCGTCGTCAGGGCAATATCAGGGATCTCATCCTTTATACGTAGCGCAAGGTCAAGGTATTGCTCCTTCGTATATCTTCTGTTCATTTCCTTAAGAACCCTGGTGGAGCCTGACTGAAGAGGAAGATGCAGATGTCTGCAGATCTTCTCATCGGATTTAATAGTCTGTATCAGATCCTCGGAAAGGTCCTTCGGATGTGACGTCATAAACCTTACTCTCTCTATACCGTCAATATCGCAAACACGTTTAAGAAGTTCGGGAAATGATATCTCACCGTCGATGCCGTTTCCGTAGGAATTGACATTCTGTCCGAGAAGCATGACTTCCTTCACACCGTTTTCCGCAAGTGCTCTGATCTCATCGAGAATATCTCCGCTTTCCCTGGACCTTTCCCTGCCACGGACATGTGGAACAATGCAGTAAGTACAGAAATTATTGCATCCGAACATGATGTTTACGCCGGACTTGAAAGAGTATTTGCGTATGATGGGGAGATCTTCGACAATATTGTCGGCATGATCCGTGATCTCACAGATATGTCTTTCCCCGGATAAAAGCCTGTTAAGATATTCGGGAAAAGCATAGAGATTATGTGTTCCGAAGATAAGGTCAACAAATGAATATGACTTTTTGATCTTCTCAAGAGCCGAAGGTTCCTGAGGAAGACAGCCGCATATCCCGATCATCATACCCGGATTTTTCTTTTTTCTCGAAAGAGCTTCCCCGAGATGACCGTAAAGCTTCTGGTTGGCATTATCCCTGACGGTACAGGTATTATATAAAACAAAGTCGGCATCCTCGGAGTCTTCGAGCAGTTCAAAACCCGAAGCCGCAAGGATACCGGCCAATTTTTCCGAATCACGCGCATTCATCTGGCATCCGAATGTGATAACGGATGCTGTGAGCTTCTTACCTGATTCTTTTTCAATATTTGTCAGCAGATCAAACGATCTGCCTACGTATTCCTTTTGAGCAAGTGTTGCTAAAACATCTGACTGATTCATAACGCCCTTTTCAGGAGCGTGTTTCTCCGAAATAACCGGCAAGGCAGATGGTAGGTCCCGTATGAGTTCCTATCATAGGTCCTATCTGATTGACCATAAATTTCTTGAAGCCCAGGCGCTCCTCTATCTTATTTTTTAAGTATTCGGCATCTTCGGGACAATTACCGTGTGCGATCATGATGATCTCATTCATGTCACGGTATGAACCCATATGCTCTTCCATATAATCAACAATATGATCCAGGCTCTTCTTACGGCCCCTGATCTTGCCGCCCGCATTAAGAGTACCGTCATTTTCAACGGTGATAAAAGGCTTGATTGCTGCGATCGTTCCGATTATCGCACTGGTCTTGGAGACTCTTCCTCCTCTCCAAAGATCCATAAGGTTATCAACGGTGATGGCAAGACAGCCGTGTACGGCATTCTCCTTCACAAAGGCGACAACCTCATCGAAGCTCTTACCGGCGTCTCTCATATTTACGGCTTTATAGAGAGTAAGCATCTCACCGAGCGAACCGGTAAGTGTATCAACTACCTCGATCCTCTTGCCGGGATACTTTTCCATGATCTCACCGGCACCGATCGAAAGGCTCTGATAGGTTCCCGAAAGACCGGATGATATGCAGATGAAAAGAAATTCATCGGCATCCGCTATATGCTCTTCAAAGAACTGCTTAGCCTGATCGGGATTGATCTGGGAAGTTGTCGGCTTGGCGCCGGCTGAAAGCATCTCGTAAAACTTATCCTTCTTAAGCTCGACTCCCTGATTATACACCACGCCGTCGATGATCGTGGCAAGATTTAATGTCTCGATATTATGCTCTCTGGCATAGTCCTCAGGAATATCTGAACCGTTGTCTGTGAAGATCTTAAACATATCATACCTCCGGATATACAGCCTTTCGGCAAAGTTTACCGTAAGATATAATACATCAAACAGACATCAAAAAACAATAAAAATATTGTT
>JAFWUY010000046.1 GCA_017524035.1 Lachnospiraceae bacterium | reverse complement strand
CGATTCAGAGATGTACATCGAGACCTCTCCCGCAAGCGTATTCGAGTCAGTTGTTAAGGTTTACGAGCTCATGGGTGCTGAAGTATTCCTTTACTTCGATCTCGAGGAGTTCCCTATCACCGCAAGAGTCGATCCTCGTACAAACGCAAGACCCGGCGATAACATCAGATTCGCTATCGATATCGAGAAGATCCACGTATTCGATAAGGAGACCGAGAAGGTTATCACCAACTAATCTTTTTACGAACCCTCATCCCGGGCTTATTTATGGCCCGGGATGTTTTTTTAATATCAGCTTCGGAGAAGATAATGATCACAAATCAGATATTGCTCAAAAGCTTATCAGAACTTCAATCCATAACAAAGGTCGGTCTTTCTCTCTATAATGTGGAGGGAAAGCAGGTCGCTTCCGCTGAAGGTCCGGAGGTTCCCGAGGAGGCCGTAAGGGATTTTGCCCGGTCACCCGCCGATTCGCAGGAATCCGGAGGAGTGTATTTCCTCAAGATAAACGAAGACGGCGATGCCAGGTATGTCCTTGCTTGCGATTCTTCCAAAGAGGATGCACACCAGACCGCAAGAATATGCGTTTCCCATATCGGGGAGCTGCTCGATGCATATAAGGAAAGGGATGACAAGGGAAGCTTTTTCCAGAATCTGGTCCTGGACAATCTTCTGCTTGTTGATATCTACAACCGTGCGAGAAAGCTCAGGATTGAAATAAACGAACCCAGATGCGTATATCTGATCACCTATAAAAAGGACGGCGGAAATATCGTAAAGGAATTCCTCAAGGGACTCTTTGCTCCGCAGAGCGGCGATGTGATAACCGGTGTGGATGAAAATTCCCTTGTCCTGATAAAGAGCCTCAAGTCCGGTGCGGGTCCCGAGGATCTTGAAGAGGTCGCAAGGACCATAGTATCGTGTCTGAACACCGAAGCGATGCTTTCCGCAAGGGTTTCCTACGGAAGTGTTGTAGAGGAGCTGAAGGATGTGTCGAAGTCCTATAAAGAAGCCAGGATGGCCATGGATGTCGGCTCCATTTTCTATGCGGAAAACGAAGTCACGGCATATACGAACCTCGGAATAGGCAGACTTATCTACCAGCTTCCCGTACCTCTTTGTGAGATTTTCCTGGGGGAGATCTTCGACGGCGGCATTCTCGATGACCTCGATGAGGAATCAAGGAGCACAATTAAGATGTTCTTTGAGAACAACCTGAATGTTTCGGAGACCTCAAGACAGCTCTTCATCCACCGTAACACTCTTGTGTACAGGATAGAAAAGCTCGAGAAGATAACGGGTCTCGATCTCAGGAATTTTGATGATGCGGTCACTTTCAGGATCGCGCTGATGGTTGAAAATTATCTGAAGTATATGAAAGAAAAAGATTAAATGCCTTCGAAATCCCACACGGGAACAAAGGATTCTTTTGCGGCTTCGCCCGACTGGGTAAAGCCTTTTTCTATGCCGATCTTATCCGCAAAATCAAGCACGCGCTCATATTCTTCTTCGGAAACCTTTCTTGAAAGAAGGCTGTGATCCGCTACGGAGGGCATGGGAGTGTACTGGTTCATTATGCTGATATAGATGTCATTTCCGTATGTTTCCCGGAGATAGCGTAGGATCTTCTTTGACTCGGGGACGCAGCCCGGAAGGACCATATGCCTTACGAGTACACCTTTTTTCATAAGTCCGTCTTCCCCTATTACCGCGGGACCCGTCTGCGCGAACATCTCGGCTATCGCCTTTTTGGCGGTTTCGGGATAATCTCCGGCAAAACTGTAAGCTGCGGCGGTTTCGGAGGACATGTATTTCATGTCGGGCATGTAGATATCTATGCAGCCTTCCAGCATCTTAAGCGACTCCACGGATTCGTAGCCGCTTGAGTTGTAAAGTACCGGTATGGTAAGACCCTGCTCTCTTGCAATCGTTACGGCATTTACGATGTGGGGGATGAAGCATACTCCCGTGACGAGATTGATGTTGGATGCTTTCTTTTCCTGAAGCTTTATGAAGCTCTGTGCAAGCTCATCCGTGCTTATGACCTTGCCTAAGCCGTTTAATGAAAGGTCCGAATTCTGGCAGAAGATGCACTTCAGATTGCAGCCGGAAAAAAACACGGTTCCCGAACCGTGCTCTCCCGTGATGCAGGGCTCTTCCCACATATGAAGGTAAGCCTTTGCCGCTTTCAGCTCAGAGCTCATCCCGCAAAAACCCGTGCCGCCTTCCCTCCGGTCGGCGCGGCACCTTCTGGGACAGAGTATGCACTCCGCATAGTATTCGTTTATGTCCGGTATCATTTTCATAAAAAAAGAAGTTGCCTGCAGGAAGCAACTCACCACCCGGCTGGTCTGCGGCACATGGACGGTCTGCTTAGTGCTGCTTGGTTCCCCACCTGACACGGTTCACAGTGTCGCACTGCGCAGGACCGGATGATGAGCTGCTGTCTGCACGCAACGAAACTATATTATAGATTATTCCGATTTTAGTCAAGTATTCGAGATGCTGCACCGTGCCACTGCCATCCTATGACATCACCTTGCCACACCGAGGCACATATCCGTTTTGAGTCAGTGGACGTTTCGCTAAGCAGTTCCATGAAATGCGGGTGAAGATGAAAGCGGGTTACGCGTCGTTCACAGGAGATATCCGTATCTCCTGTTCACTCATTTTGCCATCCGGGCAAAATGCCGCTCGAAAAGCAGCACATTTCAGGAACTGCTAAGCTCACTTTATTCCTCAAAACGGATATGTGCCCCGGAGCGGCTCAGCCGGAAGCTGAGTCCGCCGGTATGGCACTGGACTCGAGTTTACATACGGGTATTTACTTGATATAAAAGGGAATAAATTATAATATTGTAGCAGTGTGTTGCTACAAATATATGAAGAGGTAAGAATTATGCTTGTACAGAAATATATAGATATGTTAGGGGCTAAGTCGGTCATAAGGGATCTTGCGGGTAAGGCTGCGGAGAGAGGCAAGGAGATCGGATATGAGAACGTGTTCGATTACAGTCTCGGAAATCCTTCCGTTCCGGCTCCCGCATCATACAACGAATCACTTGTGAGGCTTATAAGCGAGCTTGATTCAAGGTCCCTTCACGGATATTCTCCCAACCCCGGTCTTCCCGAGGCAAGAGATGCAGTCGCCGCTTCCCTTGAGCGCAGGTTCGGGATCCCTTATAAGAGAGAGCATATCTTCATGACAAGTGCAGCGGCTTCCGCACTCGCACATGCATTCAGACTTGTCACCGAGCCCGGCGATGAGATAATTACTTTTGCTCCTTTCTTCCCCGAGTACCGTCCCTATGTTGAGATGACAGGAGCGGTTCTTAAGATTGTCAGCCCCGATACGGCGACATTCCAGATCAACTTCGAAGAGTTCGGGAGCATGATTAACGAAAAGACCATGGCGGTCCTTATCAATACTCCCAACAATCCTTCCGGTGTTGTATATTCCGAGGAGACCGTCCGGAAGCTTTCGGATATCCTCAGGGATGCGCAGAAGAAGCTCGGACATCCCATCTACATTATTTCCGATGAGCCTTACAGAGAGATCGTATTTGACGGAAAAGCAGCCCCCTGCATTTCCAAGTTCTACGACAATACGATCATGTGCTATTCGTTCTCCAAATCACTTTCGCTTCCCGGAGACAGAATAGGATATATGGCAGTCAATCCGGCAGCCGAAGGAGCCGATCTTATGGTCAATATGGCCGTGCAGATCTCAAGGGGCATCGGACACAACTGTCCGACATCTCTTATGCAGAGAGCGGTAGCTGAAAACATCGATCTTACCGCGGATCTTTCCGTATACGAGACCAATATGAACCTCATTTATGACAAGCTTGTCGAACTGGGCTTTACCGTTGTGCGTCCCGGCGGAACATTCTACATCTTCCCCAAGGCACTTGAGGCAGATTCCGTCGCATTTGCACAGAAAGCCCTGAAGTACGATCTGGTCCTTGTTCCCGGCGACAGCTTCGGTGCACCCGGATATTTCAGAATGGCATATTGCATTGATACCGAAAAAGTAAAGAGATCCCTTCCCGTACTTGAGAAGTTCGTAAAGGAAGAATACGGTATCTGAAAAGGAGAACGCGATGTATAACGCCGGCCTTGTCTTGGAAGGCGGAGGAATGAAGGGCATATTCACTGCCGGAGTCCTCGATCTTCTGATGGACAAAAACATAATGTTTTCCGATATCTACGGAGTCTCAGCAGGAGCATGCCATATGACCAGCTATATCTCGGGTCAGAGAGGCAGGGCTTTTGATATCAGCGTCGATTATCTCGACACCAGATGGTATTGCGGCATGCCGTCACTTCTTTTTACCGGAAATCTTTTCAATACGGATATCGCTTACGGTCTTGTTCCAAGCGACCTCAATCCCTTTGATCATGAGGCATACGAAAGATACGAAGGAAATGCTTATTCCGTTGTTACGGATGTCGAGACCGGCAAGCCGGCATACTTACGTCTGAAGTCCTGCAGGGGCAGAAATATGGATAAGCTCCGTGCTTCGGCATCCCTTCCTCTTGTCGCGAAGATCGTCGAGGTAAACGGAAAGAAGTATCTCGACGGCGGACTGAGTGATGCGATACCTCTCGAAAGATCCATAATGAGCGGCAATGACAAGAATCTTGTCATCCTGACAAAAGAGGTCGGATATGTAAGGACTCCGATCCCCGAGTATGAGCTTGCGCTTCTCAAGATAAGATATGCTTCTTATCCGCAGGTCTGGAAGCTTATGAGAAACCGCGATATCAGATACAATAAGCAGCTTGCTTTCGTCCAGCAGATGGAAAAAGAAGGAAAGGCATTTGTCCTTCGTCCCGACCATAAGGGAGATACGAAGCGCATCGACAAGGATCCCGAACATCTTAAGGTTCTGTATAAGGAAGGCTATGACATGGCCCTCAAAAATTATGACCGTCTGATGGAATATCTCGAGTCGTGATTTGCGACACATGTGTCATAATCACATCGCGAATGATGCGTAAAATGTCTGCGCACAACTCCCCAAAAAGTGCGAATTTTTCTTTAAATATAGGCATTTTGCGTTGACAAAAACCATTTGTTATATTAAACTCGGATTTACGGGGAAGAATCCTCTGAGGAGTTATGATTTTTTTTATGGTAGGTAAGAAGGGAGAGAATTATTATGGCAGTCGAAAAGAAGTCTATCGCTAAGCCTGAGGTTAAGGCTGAAGCTCCTGCAAAGGCAGCAGCCAAGAAGCCTGCAGCAAAGAAAACCGCAGCAGCCAAGAAGCCTGCAGCAGCCAAAAAGCCCGCGGCAGTTAAGAAGCCCGCAGCAGCCAAGAAGGATGTTAAGGCAAGTGTTGTTCTTCAGCTTGGTGAGAGAGAGTATACCGAAGCAGCTCTTGTAAATATCGCTCAGGAAGTCTGGAAGTACGATCTCGGCAAGGATCCCGCAGAACTCAAGAAGGTTGAGCTCTACGTTAAGCCCGAAGAGAACAAGGTTTACTATGTTATGAACGGCGAGACCGGAGACTTCAATATCTGATAAGTACATAAACATACAGGGACCGTTCCGGATTTCCGGAGCGGTCTTTTTTGTTTTTCGGGGGATAGTGCAGCAATCCCGGAAAAGTGTGTTCTTAATATATATTTCATAAATGATGTGTTGACACTTTGAAAGTATAGTGATAATTTAATTCTTGTAGATGTTAGCACTCTAATCAAATGAGTGCTAACAATTGGAGAAAGGGGTACGGGTATGGAAATGGATGAAAGAAAAGCCACTATATTGCAGGCCATCATCCGTAATTATCTTGAGACCGGTGAGCCGGTCGGCAGCAGGACCATATCCAAATACACGGATCTTAATCTGAGTTCCGCTACGATCAGAAATGAGATGGCGGACCTTGAAGAGATGGGATATATAATCCAGCCCCATACGTCTGCGGGACGTATTCCCTCCGACAAGGGATACAGGTTCTACGTAGACACCATGATGGAAGCCAAGGACAGGGAGATATCCGAGATGAAGAAGGTCCTGATCGAGCGTCAGGACAAACTCGAGGATATGCTGAAGGGGGTCGTTAAGCTCCTCGCAAGGGACACGCAGTATGCATCCCTCATCACAGCTCCCAGCGTGAGCATGAACAAACTCAAATTCGTTCAGCTCTCGAGGATAGATGATGAACATCTTCTGGCAGTCATCGTAAAAGAAGGAAATGTCATCAGGAACAAGGTTATCGAGACCATCGAACCTCTCAACGAGGAAACGATACTCAAGCTTAACCTTATGCTCAACACCCAGCTTTCGGGGATGAGCATGGATGAGATCTCTCTGAGCATGATCACGGGACTTAAGGTTCAGGCAGGAACCCATTCCACCGTCATCGCAGACGTGATCGATGCGGTAGCCGAGGCAATATCCGCTGAGGAAGACCTCAAGGTTTACACCAGCGGAACCAACAACATTCTCAAGTATCCGGAGCTTTCCGACAACTCCGAAAAGGCAGGTCATCTGATCAATACCTTCGAGGAGAAAGAAGGACTCGAGGAGCTTATGACCACCGAACTTTCGGGAGAGAGCGGGACAGGCATTCAGGTCTACATCGGAAGTGAGAACAAGGTTGAAGGCATGGAAGACTGCAGTGTCGTCACGGCGACTTACGAACTCGGCGGCGGCATGAAGGGAACGATCGGAATAGTCGGTCCCAAGAGAATGGATTATGACAAGGTTGTCGGAACGCTGAAGTCACTTAAGAGCGGACTTGATGATCTTTACAAAAAAGATAATCAGAAAGGATCGTTGTAGAAATGAGCGAAGAAACTACGGATAAGGTAGTAAATAAGGATACGGGCGAAACCGTAACGGAAGAAACTACGGACGTCGAAGAAAGCGTCAATGAGGATCCCTCGGAAGCCGCTCCCGAAGAAGAGAAAGCGGACACCGCGGAAGAAACCGAAGGAAGCGGGGAAGAAGCCCCGGAAGACAATTCCAGGAAATCCCGTGCCGAGAAGAAGGCGGAAAAGAAAGCCCAGAAGACCGATAAGGAAAAGGAAGCCCTGAAAGCCAGGGTCGAGGAACTGGAAGATAAGACCAAGAGACAGCTTGCGGAGTTTGAGAATTTCAGGAACCGGTCCGAGAAAGAAAAGGCGCAGTCCTTTGACAGAGGAGCCGCTTCGGTCATCGAAAAGCTTCTTCCTGTGGTGGATAATTTCGAAAGAGGATTCGCCGCGGTCGAAGAAGAAGATAAAGAAGATGCCTTCGTCGTCGGAATGGACAAGATCTACAGACAGCTCATGGATGAGCTTGACAAGATGGGTGTAAAGCCCATCGAAGCCGTCGGAAAAGAATTCGATCCCGCGTTCCACAATGCGGTGATGCAGACGGAAAGCGACGAATATGAATCCGGATTTGTCGCACAGGAACTTTTAAAAGGCTATACATATCACGATACCGTAATAAGGCACAGCATGGTGTCGGTGGTTCAGTAAATAATCTTAGAACAATCCTATAAGGAGGCACGGCGAAAGCAAGCTTTCGCCAACTTGAATAAATGCCGCTGAAGCGGCAGAACGGAGGAATTAATACTATGAGCAAGATAATCGGAATCGACTTAGGAACAACAAACAGCTGCGTATCAGTAATGGAAGGCGGAAAGCCCACCGTTATCGCTAACGCAGAAGGCGCAAGAACTACCCCTTCGATCGTTGCATTCACCAAGAACGGTGAGAGACTTGTAGGTGAGCCCGCAAAGCGTCAGGCAGTTACCAATGCGGACAACACCATCTCTTCCATCAAGAGAGACATGGGTACCGACAGAGGCCGCAACATCGACGGCAAGAAGTATTCACCCCAGCAGATCTCCGCAATGATCCTTCAGAAGCTTAAGGATGATGCGGAAGGATATCTCGGCGAGAAGGTAACCGAAGCTGTCATCACCGTACCCGCATACTTCAACGACGCACAGCGTCAGGCAACCAAGGATGCAGGTAAGATCGCAGGCCTTGATGTAAAGCGTATCATCAATGAGCCCACCGCAGCAGCTCTTGCATACGGACTCGACAACGAAAAAGAGCAGAAGATCATGGTATACGACCTCGGCGGCGGTACCTTCGATGTATCAATAATCGACATCGGCGACGGCGTCATCGAAGTTCTTGCAACCAACGGTGATACCCACCTCGGCGGCGATGACTTCGATAACAAGATCATCGACTGGATGCTTTCCGAGTTCAAGAAGGCCGAAGGCGTAGATCTTTCCGGCGACAAGATGGCAATGCAGAGACTCAAGGAAGCCGCAGAGAAGGCCAAGAAAGAGCTCTCAAGCGCAATGACCACCAATATCAACCTTCCCTTCATCACCGCAACAAGCGAAGGTCCCAAGCACTTTGACATGAATCTCACAAGAGCACAGTTCGACGAGCTCACCAGAGATCTTGTTGAAAGAACCGCAGTTCCCGTACAGAATGCAATGAAGGATGCAGGACTTACCAATGCGGATCTCGGACAGGTTCTTCTTGTCGGCGGATCAACCCGTATCCCCGCAGTTCAGGATAAAGTAAGACAGCTCACCGGAAAAGAGCCCTCCAAGAGCCTTAACCCCGATGAGTGCGTAGCTATCGGTGCTTCCATCCAGGGTGGTAAGCTCGCAGGCGATGCAGGTGCGGGTGACATCCTTCTCCTCGATGTAACTCCTCTTACCCTTTCTATCGAGACCATGGGAGGAATCGCTACACACCTCATTGAGAGAAACACAACCATTCCTACCAAGAAGAGCCAGGTATTCTCAACCGCAGCCGACAACCAGACCGCAGTTGACATCAACGTAGTACAGGGTGAGAGACAGTTCGCACGTGACAACAAGTCACTCGGACAGTTCAGACTCGACGGAATCGCTCCCGCTCCCAGAGGAGTACCTCAGATCGAGGTTACCTTCGATATCGATGCAAACGGTATCGTTAATGTATCCGCTAAGGATCTCGGAACC
Source organism: Lachnospiraceae bacterium (assembly GCA_017524035.1). Lineage (GTDB taxonomy): Bacteria > Bacillota > Clostridia > Lachnospirales > Lachnospiraceae > AC2028. Next base: position 50,096 of record JAFWUY010000046.1, on the reverse strand, counting down.
GGCAAGGAGCAGCACATCACCATTACCGCAGGCTCCAACATGTCCGACTCCGATATCGAGAAGGCTATCAAAGAGGCTCAGGAATTCGAGGCTCAGGATAAGAAGAGAAAAGAAAACGTTGAGACCATCAACGAAGCAGATTCGTTCGTATTCCAGACCGAGAAGGCTCTGAATGAAGTAGGCGACAAGGTTTCCGAAAGCGACAAGAACGAGGTACAGGCTAACCTTGATAAGGTTAAGGAGCTTGTAGCCAAGGTAAAGGGCAACGAAGCGAGCGCAAGCGATTCCGACATAGATGAGCTCAAGGCTGCCAAGGAGAAACTCATGAGCTCCGCTCAGAGCGTATTCACCAAGATGTATGAGGCAGCAGGCGCAGCAGCAGGTGCCGGCGCAGGACAGGCAGGTCCCGATATGGGCGGATTCTCAGGCGGTGCCGCCGATCAGGGCACACAGAGCCAGGGTTCGGATGATGATGTAATAGACGGTAATTTCCGTGAGGTTTAATTAAATGGCAGAGTCCAAGCGTGACTACTACGAAGTACTCGGAGTAGACAAAAGTGCCGATGAGGCAACTCTGAAAAAAGCATACAGGGTACTTGCCAAGAAGTACCATCCGGATGCAAATCCCGGCGACAAGGAAGCGGAGGCCAAGTTCAAAGAGGCCTCCGAAGCCTATGCCGTTCTCAGCGATCCCGAAAAGAGGGCAAAGTACGACAAGTTCGGTCATTCCGCATTTGACGGTGCCGGAGGCAGCGGTTTTGATTATTCGAATATGGATTTCAGTGATATCTTCGGTGATTTCGGAGATATCTTCGGAAGCATATTCGGTGGCGGCGGCTTCGGCGGTTTCGGCGGAAGGCGTAACAGCAACAGTCCCATGAAGGGTGCCAACATCCGTACCAGTGTAAGGCTTACGTTCATGGAAGCCGTATTCGGATGCAAAAAAGAAATCGAGCTCAATGTCAAGGAAGAATGCAAATCCTGTAGGGGAAGCGGCGCAAAGGCCGGAACATCTCCCGAGACCTGTTCCACCTGCGGAGGCAGGGGCCAGGTACAGAGGACCAGGAATTCAGCATTCGGAATGATGAGAAGTGTCGAGGTATGTCCCGACTGCCGCGGAACCGGAAAGGTGATCAAGGAAAAATGTCCCGACTGCCGCGGAACCGGATATATCCCGATGAAAAAGAGATACTCGGTCGACTTCCCCGCAGGCATCGATAACGGTCAGGCGGTAAGCCTTGCCGAGCTCGGCGATCCCGGAACGAACGGCGGACCCAGAGGCGATGTAAGGGTTGAAGCCATCGTTGACAGACATCCCGTTTTCCAGAGAGACGGTTTCGATATCTATTCGATCGTACCCATTTCATATGCGGTTGCGGCTCTCGGCGGATCCGTACTTGTCGATACCGTTGACGGCAAAGTCATATATGATGTGAAGGCCGGAACGCAGACCGATATGAGGGTAAGACTCAAGGGCAAGGGTGTTCCTTCCTGGAGAAACAAGAACATGAGGGGCGATCACTACATTACCCTTGTTGTGGAAACTCCGGAGAAACTCTCAAGCGAAGCCAAGGAACTCCTTAAGCAGTTTGATGCCCTTACAGGCGACTCACTTCACGCTGTGGAGAGAGCTTCCGGTGAAGCTCCGAAGGAGAAACCGGGCAAGAAGAAGAAACTCTTCTGAAACGGATTAATTAAATATTTTATTAAATTAGTAAAAAGTGCACCACACAGGTGCACTTTTTTTGTTATTATAATTAATAAATTGATTATTGTAATGTGAAAAGAAATACGCTATATTAGTATCACTTAATCCATTAAGTAACTAATGGAAAAAGTTACGAGGGGGGAGAACCTATGGTTTCAATGAAAGATATCGCCAAAGAGTGCGGGGTGTCCGTAGCCGCTGTCAGTAAAGCACTGAGCGGCCAGCCGGATATCAGCGAAGCCACTCGCGAGCGTATCAAGAAAGCGGCGGAGGATATGGGATATCAGCCCAATTCTGCCGCCAAGGTTCTCCGTACACACAAGTCCAACAATATCGGCATCCTCTTCGTCGATGAAGCACACAACGGTCTTACAAATGAGTTCTTCGCCCTTCTTCTTGACAGGTTCAAACATGTCGCAGATTCCAAGGGATATGACATAACATTCATAAACAGAGGACTTTCATCCAATGTCGGAAATATGAATTATCTTGCACACGCGAGATACCGTGCCTTTGACGGAGTGCTCATAGCATGTATGGACTTCCACGATGCCGAGGTCATCGAGCTCGCCCAGAGCAATATCCCGATAGTTTCGATCGACTATTGCTTCGATAACCGCATGGCGGTCGTATCCGATAATGTAAACGGTATGAGGGAACTTGTAATCCACTGTGCGAAGATGGGGCACAAGAAGATAGCCTATATCCACGACGGCAATAACAGTGAGGTTACCAAGGCGCGTGTCGCATCCTTCAAGGAAACCATGGAGGGGCTCGGACTTCCCGTTCCGGAGGAGTATCTTCCCGTTGCGGAGTATCGAAAGACCGAGCGTGCGAGGATAGCCACCGAAAAGCTGATAAAGCTTTCCGACAGACCCACATGTATTCTTTATCCCGATGATTTTTCCGCCCTCGGCGGCATCGCGGCGATCAAGGAGGCGGGACTCGAGATTCCCAGGGATATCTCGATAGTCGGATAAGACGGTATCAGGGTCGGAAGGCATCTTACCCCTTCGCTCACAACCCTGAGACAGCCCACCGAGCTCATCGGTGAGACCGCGGCCCAGAAGCTGATCTCCCTTATAGAGCATCCCCTTGAAACCCAGATCGAAAAGGTCGTGATAAAAGGAAGGCTTTACGACGGCGGATCCGTACTTGACTTAAGATACGAATGACCGGTTCACCCGGAAACATACACCCAACAACTTACTTATAAAGGAGAAGTTAACATGAAATTCGGCCATTTTGATGACGAACACAGAGAGTATGTCATTGAGACCCCGAAGACTCCCCTTCCCTGGATCAACTACCTCGGAAGCAAGGAATTCTTTTCGCTGATCTCAAACACCTGCGGAGGCTACACCTTCTACAAGGATGCTAAGCTTCTCAGACTTACCAGATATCGTTACAACGATGTTCCCATGGACATCAACGGAAAATATTTCTACATCAAGGACGGAGATACCGTATGGAATCCCGGCTGGAAGCCTACCCAGACCGATCTTGACGAGTATGAGTGCCGTCACGGTATAGGATACAGCAAGTTCAAGGGTGTTAAGAACGGTGTGAGGGCAGAGGTCCTTACCTTCGTTCCCGTAAATGATAACTGCGAAGTTTCCAGACTTGTGGTCACCAATGATTCATCTGCGGAAAAGAGCATCAGCATCTTCTCATATGTTGAGTGGTGTCTCTGGAATGCCGACGATGACAGCAGAAACTTCCAGAGAAACTTCTCCACCGGTGAAGTAGAGGTAAAGGGTTCCGCTATCTATCACAAGACCGAGTACAGAGAGCGCAGAAATCACTATGCCGTTTATTCGGTAAATGCTCCCATCACCGCATTTGATACCGCGAGGGATTCATTCCTCGGACTGTATCACTACGCAGGAGATCCCGAAGCGGTCCTTAACGGAAAGCTCACAAATTCAATGGCATCCGGATGGAGTCCCATCGCAGCTCACCAGCTTGATGTAACCCTTAAGCCCGGAGAGAGCAAGTCCTATGTATTCGTTCTCGGATATATCGAGAATCCCGTAGAGGATAAGTGGGAGTCCCACAATGTCATCAACAAGAAGCCCGCAGAGGCACTCCTTGCAAAGTACGACACCGATGCCAAGGTTGATGCCGCATTCGCAGAGCTGAACGATCAGTGGGATAAGCTCCTTAATATCTATACGGTTGATTCGTCCAATGACAAGGTCAACCGTATGGTAAATATCTGGAACCAGTACCAGTGCATGGTAACCTTCAACATGTCCAGATCGGCTTCATACTATGAGTCCGGTATCGGAAGAGGAATGGGCTTCAGAGATTCATGTCAGGATCTCCTCGGCTTCGTACATCTCATTCCCGACAGGGCGCGTGAGAGGATCATCGATATTGCTTCCACCCAGTTCCTTGACGGAAGAGCTTATCACCAGTACCAGCCCCTTACCAAGAAGGGTAATTCCGACATCGGTTCCGGCTTCGGAGACGATCCTTTATGGCTCATCGCAGGAACGAGCGCTTACATCAGGGAGACCGGTGATGCAACCATCCTTGATGAAATGGTTCCTTTTGACAATGATGAATCTGTTGCAGAGACTCTTATGGAGCATCTCCGCAGATCCTTCGGTTATGTCGATACACACAGAGGACCCCACAGACTTCCTCTTATCGGAAGAGCAGACTGGAATGACTGCCTGAACCTCAACTGCCATTCAACCCAGCCCGGCGAATCCTTCCAGACCTTCGGACCCAGCGAGGGACCTGTTGCAGAGTCCGTATTCATCGGCGGAATGTTCGTAAAGTACGGTAACGAATATGCAGATCTTTGCGATCTCAAGGGACTTACCGATGAAGCGTCCAAGGTTCGCGCATCCGTTGCAGAGATGAACGAGATCCTTCTCGATTCCAATGCAGGATGGGACGGCGAATGGTTCGTAAGAGCATATGATTCTTACGGCGGCAAGGTAGGAAGCAAGGAGTGTGAAGAAGGCCAGATCTACATCGAGCCCCAGGGCTTCTGCGTACTTGCAGGTGTAGGTAAGGAGACCGGACAGGCACAGAAGGCTCTCGATTCCGTAAAGGCTAAGCTTGATACCAAGTACGGTGTAATGATCCTTCAGCCCGCATATACCGTTTATCACGAAGAACTAGGTGAGGTTTCCTCATATCCTCCCGGGTACAAGGAGAACGCAGGTATCTTCTGTCACAACAATCCCTGGGTTTCCATCGCTGAGACCGTTATCGGAAGAGGCGACAGGGCATTCGAAGTTTATAAGAAGACCTGTCCCGCATATACCGAGGAGATCAGCGAGATCCACAGAACCGAGCCCTACATCTACTGCCAGATGGTGGCCGGTGCCGATGCGAAGTTCCACGGCGAAGGAAAGAACAGCTGGCTCACCGGTACCGCAGCGTGGACCTTCGTCAACATCTCCCAGTACATCCTCGGAGTATATCCCACTCTTAAGGGACTTTCCGTCGATCCCTGCGTACCCGCAGATTTCGGAGACTTCAGCGTAAAGAGGATCTACAGAGGCGTTGAGTACGATATCACCGTTAAGCAGAACGGTGTCCAGAAGGGCGTTAAGCAGCTCATCGTAGACGGCACGGCAGTTGAAGGAACCGTAATTCCTTATGACGCATCCAAGAAGACCGTCAAGGTCGAAGTCGTAATGGGCTGATCCGGACCCGGATAAGCATACCAACCCGCAGGGCAGATATGTCCTGCGGGTTTTGCTATAGATTTTTTTGATAATGGTATGGTATTATTTGGTCTTGTAACAGCTACATGCAAAATGCCCGGGAGGTAAGCCTATGACCCTTCAGCAGATGAAATATGTTATAGAGATAGCGGAGCGCGGTTCCATGAACGAAGCCGCCAAGAATCTCTTTATGTCACAGCCCAGTTTATCCCAGGCGATCAAGGATCTCGAGGATGAGATCGGAATCACCGTATTTCGCAGAAGCAACCGCGGCATTGAGCTTACCACGGAAGGAAGCGAATTCCTCGGTTATGTAAGGCAGATACTCGATCAGTATTCGCTGATGGAGGACCGTTACCGGGGAAGGGGAGTTTCCGAAAAGAAGTTCTATGTTTCGGCACAGCATTATACCTTCGCGGTCGAAGCCTTCTCCAATGCTGTACTTAAGGCAGGCATCGACGAATTCGATTTTGCTATTTATGAAACGAGAACCCACGAGATCATTTCCAATGTAAAGAACCAGAGGAGCGAACTCGGAATACTTTACCTGAACGATTTCAACCGCCAGATCCTGGAGAATGATTTCAAGGAGAACAATCTCGTTTTCACCGAGCTGTTCTCGTGTGACACTTACGTATATCTCGGTGCGTTGCATCCTCTTGCGAAAAAGAAAAAGATCTCCTTCAAGGAGCTCGACGAATACCCCTGTCTTTCCTTTGACCAGGGTGAAAAGAATTCTTTCTATTATGCGGAGGAAGTGCTCAGCACATATCCCTACAAGAAGATCATCCATGTCAACGACCGTGCTACGGCTCTCAACATGATGACACTTCTCAATGCCTATACACTGTGCAGCGGTGTTATCTGTAAGAAACTCAACGGAACGGGATATGCGGCTGTTCCGCTCGAAAGTGACGAGAAGATGACGATCGGATATATCAAGAGAAGCGATGCGAAGCTCAGCGATATCGCAAAGAGCTTTATCAAGGAAATGAAAAAGTACGGAAAGTGATATGGATGGCTGAGGTTATTCTGAAAAAAGGCGGAGGCCGTTACTTAAAAAGCGGCGGACTCTGGATATATGATAACGAGATCGACCGGACCGAAGGCGCGTTTGAACCCGGAGATGTTGTCGACGTTCACGATTTCGACGGATACAAACTGGGCAAAGGATATATCAATCCCAACAGTACCATTCGTGTCCGTATGCTGGAAAGATATCATGACGATCCTGTTGATGAAGCATTCTGGGAAAAGCGTGTAAGGGATGCATGGGAGTACCGCAAGGAGGTCGTCGACACATCATGCTGCAGGCTGATCTTTTCGGAAGCGGATTATTTCCCCGGGCTTGTGGTTGATAAGTTCGGTGATGTACTCGTGGCCGAGTGTGAGACTCTCGGAATGGAAAAGCACAAGAATCTCATCTGTGACATTCTGAAGAAGGTTCTTGCGGAAGACGGTATCACGGTCAGGGGGATCTACGAAAGAAGTGACGCACCTGTCAGAAAACTCGAGGGCCTCGAAAAGGTAAAGGGATTTATCGGAGAACCTTTCGATACGGATGTATTGATCTGTGAAAACGGAGTAAAGTACAGGGTCAATATCGAAGAAGGACAGAAGACCGGATTCTTCCTTGACCAGAAATACAACAGGGCAGCGGTTGCAAAGCTCTGCAAGGGAAAGAAGGTTCTCGACTGTTTTACACATACGGGTTCCTTTGCGCTGAATGCGGGACTTGCCGGTGCACAGAGCGTGCTCGGCGTTGATGCCTCCGAACTTGCCGTGGAGCAGGCAAGGGAAAATGCCGGGCTCAACGGTCTCGAAGACAGGGTGAAGTTTACATGTGCCGATGTGTTCGATTTGCTTCCGGAGCTTGTCGCAAACGGAGAAAGCTATGATGTTGTGATCCTGGATCCTCCCGCATTTACGAAGTCGAGACAGGCAACGAAGAATGCGGTAAAGGGTTACCGTGAGATCAATATCAAGGGAATGAAGCTGGTACGTCCCGGCGGATTCCTCTGCACATGTTCATGCTCGCATTTCATGACACCGGAGCTTCTGGAGAAAACCATTCTGGAAGCCGCAAAGGGAGCGAGGAAGAGACTCAGGCTTGTCGAGTACCGTATCCAGTCACCCGATCACCCCTATCTTATGGGTTGTCCAGAGTCACTTTATCTAAAATTTTTTATCTATCAAGTTTTCGAAGAATACTGATATAATCTGCCCGAAAAGCCGGGCAGATTTTTTTAGTTTCCGGAATCGGCGGCCTGAGCCAAAAAAACTGATCAATTTTTGCTAAAAGTGCTATAATACGTAGTCGTTTATAAATTTGACTGTTACAGCCAAGGTTTTTTAGTTGGTATGTCTTTTAGAAGCCGTACAGTGTGTTGTGCGACTTAAGGCATCTAAAGGGAAGTCAGAAATGAGCAGTTCGGAAAATAATAAGAAAAACGAAGGTGGCAACTCGGTAATGCTGAAGGTTGCCACCTTTATAGTTGACAGGAGAAACCTGTTCTTTCTGTTGATAGGCATAGCGCTTATCTTCAGTGCCATAGCGTCCGGATGGGTCAAGGTGGAAAACGATCTTGCCGCATATCTGCCGGATTCTTCGGAAACAAGCCGTGGAATCGCTCTGATGAACGATCAGTTCATCACATACGGAAGTGCCTCCCTGATGGTGACCAACATCACCTATGATGAGGCCGAGTCGATCTGTGACGATATCTCCGAAAGGGATGATGTGACCCTTGTTTCATTCGGGGGCGATTCGGATCATTACAACAATTTTTCAGCATTGTATGAAATAACCTTTGCATATCCGGAAGATGATGAAAGATGTCTGGACGGCCTTGAAGAGATAAAGGCTTCGCTCGAAGGACTGGATATATATGTCAGCACCTCCATGGGAGATCAGGCTGCCGAGACGATCGCCGAGGAGATGAAGGTCGTATCCGCACTGGTTGTCGTTGTCGTGCTGACAGTGCTGATCTTCACTTCATCAACCTATGCTGAGGTTCCCGTGCTTCTTCTCACATTCGGGGCATCGGCGGTTCTTGCCGCAGGAACCAATTTCTTCCTCGGTACGATATCCTTTGTATCCGATTCCGTTACGATAGTGTTACAGCTCGCACTGTCTGTCGACTATGCGATCATCTTCTGTAACAGGTATAAGGAAGAACATCAGACACTGGGCATACGTGAAGCGGATATAGTTTCGCTTTCAAAAGCGATTCCCGAGATAACATCCAGTTCGCTGACCACTGTCGGCGGACTTATCGCCATGATGTTCATGCAGTACGGCATAGGTAAGGATATGGCGATATGTCTTATCAAGGCGATCTTCTTCTCACTCTTTTCCGTATTCCTTCTCATGCCCGGACTGATCATGGTATTCGGAAAAGCCATGGATAAGACGAAGCACAGGAGTTTCATTCCTAAGATCTCATTCATAGGCAGATTCGATTACCTTACAAGGTTTGTCATTCCTCCCGTATTCGTTCTTCTTGTCATAGGGGCATTTTATCTTTCCGGTAACTGTCCGTATGTTTACGGCTATTCTCTGATAGAAACACCGGTCAAGAACGAGTCACAGATCGCGGACGAGATGATAAGGAATTCATTCGGGGATTCCAATTTCGTGGCACTGATGGTTCCCGCCGGGGATTATACGAAGGAAGCCGAATTGATGAGAGCCCTCGAAGCAAGAGAAGAGGTCGATCATTGTCAGGGACTTGCCAATACGGAAGCAATGGACGGATATATGCTCACCGACACGCTGAGTGCAAGGGAATTCTCCGAGCTGTTCAATGTCGATTACGAAGTGTCCGAGCTTCTTTATATGGCATATGCGATAAATGACGAGAATTATGCGAAGATCATCAACGGCTTTTCCGGATATGAGGTTCCCCTTATAGACATTGTGATGTTTTTGCATGACGAGGTAGAAGAGGGGTATGTAACCCTCGATGCCGATCTCATGAATACTCTCGATGACGCAAATTCACAGATGAAGATGGCGAAGGACCAGCTGCAGGGTGAAGACTACAGCAGGATCCTGGTATATCTGAACCTCCCCCAGGAGGGTGACGAGACATTTGCGTTCCTGGATGAGATGCACTCCATCGCGGGAAGTTATTATTCCGGCGAGGACAGCGTTCTCGTTGCCGGTGAATCGACCAGCCAGTACGATCTTAAGAAAACATTCTCAAGAGATAATCTTGTGGTCAGCATTGTTTCGATACTGGCCGTTCTGGCGGTTCTTCTTTTCACCTTCCTGTCAGCGGGAATGCCGGTGCTGCTCATACTCGTAATACAGGGCGCGATATGGATCAATTTCTCCTTCCCGACGCTTCATCATTCGTATCTGTTCTTTATGGGATACCTGATCGTAAGCTCGATCCAGATGGGTGCGAATATCGACTATGCGATCGTAATATCGGGAAGATATACCGAGCTTCGAAAGGTCATGGATAAGAAGCAGGCGTGCATCGAGACTCTGAACTTTGCATTCCCCACAATCATCACATCGGGCTCGATGATGGTACTTTCCGGATTTGCGATCGGCAATCTGTCATCCGATGCGACCATATGCGGAATAGGACAGTGTCTCGGACGCGGAACCCTTATTTCCATCGCACTCGTAATGTTTGTGCTTCCCCAGATCCTGATGGTAGGGGAGAAGATAATAGAGCACACGTCATTCGAGGTATCCGTACCCATCAAGCTTGACCGCGGCTTCGGAACCGTAAGGGTCGACGGTATTGTGAGAGGTCAGATAAACGGATATGTTGTCGGCGAGATGCATGCACTTGTAAAAGGAGACATCGCAGCTGTTGTCACAATGGGCGGAATGAAGGAGCTTCCGGAAGATACGCCGGACGCAAAAGAGCTTTCCGGGGAGGTGAGAAAATGAAAAAACATCTCTCTGTAAAAATCTTATCCGTAATGACCGCGGTGTTTATGACGGTAATGTCACCTTTGGAGGCCGTATTCTTCGTGCCTGCCGGAAGTGAGTTCGTGTATGCGGCGGAAGGCCGGACCGATTCTTATACCACGATAGAGATAAGAACAGCGGACGACCTGCTTGAGCTTGAGCGCAGCTGCCATGACGAAGCGTGGTCCGCTGACAAATATGTTGTGCTTAAAAACAACATTTCGCTGGCGGGAAGCGAGTTTACATCAATACCTATCTTTTCCGGATACTTTAACGGAAACGGATTTACGATAAGCGGATATACCTATGGCGGAACGGGATATGTCAGCGGATTTTTCAGATACGTCGGAAGCACGGCGACCATCGACAGGCTGAACATATCCGGCGATATCTCATGCGCGGAAGAAGGCTATGTAAGCGGTCTCCTTGCAGGCATCAACGAAGGTCGCATAACCGACTGCAGTGTTTCCGGAGTGATGTCCGGAAATACAGCTACCGGCGGAATAGCCGGAATAAACGGAAATACGGGACTTATCACCGGGTGCAGGAACAATGCCGTCATCAGCGGATTTTACTATACGGGCGGAGTTGCCGGAAGAAACTACGGCGTTATAAAGAGAAGCGTCAATGCCGGAACGGTAAATGCCACACCGGAGTGGGTTTCGGCAAATGATGAAAGACAGGTTGACATCATATCCGAGATCACCGGGGACGTATCCCTTATCTCATATCAGTCGGGTGTGGACACCGGCGGTATAGCGGGCTTCTCACGCGGCCTGATCGTAAGTTCAAGAAATGAGTCGACCGTCGGATACGAGCGTGTCGGATACAATGTCGGAGGCATCTGCGGAAGACATTCCGGCGTGATATATGACTGTTCCAATTACGGAAGGGTCTACGGAAAGAAGGACATCGGCGGTATCACGGGGCAGCAGGAGCCTTATATAGAGATCGACAGGAGCAAGTCAGTTTCGGATGCGATAGCGGAGATCAATGCCATGGCACGCCGCACCGCTCAGGATGCATCGGGAATGACTCCGGACATACAGGCCGCACTTTCCGATCTGCAGACTGTTTCCGGCAAGGCGATGGATGATGCCGAAGGAATGACCGGGGATTATTCAAGGTACAGGATCGAGGAAAGAGACTGGGCGGGAATGATCGAACGCGAGGCCGAAAATGCGGGACGTGCCGCAGCCGAATCGGTAAGGAACACTTATGAAGAACATATCGGGGATCTCGATTCATATACGGGAGACGATATCGATGACCTTATAAGCGATGTCGAGGACGGACTTTCCGGTGACGGTAAGGACGGGACGGATGAGGCCGCGGAACATGCAAGGGAGCAGCTTGATAATGAAAAGAACGAAGCCGCAGCAGAACTGAACGGTACCGTAAACGGTGCGGTTTCGGACTGGAATTCCGGAATCGATACATTGAGCGCCAATACCGGGCTCTTAACGGGTGACCTGAATGAGATAAGAAAAGCGGCGGATTCGCTTATTGCCGTATCTAATGCGTATTCGACAAAGCTTACCGCCGATCTTACCGCGATCAATGACCGGATAAATGCGACCTACGATCTTATTGATGACCTTATAACCGGTGTCGAGGAAGAGGGAGTCGATTATCTGTTCTCGGATATATCCGAAATGGATCTTCCGGATGACTTATACGGAAGAACGATCTCCTGCAGAAATTTCGGAACGGTAAGCGGGGATCTGAATACCGGCGGAGTTGCGGGATGCCTTTCGGTCGATACGGAAAACATCGAGAGCAATGTTCTCAGAAAGTTTGATCTTAAGACCGGAGAGGGATATGCGATCTCCAGTGTCATATACGATTGTGAAAACTCGGGAATCGTCATTGTACGTACCGAATGCGGAGGAGGAATAACCGGAGAGGCCGAGCACGGATGCATCAGGAACTGCAGGGGTTACGGAGCGGTAACATCCGAAGAGGGAGACCATATCGGAGGTATTGCAGGCTCGTCAGAGGGAAGCATTGTTTCATCATATGTTCTCTGCACTATTTCCGGAAGACAGTATGTGGGCGGAGTTGCAGGCTATGCCACCGCAATAAAGAACTGTGTCTCGATGCCCGTCTTCGGAAATGTCAGCGGTGTCTGCGGCGGAGTGGCCGGACAGATCCTCAGGGACGCCGACACGGAGAGCATAGACAGATCCGATTACACATCCAATTATTTTGTTGCGGATGATTTTTACGGCATCGACGATATAAGCTACAGCGGAATCGCACAGGAGATCGGATACGATGATGTCCTGATGCTTGAGGACATACCTTCCGAATTCTCGGACCTGAAGGTTACCTTTGTATCGGACGGAACGATCCTTAAGGTATGCCATATGAATTACGGCGACTCACTTGACTCGGTTTCGCTTCCCGCGGTACGTGACCGTGAAGGAAGCTACGGTGTCTGGCCCGATCTTACGGGAATGACGGTCAGGGGAAATCTTGTTATCGAAGCCGGGTATGTATCCCATGTTGCGGTAATAAGATCGGCGGAGGAAACGGATCCGGACGGAAAGCCGCTGGCACTTATCCAGGGTGAGTTCAGGTCCTCGGATCAGCTTTCCGTGCGCACACCCGAAATGACATTCGAGGCTCCCGACAACAGTGCTTATACGGATCTGCTGATCTATGAGGTCTGCTTTTCCGGAAACGATTCCGGCGAGGCTTCCGGGACCGGCTGCGATCTGAGACTGTATGCCCCGTTTAAGGAATGCCGGGTATGGAAAAGAGTAAATGATATATGGACCGAGATTCCCTGCAGCACGGAGGGAAGCTATGTCCAGATCAGAGCAGACTCCGCTTCCGCAGTCTATGCCGTGACGGAGACTCCCGATGAAACAATGAAGTCGGTTCTTTACGCGGTTCTTGCGGTAACGGTTCTGGTCTTCCTTATCATCTTCATCAGGCAGGTCCGCAAGGTATGGAGAAAACAGCCGCAAAAGCCGTAAATCAAGGATAAAAGGTTGCGATTAACTAACAATAGTTATAAAATATGGGGTAAGCCTTCTTTTGAGGCTTGCCCCATTGTTTTAAGCGAATTCCTGCCGGTAGCAGGACGCATGAAAGGAGAAAAGTATTATGGATCAGGAATTGTTTTTAAGTCTCTATCGTCATTCTATTGCCCACGTTCTGGCAAAAGCAGTCATCGAAATCTACGGAAAAGAAAACGTACAGTACGCCATCGGACCTCAGATATCCGACGGATGCTATTATGATTTCGTTCTCCCCCGTGCGGTCACGGAAGAGGATTATCAGGTCATCGAAAACAAGATGAACGAGATAATCAAGAGAAAAGAGGACTGGAGAAGAGAAGAGATCTCAAAGGCAGATGCCCTTGAGATGTTCAAGGATCAGAAGTTCAAGACTGAGATCATATGTGACCTTCCCGAAGATGAGAAGCTCACGATCTACTACACCGGCGACGACTATGTCGATCTTTGCAGGGGCCCTCATGTAGAGAATTCGAGAGATCTTATGGGTGTTGCATTCAAGGTCAGAAGTGCATCCGCGGCATATTGGAGAGGAGACCAGAAGAGGGATGTAATGCAGAGGATCTATGTCTATGCATTTCCCAGCAAGGATGAACTCAAGGCTCACCTCAATATGATCAGGGAAGCTATGGAAAGAGACCACAAAAAGCTCGGACCCAAGCTCGATCTGTTCATGTTCAGCGAATCCGCTCCCGGAATGCCTTACTGGCTTCCCAGAGGATGGAGACTCTACAGAACCCTTATGGAATTCTGGAGAGACATCCATGACAGACACGGATATCAGGAGATCAAGACTCCCATCATCAACAACAAGAAGCTCTGGCTCATCAGCGGTCACTGGGCTCACTATGTAAATAACATGTTCATCGTTCCCGGTGTTCTCGGCAACGTGGCAGCTACCGCCAAGATCCCCCAGGAGGACGGATCCGTTTCCGAGGTCACTCTCGATCCCGTATATGACCAGACGGATGATGACACCATGGCCGCAAAGCCCATGAGCTGTCCCAATGCGATGAACGCTTATAAGAGAACCATTCACTCTTACAAGGAACTTCCCATCCGTTACAACGAGGTGGGACTTGTACACCGTAAGGAGAAGTCCGGACAGATGAACGGTCTTTTCCGCGTACAGGAATTCCGTCAGGATGACGACCATACATTCGTAATGGAGTCACAGATCGAGGATGAGATCGCCGATATCATGGAGATCGCAGATCAGATCTATTCAACCTTCGGAGTAACCTACAGGGCAGAGCTCTCCACCAGACCCGAGGATTTCATGGGAGATATCGAGACCTGGGACAGAGCGGAGGCTGCACTTAAGAAAATCCTTGACAAGAAGTACGGTGAGGGCGGATATGAGATCAATGAAGGCGACGGAGCATTCTACGGTCCCAAGATCGACCTTCAGATGAAGGATGCTCTCGGAAGAGAGTGGCAGTGCGGAACCATTCAGCTCGATTTCCAGCTTCCCCACAACTTCGGACTTACCTATCAGGATGCGGACGGCGCAATGAGCCAGCCCATCGTTATCCACAGAGCGATCTTCGGTTCGTTTGAAAGATTCATAGGTATCATCATTGAAAACTTTAAGGGTGCTTTCCCCTTCTGGATCTCACCCTATCAGGTCGGCCTTGTTCCGATCAAGCCCGAGCATAATGATTTCACCAGGGAGCTTCAGGACAAGCTTGAGGCAGCAGGCGTCAGGGTTGAAGCCGATTATGCTGACAGGAATATGAATGAGAAGATCAAGTTCTACAAGACAATGAAGGATCCTTATATTGTCGTTATCGGTGACAAGGAGGTCGAGTCAGGGACTCTTTCCATCACCGTAAGAGGACAGAAGGAACAGCTTCATGATATTCCCGTCGATGCATTCGTTGAAGCTTGTAAGAAACTCAATGAAACCAGAGCTCAGGAACTTGATGGAACAATAAATGGCTGAAAACCGGACATATAAAAGAGGACAGACGATAATCGAAGCGGGTTCGGCGATATCTTCGCTCGGCCTGATCATATCGGGGCGCGTGGCGGCGGTTTATCCCGGCGGTGCCATGATGCTCGACCGTGCGGATGTCATGGGCATAACCGAGGTTGTGAACGAAGTTCACTTCCTCGGTTATAAGGCTGTTTCCGACACGGTTGTCATTCCGTATCCTTATACGAATCTTGAAACATTGGAGAAACTCCTGTCGCAGCATTCCGACTTCGCCAGGGTTTCTCTTTGTTCATTGTTCAAACAGATAACCGGTCTTCTCGGACAGTGCCAGATCTCCGAGATCCATTCCGGCGATCTGTACCAGAAGCTTGGCAGGGATGTCGACCTCTACAGGAGTCTCTGCAAAAAGTTCCGTGTCAAGGCGGAGGATATCGGAGAGCTGTCCGAACTTGATACCTATCTGATCGAGGAATCTTCGGATACCTGGCTTGCAGATTATTATGCCGGACTTGCCAGGCTCTACCAGTCCGAAACGGGCAAGACCGTAGCGACGGATCTTTCCGTTACCATGGGAATGCTAAGAAAGGGAAGCCTTGACTCGAGGAAGGCATACCAGCTTCTCGACAATTATTACACCTTCAGGCAGGAACTCGGAAATATCTATTTCAAGCCCGAAGGAAACGATCTGTACGATCATCTGACCGAACTGTTCTTCAGACTCAGTGCGGGCAGTGACGATATGTTCGAACTCAGAAAGACCATCACCCGCATAGAGGAATCCTTCTATGATGAGGTGGGACTCGATGACGGTGTCTACAGGAGCAGAATGGATGCTTTCGCGGACAAGGCGGACAACATTCCCGATGCTGTCGAGGAAGAGGAAGATAACGAAGGAACCGATGAGGCAGGATTTACCGAGGAACTAAGCGGCTCACTCGATAAGATCATCGACTTTATCGGGGAAGAATCCGAGACTGTCATCAATTTCAAGACCCATGTGATCGATCTTAAGAATGTGGACGATCCCGAATCCGTCGATGATGATGTTGCAACCCTGAGAAAAAGGATCGCAACCGAATTCTACGACATCTATAAGCTTGTATTTTTCAGGACCCTGGAAAAGACACCCACTCTTCCCGTGCTAATGTTCCTTTATTTCGGTTATGTCGATGAACAGCTTGCCGGAAGAAGGTATTCCTCATATCTTGCAAACATCGCTTCATCACTGAAGGACCATTCGGGTGCCGGCATCTATACTTTCTATGACTGGCTTAAGAATATCTATAACGGCAGGAAGGATCCGAGCCGCGATGAATTCGACACCGACTATACCGATACGATCCATAAGCTGAAGATACAGAACAAGATCGATGCAGCCGAGGAAAAGAAGAGACTCATGGACGGCAGGGCCAGGGTGAATTTCGAACTAGATAATTTCTTCCGTTCGGCCGATAAGGTTACCTACGGAAGGATCACAACCTTCTGTCCCATATTCCTGGAAAAGACCTGTATCAAGGATCCCACATCAACACTTGTTACTCTCGAGGCCATATCCGGAGCTCTTGACAGGATCAGGGAGATAGATTATTCAGCATATTACCGTGAGACCCTTGACCAGAAGAACATCGATGTAATGGGAAAGGAAACGATCCATCTGGAATTTCTGCCCGATTTCATACTGATGCCCAATATGGGAACCAGGGCGGTAATGTGGCAGGAGATAGAAGGAAAGCTCCGCAATTCACCGTCAAGAATGGCGATAAGCATATTCCATTCGGAGGATATCTTCGCTACTCTTATCAGGCTTACAGGTGATTTCAGGTGGGAGATGTGCAAGCGCATTCAGGGTGCAAGGTGGAACGATGTCACCGAGCATTCGCTCACCAGTGAGTATTTTGACTATGTACAGTTCTACAGAAAGAACAGGGATCTGAGCCCTGAGATCAAGGAGAAGATCAGGACTTCGCTGCAGAGAGCCAAGAACAGCTTCAAGGAAATGTTCATCCGCGATTACATTCTCTGGGTCATGTATGAAGGAAACGGATCTCCCAGGCTCAATAAGGTTGCAAGGCAGATAATCCATACCTACTGTCCTTTCAGCGACAGGCAGAATACCAAACTGCGCACCAATCCCATCTATACGGAGCTGATAGACAGAAGCGAGCTCAAGAAGGGGCAGAAGCTTCACAGACTTGAGGGACTTGAAAAGAAGCTTGTAAATTCGGGACAGAGCGTTCCCGATACTCTCAGGGACGAGATCGCATTCATATCAGGAAATGTTTAACGAAAAGAGGACGCCCATATGGGAATGAACCCTATTGCAATGATGCAGGCTGCCGGACGCATGAAGATTTTCCAGGAGCAGCACCCGAAGGCAATCGCATTCATACAGTCGATATCAAACGGAGATCTCCGCGAAGGTTCGGTCATAGAGATCAAAGTCACCACCCCCGAGGGAAAAGAATCGGTATCCAACATAAAACTTACAGCTGATGATATAGAAACCTTCAATCTCTTTAAAAATTCACAGACGGGAAACTGAAAAATGAGAACCGATGATGTAATCAACGAAATAGAAAAAGTAGTCAGGGGAAAAAGAGAGGTTGTGACCATTGTGCTCGCAACACTCATCGCCGGTGGACATGTTCTTCTCGAGGATATTCCCGGCGTGGGTAAGACCACCCTGGCGGTTGCGCTGTCAAGAGCACTCGGACTTGATTATTCCAGAGTACAGTTTACGCCCGACGTAGTTCCCGGAGACCTGCTCGGCTTTACATACTACGATCAGAAGACGGGTGAATTCATTTTCCGCGAGGGGAGCATTTATACCAACCTGTTTCTTGCGGATGAGATCAACAGAACCTCGCCCAAGACACAGTCCGCTCTTCTTGAGGTAATGGAGGAAAGACGTGCTACTGTCGAGGGCAACACCAGAACGCTTCCCGATCCTTTCTTTGTTATCGCAACAGAGAATCCTTACGGTTCGAGCGGAACGCAGAAGCTTCCAGAATCCCAGCTCGACCGATTTATGACATGTCTGTCAATGGGATATCCCGATCACGGGAGCGAGGTGGAAGTCCTTGCGGGTGATGCCCGTTCAAAGATGGATACCGTGAATGCGGTCTTTAGCGCAGGTGAGATACTTGATATTCAGAAAGCGGCTTCCGAGGTCTATACGGATCCCGCACTTTACGATTATGTTGTCGCACTTTCGGAAGCGACCAGAAACGATGAGAGATTTTCACTCGGACTTTCGCCCAGAGGAAGCATTGCGCTGTATAAGGTCTCCAGGGCGCTTGCGTATATGTCGGAGAGAAATTATCTGACTCCGGCAGATATACACAGGGCATGGATATACACTGCAGCACACAGAGTAAAGCTTTCACCCAGGGGAAGAGCGTCCGGTCTTTCGATCGGTGAGATCCTTTCGGAGATCATCAAGAGCGTTCCCATCCCAAAGATCAGTTAAGATGGAACATTTCAAAAACGTTCTGTACATTATTTCATATGTACTGATGACGGCAGTGGTGCTCCTTGTAGCGGTTTTCTACAGACAGCCCCTTGCCTCGATTCTTCTTGTTTTTCTTATAGTGCTTCCTTTATTTTCGATCGCCGCAGGTTCTTACGGCTCGAAGCGTTTTTCCGTTACCGCATCCGCTCCTCCCGAGCAGATAACGGAGGGAGATGAATTCAGGATAAGACTGCACATCAGAAACACTTCGTTCGTTCCTCTTCTCAGGTGCATCATACGCTATACATACAGCAATTCATACAGAAAAGACGACCGCACGTTTACCATCACGGTTGCGGGAGAAAGCTTCGTTTCGGATCACATCAATCTTTCCTTTAAAACCTCCATGCCCGGAATGTTCAATCTCGATGCTTCGGATATACTTGTGAGCGATCCGTTGCATTTCAGGACTTTCAAGGTAAAGAACGAGATCCATGTCATGATACCTGTAATGCCGTCGGTCGTTCCGGTTCCGGATATCGTGCTTACGCAGTATGAAGGAGAACCGGCCGATGACATTTTGTCCGAGACGGGTGAACTCACCAGGGATATCAGACAGCTCAGGGAATACAGGGCGGGTGACAGGCTCAAGGATATCCACTGGAAAGCATCGGCAGCCGCACAGGAGCTGATGGTCAAGGAATATGAAAGAAGCGTGGACCTGATGTACATGCTTTTGCCGGAGATAATAAAGGGAAAAGAAGAACGTTCTCTCAGGCTCTACTATTCGCTCGGAAAAAAAATGCTCGCGCAGAATATGGGATTCAGGACGGCGATCTATCATCCGGGTGAGAAAACATTCTTTTACTGCAATGTGAGCAGTGCCTCGGATCTTGACGAGAGCATATATGAGATAATGAGGGAGAGTGCATCGGAAACCGAGGTGTATCCGATGTTCATGGCACAGAACCCCGGCAGCTACGGGATCATAAGAATATGTCCGGAAGGAATACTAAATACCTGAAAAAAGAAAAGATGCTTTCTTTGCAGACCGATCCCCATCCGGGATTCAGGGGAAGGAAAGAACTCAGGGACAGGAATAAGGAGTTGTCCGCAAGAGGAGTGTGCGAAGGTGATATCATTGCAGATAAGCCTCCGCATAAATACATTGCGGTTCTTCTCAGGGGTATCCTGATCTTTTTTGGTGCATACGGAACCGTGTGGGGGCTTGCGGGATCCTTCGGTCTTGCGTATGACCCCGTCAAGGTTTTCGTATGGATCCTTGTCATGGCCATCATCTCCGCATCGGTCTACTATAACCGCGCAACATTCTACATCGGTTACATCACGATGTTCATATCTTTCTTTGTTTTCTCTGTGCTGATGTATTCATACATCAACTCGGGCTTTCAGGCTTTCCTGAACGAAATGAACCAGCACTATGTCGATTATTTTTCGCTTCCCGCGGCCAGGGTCTCCGAAGAGGTCATTGCCGACAGGAGTCTTTCCGTTCCCATTGCATGTATATTCATGGGCTGGGTCTATTGCATCATGCTCAATGTGACCATTTCAAGTTACATGAATCCCGCACTCACATTCCTGGTCACGTTCATTCCGCTTCAGGCCGCATTCTACATCGACATCACTCCTTCGTATCTGTGCATGACGATGCTTATAATGTGCTACGCTTCGGTACTTGTCCTTTCCAGGGCGGGTTATTATGCGCTGCCGTACAGGTACAAAAAATACGAGATTTATTCCAGACGGCGAAGACGGAAAGGGGCGGATGATTCATATATTCTTTCCGCAAGGGGAATGCTTTCCGTATTCGGAATCTCCGTTATACTCTCGCTTGTTTTCTTCGTCGTATCGGGTGCCGTATTCGGAGACAGCTATTCTACCAAGTACATATCGAACAGGCTGAAGAACAAGACGGACGAATATGTCGAAGTGCTTGTAATGAACGGACTTACATCAATGTTCAACCGCTACGACGCAACGGGCGGTCTTGCACACGGAAGACTCGGAGGCATCGGTTCGGTCACACCCGATTACGAGACCGATCTGATCGTAACCTATGCACCCGAAACTTCAGAAACCGTATACCTGCGCGCGTTTGTCGGAGACAAATATTACGTTGACAGGTTTACCGAAGATACAAATGTGTTCGGCGAAGGCGGATACGAGCCTTTCCATATGACGGGTGAACCGGTAGAAATGGAGATTGAAAATGTCGGAGCCGATCCGGGATATTATTATCTTCCTTATCATTCGATAAACGCAGTGGGTGATAAGGACGGTACTTCGTACATAACATATGTGCCCTCACATCAAGATGTATTCTATGAGACAGATGATGTGGGAATGCTCAAATATTCCGAATTTGTTTTCGACAACTATACGTATATTCCCGAAAGCCTTATCCCAATTCTGGACGAGACCGTCGACAAAGCCGGAATGGTCAATGACGACAGGACATATCATGGCATACTCTACAGCTGCTCGCGTCTCGAGCAGTACTTTGCCGAGAATTACAGATATTCCCTTCAGCCCGGCAGGACACCGTACGGAAGGGACGTTGTTGAATATTTCCTTTCATCACAGGACAGGGGCTACTGCATGCATTATGCATCCGCATCAACCCTTCTTCTCAGATACATCGGCATTCCTGCAAGATACTGCGAAGGCTATGCCCTTACCGCAAACCAGCTGGCCGGCGGTGAACTCATCGAGGATGAGAACGGTGAAAGAAAGGTAAGGGTGGAGCTGTCCGATGCGATGGCCCATGCGTGGGTGGAGGTTTATATTCCGGGCTACGGATGGATCCCTTACGAAATGACACCACCGTCATTCGGAGATGATGACGAGATTCCGATGAACGGAATCATGGGAATTCTTTCCGGACTCTTCAATGCCGCAACAAGGGACGAAGCCGGTGCGGACAGCGATCTTGCGGAGGGCGTCGAAGCGGGAGCAAGTACGTTCAGGAAAGTATTTGACAGCATTGAATTCCTGATAAAGCCTCTCGGATTTACCGTTGTCGCGGTAATACTGCTGCTTCTGCTGATACCGTTTATCAAAAATGCGGTCATGCTTCTTAAGATTTCCCGTATGAAAAAGAACGGCAATTACAGCGATGCGCTTCTTGTAAGATACAGATCCTATGTTAAGAAGCTTTCCGGAAGTAAACTGATCGGCTCTGCGAATGTCGACAGCACCTGCCTTGCACAGAAGCTGACGGATGCCCTGAAGACCCTGACGGAAAGCGGCGGATACGATGACCTGAGCGAACACCTCGACGATATAAGCTCCAAAGCGGGATATGTCGGGCATACCGTAAGAAGAGCCGCCTTTTCGGCGGATAACATATCCGATTCGGAATACAGGGAAACATGCCTTGCAATGAAGGATGTGCTGAAAGCATTGCGCACGGTACGCGTGAAAAAAGCAAAAACCTTGCAAAAAAATGTGGAAACTGTATAATTAAAAGTAGTTTCCGATATCTGTTTTGACATTACGGAGGGATCATATGAAGGATGTCACGATAATAGGAGCAGGTGTCGTCGGATGTGCGATAGCCAGGGAGCTTTCAAGATACGATCTCGATGTGGCCGTCTTCGAAAAAGAAGCCGACGTATGCGAGGGCACATCAAAAGCTAACAGCGGAATAGTTCATTCGGGATATGATGCAAAGCCCGGCACTCTTAAAGCACGCTTCAACGTAGAAGGCAATCGCCTTATTCACGACCTTTCCAAAGAACTTGATTTTCCGTTCAAAGAAAACGGCTCTCTCATCCTTGCTCTTGAAGAGGAAGGAAGAAAGGGCATTGAGGAGCTGTTGGAACGCGGTATCAAAAACGGCGTTCCGGGTCTTCGCATTGTAGAAAAAGAAGAATTAAAACGGATGGAGCCGAATGTTTCGAAGAATGCGGTGTGCGCTCTCTTTGCTCCCACGGGAGGCATTGTATGTCCTTTCAACATGACGATCGCCTTTGCGGAAAACGCCGCGGACAACGGTGTTTCATTTATCTTCGATGCCGTGACGGGAATCGAAAAGCTTGAGGATGAAAAAGGAGAGACCTTCTACAGAGTTGCTTCGGAAAACGGATCCGTCGACACCAGAACCGTGGTTAATGCCGCGGGTGTATATGCGGACGTTTTTCACAATATGGTCTGCGAAAAGAAGATACACATCACGCCCGTAAAGGGTCAGTACTGCCTGATGGACAAGACAGCGGGCAGCTATGTAAAGCACACTCTCTTTCAGCTGCCTACGAAATCCGGAAAGGGCATACTGGTAACTCCCACAGTCCACGGCAATCTCATGTACGGCCCTACCGCCGATGAAGCGGAAGATCCCGAGGATACCTCCACGACTGCGGAGGGGCTTGATACGGTTCTGTCAAAGGCTTCTCTTTCCGTAGAGAATCTTCCGAGAAAGACCATTACTTCTTTCGCGGGACTCAGGGCGCGTGAGGACGGCAGGGATTTTATAGTGGGTGAAGCTCAGGATGCACCCGGATTTTTCGATGCGGCCGGAATAGAATCACCGGGACTTACGGCAGCACCTGCGATAGGCACATATCTTGCGGGGCTCATTGCCGAAAAGCTTAACGCGTCGGAAAAGAAGGATTTCAATCCTGTGAGAAAAGGCATACCGAGTATCGCGCTTGCAAGCGACGAGGAAAGAGCGGAGCTTATAAAGAAGGATCCCCTGTATGCGAAGGTGGTATGCAGATGCGAACTTGTCACCGAAGGCGAGATAAGGGATGCGATACAAAGAACACTCGGTGCAACGACGGTTGACGGAGTAAAAAGAAGGACAAGGGCCGGAATGGGAAGATGTCAGACGGGATTCTGTCTTGCGAGGACCATCCCGATACTCGCGGAGCTTCTCGGAAAGAGCACAGGCGAGATTGAAAAGAGCGGTCACGGTTCGTACTACATAGACGGTGAGATCAAGGATACACTGTAAGGAGCGGATATGTCAGAGATAAAAAAAGATCTCGTTATAATCGGCGGCGGTCCTGCGGGCCTTGCAGCGGCTGTAAGCGCAGCGGGCGAGGGCGTTAAGGACATACTGATCATCGAAAGGGATATCCGTCTCGGAGGTATCCTTAATCAGTGCATACATAACGGCTTCGGACTCCATACATTCAAAGAGGAGCTGACGGGTCCGGAATATGCGGACAGATATATCGACATGGTCCGTAAAGAGCAGATCCCTTATATGCTCGATACGATGGTCATCGATCTTTCCTTTGATGAAAAAACGGGAGAGAAGACAGTCACCGCGATGAATAAAACGGAAGGGCTTTTCTATGTAAGAGCCCGTGCCGTGATACTTGCCATGGGCTGCCGTGAAAGACCCAGGGGTGCGCTTAACATTCCCGGTTTCAGACCGAGCGGTATCTATTCCGCGGGAACGGCACAGTATTACACCAATATGGAAGGAAAGCTTCCGGGTAAAAAAGTAGTCATATTGGGATCCGGAGATATAGGACTTATCATGGCAAGGCGTATGACCTACGAAGGAGCAAAGGTACTCTGCGTTGCCGAGCTTCAGCCTTATTCGGGAGGTCTTAAGAGAAATATCGTGCAATGTCTGGATGATTTCGGCATCCCTCTTCTCCTCAGCCACACTGTTGTAGATATCAAGGGAAAGAGAAGAGTAGAGGGCGTTACGATAGCTGAGGTCGATGAAAACAAAAAGCCGATCCCGGGAACCGAAGTATTCTATGAATGCGATACGCTTCTTCTTTCCTGCGGACTTATTCCCGAGAACGAACTTACGGATAAGCTGGGTGCGAAGATGAATCCCGTAACGGGAGGTGCATTCGTAAATGATAGCCTGGAGACCGATATTCCCGGCGTGTATGCCTGCGGAAATGTTCTCCACGTACACGACCTCGTCGATTACGTATCGGGAGAGGCTGCAGCGGCCGGCAAGAACGCGGCGGACTTTTTACTCGGCAGGAACGTGCAGGAAAATGACGGAAGTGTCATAAATATAAAGACCGAAAACGGAGTAAGGTATTCGGTGCCTTCGGTAGTAAGACCCGCACAGATGCCCGATACGCTTACGATAAGATTCCGTGTCGGAAACGAATACCGTGACAAGAACCTTTCGGTATACCTGGACGGAAAGCAGCTGATGAAGCTTCCCAAGCGTATCATGGCACCCGGAGAGATGGAGCAGATCATACTTGTCAAGAGCAAGGTCGGTGAGATCATTTCCGGAAGCGAAGGAAAAGAACACGAACTCATCATCCGCGTTGAGGATAAGGAATAACAATATGGAAACACGTGAACTTACCTGCATAAGATGTCCGATAGGATGCCACATTACGGTGGAGTTGGAAAACGGTGAAGTAAAGAGCATCACCGGCAATTCCTGTCCGAGGGGAGAGGAATATGCCGCAAGTGAAGTCACTCATCCTGTGCGTACGGTCACCAGTCTCGTCCGCGTAAACGGTGGTGTTAGACCCGTCGTTTCTGTCAAGACTGCGGGAGACGTGCCCAAGGAAAAAATGATGGATGCAGTCGGTGCGCTTAAGAGCGTAACCGTCGATGCACCCGTCTCCATCGGGGATATCATCGCAAAGGATATAGCGGGCACAGGTGCGGATGTCGTTGCCACATCGAATGTAGCGAAGAAATAATGCGTTTATGTGATCCGCAGCAGGATCACTCTTTTACCGGGAGGACGGATATGGAAAAATTTATCCTTGCACTCGATCAGGGAACAACAAGTTCAAGAGCGATAATCTTCGACAGGGATGCGAAGATAAAAGCGATCGCACAGAAAGAATTTGAACAGTACTATCCCCAGCCCGGTTGGGTTGAGCATAATCCCAGGGAGATCTGGTCATCACAGCTTTCCGTCGCAAGGGAAGCAATGGCCAATCTCGGCATCGGGGCTTCCGATATAGCCGCGATCGGCATCACAAACCAGAGAGAGACAACCATAGTATGGGATAAGGAAACGGGAGAGCCTGTTTACAATGCGATCGTATGGCAGTGCAGAAGAACCGCGTCCACCATAGACCGCATCGTTGCCGCGGGCCGCACGGATATGATCCGCGAAAAGACCGGCCTTGTTCCCGATGCATATTTCAGTGCGAGCAAGATCGCATGGATCCTCGACAATGTTGACGGCGCAAGGGAGAGAGCGGAAAAAGGAAAGATCATCTTCGGAACGGTCGATACCTGGCTCATCTGGAATCTTACCGGCGGACTCGTGCATGTCACGGATTACACGAATGCCGCAAGGACCATGCTCTTCAATATCCATACCCTCGAATGGGACAAGGATCTTCTCAAGCTCTTCGATATTCCCGAGTGCATGCTTCCCGAAGTAAAGCCCAGCAGTGCTCAGTACGGATATTCAAGTGAGAAGGTAATGGGCGGATGGATCCCCATAGCGGGAGCCGCAGGCGACCAGCAGGCTGCACTTTTCGGACAGTGCTGTTTTGATAAGGGCGATGTAAAGAATACTTACGGGACCGGAGCTTTCATTCTTATGAACACCGGTGATACACCCGTCGAATCCACGCACGGACTTCTTACGACAATAGCTGCAAGCACATCGGAAAAGCCCGAGTATGCCCTTGAAGGATCCGTCTTTGTCGCAGGTGCCGCGGTACAGTGGCTGCGTGACAGCATGCGTATGGTCAAGAGCGCCGCACAGACCGAGGAATACGCGGACCGCGTAGCTGACAGCGGCGGTGTGTATGTAGTGCCCTCGTTTACGGGAATGGGAGCACCTTACTGGGATCAGTATGCAAGGGGCACCATTGTAGGCATAACAAGAGGTACGACCAAGGAACACTTTATCCGTGCCACACTTGAATCCATCGCATATCAGTCGGTAGATGTGATGAAAGCGATGGAAGAGGATCTCGGTGAACCCATACAGGGACTTAAGGTTGACGGAGGCGCTTCCGCTAATAATTTCCTCATGAAATTCCAGGCTGATATGATGGGACTGGCGGTCTACAGGCCGAAGTGCATAGAGACCACGGCGATGGGAGCGGCTTTTCTTGCCGGTCTTGCCGTCGGATTTTTCAAGGATAAGGACGAGATCCGCTTTAAATGGGAACTTGGAAGAGAGTTTAACCCTTGTGATGACAGGGAATACGCAGCCGGGTGCATGAAGGGCTGGCATAAGGCAGTTAAGTGTGCACTTTCCTGGGCGGATGACAAGGATTAATATTCAACAAAAATCATAAAGCTGTATCGGCAAAATCTCACCAATTCTTCACTTTTGCACAAAAAATAGCAAAAAATAGTTGCATTGACGAGGCAAATGTTTTATCATTCTTCTCGAAATCGATTAAGTATAACGTTTAAGTATATCGATTAAGGAATTATTGCCTGACATACAAGCATTATCAGAACACAGAGGAAGGGCGCATCAATGAAGGATTTCCTTAGAAATACATGGAAACACAGAGCACACGTGGTACTTGCATTACCTGCATTCCTGGTGCTGTTTTTTATCATGTATGTTCCCATGACAGGTCTTATTCTGGCTTTCAAGAGATTCGACTCAAGACTGGGAATCTATGGCAGCCCTTTCTGCGGACTTGATAACTTCAAGTTCCTCATAGCTTCCAAAGCACAGTTCATCAATTTCACATCCAACACAATACTGTACTATGTCATCTTCACCGTAATCGGCACATTTCTCAATGTTGCCCTTGCGATCGCCATCGATCAGTGCATTTTCAAGAAGACCACCAAGGTAATGCAGACACTTATGATCATTCCCGTCTTCATTTCCTATGCAGCGGTACAGTTCATCGTTTATGCATTCATCAGCAAAGATACCGGAATGATCAACAACCTGCTCGGCACCAATACCAGCTTTTACATGAATGCGAGTTACTGGACGGTGATCCTTACGATCACCAAGATATGGAAGGATACCGGATACGGATCGGTTCTTTACATGTCCGTACTTGCGGGAATCGATACCGAGCTTTATGAGGCAGCTGAGATCGACGGTGCGAACAGATGGAAGAAGATCTGGCACATCACGCTTCCCAGTCTTATCCCCATGATCACCGTTATGCTCCTTCTTTCCGTAGGAAGCATAATGAAGTCCGATACGGGACTTTTCTATCAGGTCACCAGAGATACCGGAGTGCTTTACGATACTACGCAGGTTATCGATTCGTTCGTTCTGCATTCGATATTAAAGAACTCCAATTTCGGATTCACCGCGGCAACCTCTTTCTTCCAGTCGGTTGTGGGCCTTCTGCTCATGCTTGGCGCTAACGCCCTGGTCAAAAAGATCGAGCCTGAGAACGCATTATTCTAAGGAGGAAGAGAAATGGCCCGCAAGAAAAAAGAAGCCAATCTTGATCTGGCACCTTCGAAAAAAGAAAAAATGGGACCCGGACAGATCGTTGTCCTTATCTGCCTTGCCATTTTTACCGTATTCTGTTTTGCTCCCGTAGTGCTGGTTTTCGTATCGGCATTCACGGATGAAATGTATATCGTACAGCACGGCTTCTCATTCTTCCCCCAGAAATGGTCAATGGCCGGAATGAATGCCGTTCTCAAATACGGTAAGCAGCTGTTTACATCCTATGCGGTTACAATCTTTGTCACTGTAACGGGAACCCTTCTCGGACTCCTGATAATGAGTATGTATGCATATGCGATGAGCAGAAAGGATTTCAGACTTTCCAAGTTCCTTGCGATTTTTCTTCTGATCCCCATGCTCTTCAACGGAGGACAGCTTTCCGGATACATCATCTTCACTTCGGTGTATCACCTCAAGGATAATCTGCTCCTACTCATACTTCCGCTGTGCGTTACCACGATGAATGTCATCATCCTGAGAACATATATCGTAAACAGCATTCCCGGAGAACTTATGGAAGCGGCGAAGATCGACGGAGCGGGAGAGTACAGGACCTTCTTCCAGATCACACTTCCTCTTCTGAAGCCTTCACTTGCTGCCGTGGGTTTCATGATGGCTACGGCGTACTGGAATGATTGGCAGAATGCGATGCTCTATATCGACACCAACAGCAAGAAGCCTCTGCAGCTCCTTCTCATCAATATTCAGAAGAGCATACAGTTCCTTCTCAACAATACGAATGTTCCCGCATCCGCAAGAGCGGCAATGGGCGGAACGATCCCTCAGAACTCAGCGACCATGGCAACAGTTATCGTAGTCATCGGACCTATCATGATCGCATATCCCTTCTTCCAGAAGTACTTCATCAAGGGACTTACGGTCGGTTCCGTAAAGGGCTGATTGCTTAACACGGTATTCGGGAGCGAGACACAGCGTCCGTATCCTTCGAATATATAACACCA
The DNA here is from genome assembly GCA_017524035.1 of Lachnospiraceae bacterium. Taxonomy (GTDB): domain Bacteria; phylum Bacillota; class Clostridia; order Lachnospirales; family Lachnospiraceae; genus AC2028. The sequence continues at coordinate 21,015 of JAFWUY010000046.1, read as the reverse complement.
ATTTTTTAGGGAGGTTTTTGTTATGAAAAAGCTCAACAGAGTTGCTTCTGCAATTCTTGCCGGCCTTATGACCGTTTCCCTTTGCGCATGCGGTGGCAACACCGGATCAGGCAATGGCGGAAATGGCGGAAGCACCGGCACCACAACCGTATCCGAGAGCGGAGCAGTTGTGATCGATGTCTACAGAGACTGCTTCAACCTTGCAGCTGTAGATGATGCTCAGGTTAAGAAGGTAGAGGATGCTATCAACGCTTACATCGCTGATAAGATCAACGTTCAGATCGTTCTTCACGACATCCCCAATGCTGACTATCCCGACAAGGCTAACCTTGCCATCAACAACAAGGAAGTAGACCTTCTCTGGACCGCTGCCTGGATGGGAACCGTAGGAACCAAGGATCTCTATGCAGCAAACGCTGTATACGACATCACCGATCTTCTTCCCGGAACCGCACTTTATTCTTCAATGGATGAGAACACCTGGAAGGCTTCTCAGTACGGCGGAAGAAACTACTACATCCCCGTTTACAAGGACAACGTAGAGGGATATGACTTCATGTTCCGCGGTGCTCTTGTTGACGAGTTCGGATGGGACACTGCAAGCGTTAAGAAGCTTGCTGATCTCGAGCCCATGCTTGCTGATGCTAAGGAAGCAGGAATCAAGTATCCCTTCCTTACTCAGAAGACCGCTATGTTCTACAGATGGTACATCGATGAGTTCGATTTCTTCACCGGCGACAACACCTCTGACTGGGTTGCTGTTGACAGAGACACCAACGAAGTAGTAAACACCATTCAGACTCCCGAGTACAAAGAGTTCGTAACTCTTATGTGCAAGTGGGCTGAAGAAGGATACATCTCCGAGAACGAAGCTACCAAGGCTACCGAGGAGACCACCACTCAGACTCAGGATTGGGCTATCTCATGGTGGACCGACATCCCCAACAACGGTGAGGCTAACGGAAGATACGGACAGACTGTTGTTATGCAGCCCGCTTCCCAGAGATACATGCACACCGACTCCATGCTCGGATCATGCTTCGCAATCGCTGCTTCCTGCACTCCCGAAGAGGCTCAGGCTTGCATCGATTTCGTAGAGCTTCTTTACACCGATTCCAAGCTTGCTGATATGTATGCATTCGGAATCGAAGGCGAAGATTTCAACTACAATGCTGACGGATATGTTGAGAAGGTTGCTGACGCTAAGTACAACCATTCAATGTGGGAGTCAGCTTCCGCAACCGTAGTTACCTGCGAAGCTGAGAACCCTTACACCGCTCAGATGTATGTTGACTTCAACTCTTCAGCACTCATCTCCTGCGCAAACGGATTCCAGTTCGACAAGACTCCCGTAGAGAGCCAGTATGGCGCTTGCCAGCTCGTATTCGAAGAGTACGGATTCATTCTTGAGAACGGCGGATTCGCTTCAGCTGATGTTGATGCTAAGCTCGCTGAGTATCAGGCAGCTCTTGACGAAGCAGGATATCAGGATGTCCTTGCTGAGTTCCAGCGCCAGTATGACGAGTGGAAGAAATAATCCATACGGTTCAAAAACTTTTCTATAAAGAGAAAGCGGTCGCTTCGTGCGGCCGCTTTTTTCGTTTAGTAAAAAGCCTAAAAACCATGCAGTTTAATAAAAATTTGGATTCAATTAATAAATTTTTAATGATATAATACAGGAGTAAAAGTAACTGTTCAAAGAAGGCTAAGATGTCAGATATTCATTCGACTGTTCACAGTTTTCTTAATGAAATAATGAGCGTCACATCCAATGTGGAATTGGATGAGATCGCTTCGCGTTACGAAAAACAGCTCGGCGATGCCAAGGACGCTGCCGGGCTTTTGTGGGATGATATCGTCACTCTCGGCAAGGAACTGATCTATCTTAAGACGGGAAGCGATGACGAAGCCGGAAGAGGCCTCATGGCAACGCTTTCCGAGCAGGAGATCACTGAGCTCAAGGAAGCCGACCGCATCATCGACAATAATCTTTTCGATTATCATTTCCAGCCCATCGTAAGTGTTGCGACCGGTGAAGTTTTTTCATACGAAGCACTTATGCGTCCCAGGAGCGATCTGCTTAAGAGCCCCACTCAGGTGATCGAATACGCGGATATGAGAAACAGGCTCAATGATATCGAGAGAGCCACTCTGTTTAATATTCTCGGAATCCTCGAAAAGGATCCGGGTATTCTTCACGGAAAGAAAGTATTCATCAACAGCATTCCCGGAACCGTTCTTCCGGAGCCCGATAGAAGTAAGGTTGATGAACTTCTTACAAGACATAATGAAGTGGCCGTAATAGAGATCACCGAGAAATCCGAACTTGACGAGGATGACTACCGCGAGTTTAAAAAGAGACTTGAGAAGATAGGAGTCCAGACCGCAATCGATGATTACGGAACCGGATATTCGAATGTTCAGAATCTCCTCCGTTATATGCCCGATTACGTCAAGATCGACAGATCTCTTCTCAGCGACATGCAGAACGATTCCAAGAAAAAGCATTTCGTACGTGAGATCATAGATTTCTGTCACAGCAATAAGATCCTCGCGCTTGCGGAAGGCGTTGAGACAAGCGAAGAACTCAGGGCGGTAATACTTCTGGGCGCCGACCTGATACAGGGATTCCATACCGCAAAGCCCGCTGCCGAACCTGTTGAAACGATCCCTTTTGATATAAGGGAAGAAATAAAGAATTACCTGCATGAACGTCAGGCGGGAGTCGCATCCCAGGTATACGATCTCGATATCGGTGAGCATGTTGAAACCGGACGGCTTGTCAAGAACGGTATCTCGACCATACTCATAGCTCATGACGGACAGTTCTCCATCACCGGTGATTCCAGAAGACAGGCTGCCATAGGAATCGAAATAGCAGACGGAGTCAAATGTGAGCTCACCGTTGAGAATATCAAGCTTGAAAGCAAGAACAAGATTCCGTGCATAGTGCTCGGAAATGACTGTGAGGTAGATCTGGAGCTTGTCGGAGAGAATAATCTCTCCATGGGAGGCATACGTGTTCCCAAGTCATCCACCTTTACCCTTAAGGGAGAAGGCAATCTGAACATAGAGCTTGATGATGACGAATACTTCGGCATCGGAGGCAGCATCAACGAATTCTCCGGAAGCCTTATATTCGATCACGGAGGAGCTCTCAGGATCGACGCCAACGGAAATATGGGTGTATGCATCGGATCCGGTTACGGCGGAGAGATCGCTCTCAGGAGAGGACAGTATGTTCTTGAGATGAACGGTGACAGGGCTCTCGGAATAGGAACTCTTTATAATGATGTCAGCATTGATGTTGACAGCTGTGATATCAATATAGAGCTCAATACCATAAAAGGAACCGCGATCGGATGTGACAGTGCAAACAGCAAAGTTACACTGTCGAATTCTTCCGTCAAGATCTTCATGAGCGGTAACGAGGCAGTCGGTATCGGAAGCATTACCGGTGAAAAGACGGAAGTATATGTCCATGACGCAAGCCTTGTTCTCAAGACCCACGATGACAGATGTTCGGGAGTCGCTGCACTCGACGGATCGACTCTATTCAAGCTCGAAAGAGCTTCGCTCAGGGTTTATGCGAAGGGTGACAAAGTTCTTCCTTTCGGCGGATTTACCGGAGATACCGATCTGACACTCATTAATTCGGATACCACGGTCAAGATCAATACCGCCATAAAGCTCAGGGAGTATCTGCCTCCCGAGAGAATAGAGATACAGTACGGAAGAGCAAGGGTTGTACTGAACGGATTTGAATACGATCTTAAGGATTGACGCTTTTTGTAAACGGTTCGGGGCGGAATTTTCCGCCCCGAAATTTTTTTTACTTATTTACACTAACGCTTTAAAGTGCTAAAATGAATCCCGTAGCCACTTAAAGAGGGGCGTAAGTTTATCCCGGAGGTATTCCATGATTATCAAAATATTAATGCTCGTGATCTTCTTTTCCGTAATGATCGGAGTCGGATTTTACTGCCGTAAAAACGCTACCGATGTTAACGGATTCGTGCTCGGAGGCAGAAGCGTCGGCCCCTGGCTTACCGCATTTGCATACGGAACAAGCTATTTTTCCGCAGTTATATTCGTAGGATATGCGGGACAGTTCGGATGGAAGTACGGAATTGCTTCAACCTGGATCGGTATAGGAAATGCACTTCTCGGATCCATGCTTGCCTGGAGAGTGCTCGGAAGACGTACCAGGATCATGTCACAGCATCTTAATTCCGCGACAATGCCCGAGTTCTTCGGACAGAGATTCGATTCCAAGGGACTTAAGCTCTTCGCTTCCCTTATCGTATTTGTCTTCATGATCCCTTATACCGCATCACTGTATAATGGATTATCCAGACTTTTCGGAATGGCATTTAACATTGATTACACCGTATGTATCATAGTAATGGCGATACTTACCGGAGTTTATGTAATTGCCGGCGGATATATGGCGACCGCCATCAACGATTTCATCCAGGGAATCATCATGCTATTCGGAATCGTTGCCGTTATCCTTGCGGTTCTCAACACCAAGGGAGGCTTCCTTGCGGCTCTTGATTCTCTTGCTGCAGTTACAGATGAGACTGTAAGCACCACACCCGGTGTATTCAACTCCTTCTTCGGTCCCGATCCCATTAATCTTATCGGAGTTGTTATCCTCACCTCGCTCGGAACATGGGGACTTCCCCAGATGGTCCAGAAGTTCTATGCGATCAAGTCTGAGAAATCCATCACCAAAGGAACCATCATTTCAACTCTCTTTGCAGGTGTGGTTGCCGGCGGATGCTATTTCCTCGGCGGATTCGGAAGACTCTTCGGAGATATGGTCGATGTTTCGTCACAGGGCTTCGATGCGATCATCCCCGCAATGCTTTCCAACTTGAGCCCGGCACTTATCGGACTTGTTGTCATCCTTGTTCTTTCGGCTTCAATGTCCACTCTTTCGTCACTTGTTATGACCTCCAGTTCAACCCTGACCATTGACTTTATCAAGGGAACCGTCATCAAGGATATGAGCCAGAAGAAGCAGGTTCTCTGGATAAGGGCACTGATCGTTGTCTTCATTGCAATCTCGGTTGTACTTGCGATCGTACAGTATCGTTCAAACGTAACCTTCATTGCACAGCTCATGGGTGTTTCGTGGGGAGCAATGGCAGGCGCATTCCTTGCACCTTTCCTCTATGGTCTCTACTGGAAGGGAACAACCAAGGCAGGCTGTGCCGTAAGCTTTATCTTCGGTGCAGGATTCATGACATACAATATGCTCTTCAGGAGCACTCTTCCGAAGTTCCTTCAGTCCCCCATCAATGCAGGTGCATTCGTAATGCTTGCGGGACTTATCATTGTGCCTGTTGTATCCCTGATCACCAAGAAGCCCGGCAAGGAAGAGATCGACAAGATATTCTCCTGCTACGACAAGAAGAACGAAGTTCCCGTTACACAGTCACTCAGCGACTGAATATAATGATCATATGATAAGGAAGAAGACTCCGCGCGGGTCTTCTTCTTTTTATGCGGATTTTGATAAATGCCGGATCTGACGGCGCAGAGAATTCTTTACTTCTTAAATTCTTCAATTTCTTTCGGTATTTGTGACCTGAAGGATACGACCGCCGTCATTATAAATGTACGGGGTACAAAACAGAAAAATACGGGCTGTAAAAAGCCCTGAATACGAAAGTGAGGAATTAAGAAATGAAGAAAAAAGTTGTGGCGGGCTTACTCGCGATCATGATGCTTACGGGATGCGGAGCCGGTTCGACCGGAAATACGGGTAACATATCCGGAAGATCCGGGGCAAGGGAATATTCATCAACAAATGTCGCCGAGACTGCAGAACCCCTTGTGATAAATGCAGAGGACGTTGATATCGAAGATGAGTGGATAAATTCCCTTTCTGCTTCTTCAATGAATCTTTTGAATGAAATCCTGGAGACGGAGGGAGAGGGAAGAAATATCATGATTTCTCCCACATCCATGATGATGGCGTTCGGAATGCTTGAAAACGGTGCATCCGGTGCGACTTTATCCGATATCGAGAATGTTATCGGAGGAGGCCTGGCAGTAGAACAGATGAATCCGATGATGTATTCATTGGCTGAGCGTTTTGAAAGTTCGGAGGATGTCAGGTGGAATGTAGCCAATTCGGTATGGCTCAGGGATGACGGAAGGTTTGAGATAGTTCCCGAGTTCGCTCAGGCTGCCAGAAGCTACTATAATGCCGATATCTGGAAGGCGGCATTTGACGAGAAGACCGTCGAGGATATCAACGCATGGGCTGATGAACAGACCTACGGCATGATAAAGGAAATTATTGACGCCATCGATCCCGAAACATATATGTATCTGATTAATGCGGTGGCATTTGAAGGCGAGTGGATGAACGAGTATGAAGATACCGATATATGGGAAGATTATGAATTTCATAATTATGACGGAACCACATCGAATGTCAACATGCTCTGCAGCACAGAAAGCAGATATATGGAGCTCGGAAACGGTATAGGTTTCGTCCGTCCGTATAAGGGAGGCGATTATTCATTCGTAGGCATTCTTCCCGAGGAAGGAACTTCGGTTGAAGATTATATCGCATCACTTGCGGACAGCGGAGCCGATTTTGCCGAAGCTTTCAGAAATGCAAAGGGTTACGAATCCGATATAATCGTAAAGTTCCCCGAGTTTAAGAACGAATATGAGATCGAGATGGCGGAACTTCTTAAGTCAATGGGAATGGAGACTCCTTTTGACCCCGACAATGCCGATTTTACCGGACTTATAGCAGCTTCCGGCGATCAGGAGTATCCCGTTTATATCGGTGCGGTTCTTCACAAAACATTTATCGAAGTAAACAGGGAGGGAACCAGGGCAGCGGCCGTTACATCGATCACACTGGATTGCGCAGGTGTTGAGCCTGATTTCGTGCCTCCCATGATCATCACTCTTGACAGACCTTTCGTTTATGCGGTTGTTGACAACGAGACCGGACTTCCCGTCTTCCTCGGAACCGTAAGCTCTCTTTAATAGTTTTAGTCCTGCTCCTGTGGTATTATAGGATAAGTGCTGGGAGGATTAACTTACCCGGATACCACAGGAGATTTTTTATGCTTATCGAAAAGATGACAGGTGATCATTACGAAGAAGTGCTGAAGATGATGAGAGTTTTTTATGATTCTCCCGCAGTTCTCCATACTTCATCGGACAAGGTGCTCAGGAATGATATAGAGGCATGCATCGGAGACTGTCCCTACCTTGACGGGTATGTATTTATCGAAGAAGGAAACATAGCCGGATACTCCATGGTATCCAAAAGCTTTACCACCGAGTACGGCGGAATCTGTGCCTGGATAGAGGATCTTTATATAAAGGAAGAATTCAGAAGACGTGGGATCTCGAAAAAGTTTTTTGAAGAACTACCCTCTTTATATCCGGATATAGTGCGATTCAAGCTTGAAGTTGAGCCTGAGAATGAGCGTGCCATAGAGACATATAAAAAGTGCGGATATGACAGGCTTCCCTACGACATCATGGAAAGGGTAATGATAGAGGACTGATACCGATGAACGATTTTAAAACGATTTTTTTCTTTGACATGGACGGAACTCTTCTTACCGATGATAAGACAATCTCCGAAGCGACAAGGACAGCACTCTTGGAATATGTGCTTGACGGAAATCATGTAGCCGTATGTACGGGAAGAGGCCTTGACAATGTGATCGATGTGAGCGGAAAACTCGGACTGGATTTCCCCGGAACCTATCTTATATGCTTTAACGGCGGAATAATCTATGAATGCGATACTAAGAAAGTCATCTCACGTATCGGTATTCCTCTCAAATATATACCGGGACTCTTTGAGCTGGCCTCAGAACATGGGATACATTGTCATACATATGCTTCGGATCATATGATAACTCCCGATGAAGGCGAAGAGATGCAGTATTATAACCGCATCATCCAAAGGCCTCTTGTGGTCACGCAGGACATCGCAGGAAATCTGAAAGAGGATCCCTGCAAAGTCATAGCCATCGAACTGCACGATGCCGGTAAACTTGAGCGTTTCAAGCAGGCTGTGGATGAAAAATACGGAGATGTATTTACCACCTGCTATTCCAATCCGTACTATCTGGAAATTTATATGAAAGAATCGGGAAAAGGATCCGCCGTAAAGAGGCTGGCCGAATATCTTGATGTGCCGATATCCAATACATATGCGGCGGGCGATGAGATGAATGATATCTCCATGATAGAAGCAGCGGGCTGCGGCATTGCAATGATAAATGCTTCGGATGAAGTCAAGGCACATGCGGATGTCATCACAAAGGCCGACAATAATCGCGACGGACTTGCGGAACTGATACGCTCCGCAATATGATATCCGGAACGCCGGACCGGTACTTATATCAATGAAGGGAAAAATAGTGGCATACATTCACAGGGTTCAATATTACGAAACAGACAAGATGGGGATAACCCATCACTCCAATTACATCAGATGGATGGAGGAGGCAAGGATAGATTTCCTTTCCGATATCGGATGGGATTATGCAAAGCTTGAAGAAATGGGGCTTGTATCTCCCGTTCTGAGCGTGACGTGTGATTACAGGAGAACAACAACATTTTCGGATGAGATATCCATCGGGGTTTCCGTAAGTGAATTCAGAGGAGTCAAGTTATTCCTTTCTTATGAAATGAAGAACGATAAGGGAGAGGTTGTATGTACGGCGCAGTCTTCGCATGCTTTTCTGGATAAGGACGGAAGACCGGCAAGGGTAAAACAGGATTTTCCGGAGCTGTTCGAATGTCTTACAAAACTGTGTGCCGGTTGATGAACACGTAACGGATACCGGACGTTCACTCGCCCGGATGATTAATATGAGGATGCAAAATGAGCGAGATAGATGATCTTATAAATATGATCGAAGGCAAAATGAATGACGGCGTGAGCAGACTTAAGGTAGGCTTCAGCGAAGATCTTCCGGAAGGACAGAAGAAGGAAGCGTACCATCACGGAAGATGCGATGTGGGAAGTCCGTGGGCTACCGGGAGCGTGGGAAACTGCGACGCGATAGACGGCGATAATCACTGAGCACTTAGATGCAACAGAGGTTGATGGCGAGTGAACATCGGGGTGCACAGACGGTGATGTCTCGTGAGCACCGGGGTGCAACGGACTGTGATGTCTCATGAACGCTTTGATCGGAGGAAGAAAGTGTCACATATCAGGGAAATAACGGAAGCGGATAATGCCGCGGTTGCCGCGCTTGTGAGGGATAATCTCGAGGCGGTCGGACTTGATATTCCGGGAACCGCATATTTTGACGAGGGTCTGGATCATCTCAGCGACTTTTACGGAAAAGAAAATGCAAAATACTATGTCCTGGAGAGTGATGACGGTGAAGTGATCGGCGGTATCGGATTTGCAGGGTTCGATGCAATGAAGGATACGGCAGAGCTCCAAAAGCTTTATCTCAAAGATTCCGCAAAGGGATCGGGGCTTGGCTGCAGGCTGATAGATCATGTCGAGGAAGGAATGAGAAAAGCGGGATATAAGTATTCGTATCTCGAAACACACGATATCCTGCAGGCCGCGATCCATCTGTATGAGAAAAGCGGATACGAAGAGATTGACCGTCCCGCAGAGATCGGACACAGTACGATGAACCGTTTTTTTCTGAAGACACTGTGATGACGATCGAAGATTATTTTGAAGAACTGAAAACGAAGGATATCATCTGCTGGGGATGCGGGAAGCGTTTCCGGAACATCACATATCCGTTTTTGTGCAAAAGCACTCTTATCGAAAATCTGACCGGGTTTGCGGATGCTCCGGGTACCGGGAATTTCGAGGCGGGCGGCCGGATGTATCGCAGGTTTAGCCCGGAAGAGCTGGCAAAGATGAATCGTGAAACCACCGTAATCCTGATTTCTGTCGATGGTTATGAAGAGGTGCTTGACCGGCTCGGCTCCGACCCCGGATTGTCCGGCTTTGAAGCAGTCCCTTCAATTTATCCCGAGCTTCTGTATGAGGACATGGTGCTTTTGTCCGCTCCGAAGCCGCCGGCGGGTTACCGAAAGAATGACTGTAAGAAGATTCCCGGGATCATTCATGGCATATGGTTTTCGGACAACCCGATGCCCGAACTGTATCAAAGATGTCTTGAATCCTGGAAGAAATATGCGCCGGATATGGATATAAGGATCTGGAACCTTGATACGTACAAGCCCGGTCATTGTCCGTTTTTCGAACAGGCCGTGGAACACAAAAACTGGGCTTTTGCCTCGGATTACGCAAGGGCGGATCTTCTTCGCAGATACGGAGGCGTTTACATGGATCTGGATGTGGAGATGCTCCGTCCGATCGATGACCTGCTGTACAATGACGCGTACATGAGCTTCGAATCGACGGACAGGATAGAATGCGGTTCCGGAATGGGCGCCGGGCCGGGGCATCCGGTCATTGAGGAGATATGTGAAAGCTACGAGAGAAGACCATATCTGAAACCTGACGGAACCTGGGATAATTCCACCTGCCCCGTGCGTTATACCGGGGTCATAGAAAAGCATGGCCTTAAGAAAAACGGGGGATTCCAGTTTGTGGAGGACATTACCGTATATCCGTTTGAAGTTCTGACCGGAAAAAGCTTTGATACGGGAATTGTCTACAACACGGATCTCAGCTATACCCTTCATCATCATAACGGAAGCTGGATCCCCGATGATACACACAGCTCGGTCCTCGAAAGATATAAGAAGATAAATGACTTTCTGGAGTTGAAAGGGATAGTGCCCGGAAACAGTATCCGGGTCGGAAACCGATCATGAATGATTATCTTAAAAAGCTGATCGATAATAAAAATATTCCCGTTGTGTTTGATTACGACGGAGTTCTCTTTGAAGCAAGATGGTATGAAGAACGCATCAACATGCGTGATGAGACGGATGAACTTCTCTTCGAAGCAATGAAGAGGGGAGAGAATCTCAGGACTGCGCCGATAGGCTTTATGACAGAATGGGTAAACAATCTTGAGAACGATCTTTATGTTCTTTCTTATATGCACAATGACATTGAATATGCCAATAAGAAAAAGGAGATCGCGGAATTCTACCCCATCATTCCAGAAGAACATGTGCTGATGGCCGATTCTCCGGAAAACAAGATAATCCATCTGCAAAGGATATTGGATGAGTACGGTTCGTTTATATACATAGACGATAATCATCCCGCTCTTATGAAATATGAAAATCATTTCGGAGATGAATGCAAATTCTTCCATGTATCGTCTCTTTATGTCTGAAGATACGGAGGTAAATGATGAAAAGAAGATCGGTCGAGCCTGTATATTCGATGTGTGTGCAGCCGTCGTTTATCATCGGAACATACAATGAAGACGGAACTTCCAACTTTGCTCCGATCACCTGGGTGAGTGCAACCGGAGCAGGCAGTGACAAATATATGCTGGTGATAAGCATGTACGGATCCAAGAGGACCAAGCTAAATGTCATCAGGGACAGAAAATTCAGTGCAAATCTTGTCAACACATCCATGCTTCCTCTTATGGATTATTTCGGTACAAAACATAAAGCGGAAGATGATGAAACTGAGCCTGCGTACGGTGAGGGCGTCGGCAAAGTACTTGATGTGCCTACACTGGATGAAAGTCCGTGGGTATATGAGTGCGAGGTTGCGGAGGCTGTTCAGACCGGCGAATCGACAACATTCTTCTGCCCCATAAGAAACGTACAGATGGATGAGAATCTGATCTGTGAAGACACATTTGATGTGGATCTGACGGTGCTCGATCCGGTCATATATTCCGGAAGATATCACAGTCTCGGAAAAATGCTCGGAAAGATCGGGATTTCAGGATGAGGACATACGAGGAAGCAGGGGACAGGAAGGATATCCTTTCAAAGTTCCATCGAAACGTAGCCATAATGTACGGGGTATTGGCCCTCGGATTGCTCCTGTCCTTTATCGGAGGACTCATGGTGCTCTCAAATCCGGCTGTTCTGATAGTGGGACTTATTTTGGTGTTTGGCTCGATCCTGTTCGGATTCTTCAGCGGTGCGGTGTTCTGCCCGTTATGCGGTGAACTCATCAGCCGTCAGGGATTCGGTGAATATTGTAAGCATTGCGGCGGCAAGATCTTTTGAACGTATGTTTTAAATGAATATGGCGGATGGTATTCATCGGTCCGTATCGTGAATACTGACGGAAATGTATATGAGGATCGCGAAGGCGGTCCTCTTTTTGCGTGACGATATAAGGGGAAACTATAACCCATGATAAGAGATATATATTATACGAAAAAGAGATCCTTATGAGATAATTCCGAATAATGATAAAAATCGGGGGAGTATGCATTTTTCTCTCCGGGCAATGTTAATCGGTCAATAGCTGAACGAAAGAAGAGGATAAATACATGGGATATGATTTTGATAAAGTTTACGACAGAAGAAATACAAATTCTCTGAAGTGGGATTTTGCGGAGGAAAGGCATCATTCAGAGGATGAGCTGCCGCTCTGGGTTGCGGATATGGATTTCCCTTCCCCTCCCCGGGTGACGGATGCGATCGTCAAAGCGGCTTCCGCGGGATTCTTCGGATATACGGATCCAAAGCCTGCCGATAAGAGGATCGTATCTGAGTGGTATAAGAGGAGACACGGATTCTATCCGGATCCCGATGCGATAATCTTTACGCCCGGAACCGTATTCGGTATCACAACCGCGATCCTTGCCTTCAGCGATCCCGGAGATTCCGTGATGATATCGCAGCCGGTATATTATCCCTTCTCCGAAGCGGTGAGCGATAACGGCAGAAAACTTATCAGGAATGAACTGACAAAAGATGATAACGGAAGATACACCGTTGACTTTGATGCATTTGAAAAACAGATCGCGGAAAATGATGTAAAGATATACATACTCTGCTCACCTCACAATCCCATAGGAAGGGTATGGAAAAGAGATGAACTTCAAAGGATCGCCGACATTACTCTTAAATACAATGTTCTTGTGATCGCAGATGAGATCCATGCGGATTTTGTTTATGAAGAAAATGAATTTGTGAGCTTTTCTTCTCTGTCCGATGAAGTGAGGAATAACACGGTGCTTGCAACCGCTCCCTCCAAGACATTCAATACGGCGGGACTTCAGATATCACCGATCTTTATCTTTGATCCGGAAAAAAGAAGGCATTTCAGGCAGATGCTCGGAGCGGAAGGTTATTCCCAGATCGACTTCCTTGCGCTTGCCGCAATGAAGGCATCATATACGGAGTGTGATGAGTGGGTTGATGAAGTAGTGGATTATATTCATGAAAACATACTGTATATGGAAAGATTTCTTAAGGAAAAACTTCCAGAGCTTAAGATGACACATCCCGAAGGTACATATCTTACATGGGTTGATTTTTCAGGACTCGGGCTCGGTGCGATGGAGCTGGAAAGATTCATCAGGGAAAAAGCAAAGCTATGGCTTGATGCGGGATTCATATTCGGGAAATGCGGCGAGGGATTTGAAAGATTCAATCTTGCCGCACCGAGAAGGATCGTGGAAGAAAGTCTTACAAGACTTGAAAGGGCTGTTTCGAATCTGAAAAAATGACAAAAAAACACATTGAATCCGGGCGGGCATGCCGTCTGAAACACAGATGAATGCTGAAAAAGCGGGTTATAAGTTTTGCTTATAGCCCGCTCTTGATTTTACGAATTATACAGGAGTGAAAAGTTATTGTATCGTAACATCATCAAAACAAAAACAAATTCTTCGCAGACGAAAACGAAGAGCATAAAAGGATAACAGGAGGAGATAAGATTATGAGCAACCACGAATTCAGATTTGAAACAAAGCAGCTTCATGTAGGACAGGAGAAGGCAGATCCCGCTACCGATTCCAGAGCGGTACCCATTTACCAGACCACTTCATACGTATTCCAGTCCGCACAGCATGCGGCTGACAGATTCAATCTCAGAGACGCAGGCAATATCTACGGAAGACTTACAAACTCAACCCAGGGTGTTCTCGAAGAGAGAGTCGCAGCACTTGAGGGCGGTGTCGCAGCACTTGCACTTGCATCCGGTGCAGCAGCGGTAACTTATTCAATACTTGCAGTCGCAGGAGCAGGCGATAATATCGTAGCCCAGAACAGCATCTATGGCGGTAGCTACAACCTCCTTGATAATACGCTTCCCACCTACGGCATTGATACCAAGTTCGTAAACATTCACGATCACTCAGCAGTAGCCGCCGCTGTTGATGAGAAGACCAAGGCAATCTTCATCGAGACTCTCGGAAATCCCGGATCGGATATTCCTGACATCGAGAAGATTGCGGAGATCGCACACTCACATAAGATTCCTCTTATTATTGATAACACCTTCGGAACTCCTTACCTGATCCGTCCCCTTGAGCACGGTGCGGATATCGTAGTTCACTCCGCTACCAAGTTCATCGGCGGACACGGAACCACTCTCGGCGGACTCATCGTTGACGGAGGAAAGTTTGACTGGACGGCCAGTGGCAAGTTCCCTCAGTTCACAGAGCCCAATCCCAGCTATCACGGCGTATCATTCGTCGGAGCCGTAGGACCTGCAGCATATGTAACCTTCATCAGGGCAATCCTTCTCAGGGATACCGGTGCGGCAATCTCTCCTTTCAACGCATGGGCACTCATCCAGGGACTTGAAACACTTTCACTCAGACTTGAGCGCCATGCAGAGAACACCAAGAAGGTAGTTGAATTCCTTGCAAATCATCCTCTTGTGGAAAAGGTAAGCCATCCTTCGCTTAAGGATCATCCTCAGCACGATCTTTATGAGAAATACTTCCCCAACGGCGGAGGTTCTATCTTTACCTTTGATATCAAGGGCGGACAGAAAGAGGCATATGCATTCATCGACGGTCTCAAGATATTCTCACTTCTTGCAAACGTTGCGGATGTTAAGAGTCTTGTAATTCACCCTTACGATACCACGCACGCCGAGATGACTCCCGAGCAGCTTGCTGAAGCAGGAATCAGCCAGGCAACGATCCGTCTTTCGATCGGAACCGAGCATATCGACGATATCATCTGGGATCTCGAGCAGGGATTCGAAGCAGTTAAGGCACTTTGATTTAACGAAACGATCGGAGCGTAAATGAGTTTAGCTATTGAAACAGCCTGTATACACGGGAATGGTCTGTTGGAGAAAGATCATCCATACCGTTCGATAACAACACCCATATTCCAGGTAGCCACATTTGCTCACCCCGGAATAGGAAAGTCGACCGGATATGACTATTCCCGCGTGGGAAATCCCACAAGATATGATCTTGAGCAGGTTGTGAACACCCTTGAGCACGGCAGCGGATGCCTCGCAACAACAAACGGCATGGCGGCGATATGGCTCACGCTTGAACTATTTGCGCCGGGTGATCATATAGTGGCATCCGAAGATCTTTACGGAGGGTCCGTAAGACTCTTTGATACGGTGAGAGACAGTCACAAATTATCCGTTGATTACGTAAATACATCTCATCCCGATCTTGTCAGGGCTGCCGTAAATGAACACACAAAAGCTTTATATATCGAAACGCCGAGTAATCCGATGATGGAAGTGACCGATCTGTCGGAAATGAGAAAGATCGCCGATGAAAATAATCTTTTGCTCATAGTCGATAACACCTTCCTGTCACCCTACTACCAGAATCCGATAGATCTCGGAGCTGACATCGTGATACACAGCGGAACGAAATATCTTGAAGGGCATAATGACACGCTGGCCGGATTCGTGATCTCCAAAGATCCCGGCCTCCATGATAAGCTTTCATTCCTCTACAAAACTACCGGCCCGTGTCTGGCGCCCTTCGACAGCTTCCTCGTACTCAGGGGAATCAAGACACTTTCGGTGAGACTTGAGAAACAGCAGGAAAATGCACTGAAGATCGCAAGGTGGTTAAAGGAACACCCCAAGGTGAGGGATGTGTATTATGTCGGACTCGAGGATCATCCCGGATATGAAGTAAATAAAAAACAGGCAAGAGGCTTCGGCGGAATGATATCCTTCAGAACCGATTCCAAAGAAACCGCGGAGAGGATACTTTCCAAGATAAAGATCATTACTTTTGCGGAAAGTCTCGGAGGCGTCGAATCCCTTATGACTTATCCCATGCTCCAGACGCACGGATACCTGCCTGCGGAAGTAAGAGAAAAACTCGGAATAACGGATACTCTTCTGAGGCTTTCGGTGGGAATAGAAAATGCAGAAGATCTGATAGACGATCTCGCTCAGGCTTTTGAAGAGAAAACAGAATATTTCGAACGGGAGAAAAAAATGTTTACAAGCGGTTTTCGATGTAGTACATATTCTTAATATAACAGTAAAGGAAAAGCTTACGGCCTCGCATAACAGTAAAATGGATTAAATGGATCGAATGATCCGGTAAGGAGATTATTATGGCTAAGATTTATAAAAGTGCAATCGAACTCATAGGAAACACCCCTCTTCTCGAGCTCACTCACATCGAGAAGAAGTATGACCTCAAGGCAAAGCTTCTTGCCAAGGTTGAGTATTTTAATCCCGCAGGCTCCGTTAAGGACCGTATCGCCAAGGAAATGATCGAAGCGGCTGAAAAGGACGGTTCCCTCAAGCCCGGATCGACCATTATCGAGCCCACTTCCGGAAACACCGGAATCGGTCTTGCTGCCATCGCTGCGGCAAAGGGATATAAGATCATCATCGTTCTTCCCGAGACCATGAGCGTTGAGCGCAGAAACATCATTAAGGCATACGGTGCAGAGATAGTTCTTACCGAAGGTGCAAAGGGAATGAAGGGCGCCATCGCAAAGGCAAATGAGCTTCACGATCAGATCGAGAACAGCTTCATCCCCGCACAGTTTGATAATCCCGCAAATCCCGAAGCTCACTACAAGACAACCGGCCCCGAGATCTGGAATGATACCGACGGAGAAGTTGATGCATTCGTTGCAGGTGTAGGAACCGGCGGAACCATCACCGGTGTCGGAAAGTACCTCAAGGAAAAGAAGGCTGACGTTAAGGTCTTCGCAGTAGAGCCCGCAACCTCACCGGTTCTTTCAGAAGGAAAAGCCGGTGCCCATAAGATCCAGGGAATCGGTGCAGGATTCGTTCCCGCAACCCTTGATACCAAGATCTATGACGAGATCATAACCATCGAAAATGAAGTTGCTTTCGAAGGCGGCAAGGAGATCGCGGTTGAAGAAGGCTTCCAGGTAGGTATCTCTTCAGGTGCCGCACTCAAAGCTGCGATCAAGGTGGCTCAGCGTCCCGAGTTTGCCGGCAAGACAGTCGTTGCACTTCTTCCCGACAGCGGTGACAGATATTATTCAACGGATCTTTTCAACAGCTGATCCGGTTTTAAAAAGGAAAAGCGGCCTCGCAAAGTACGGAAGGTACCATCGTGTACCTTCCGTTTTTTTTGGTTTCCTTTGCGGCTTTATCCTTTGTATAGACGCGGTATCTGCCTTTCCTGCATCCCGGTCCGTGTTATCCCATGAATTTTCGTTATAAGCAGAAACTATAACCTTTAATAAAATATAACAATTATACAGCCGAGAAAAACAGAAATATAATTAGCACATAAAGAAAAAAGAATCGCTTCCGGAAGCAACGAAGGAGGATATAAATGGCAAGAAATATACTGTTCAAACAATACGAAGCGCAGGATTACATCGATATAGCGGAGAGGACCGCGGACTGGATCGACACCACCGAAAGAAAAACGGAAAACGGCTTAAGATGGGTACAGAGCCCGGATTCATCCGAGGACTTTTCGGATTATCCGATGCTCACAGAGAAGGCATTATACGGCGGGTCCGCCGGTATAGGACTCTTTTACCTGAGACTGTATCAGGTTACGAAAAAGGAAGAATATCTCGGAAAGGCAAAGGCTGCTGCGGCGGACATCATAGCTACCGATGAGGGTAAGGCGTTCTACGACAGGGCATATAACGCTATAGGAAATTCCGATAAGAGAGTTCACGTCAAGAACATGCCGGGCTGGATCGCGGGATACTATAACGGCCTCACGGGAAGCGCGTATCTCATACTTAAGCTGTATGAACTCACAAAGGATGCAAAGTATCTTGATTATCTCAGAAAGGTTGCGGACGACCTTCTTTCCGCGGGAACGGAGGATGAGGACGGACTTCATTTCAGCGAGCAGAACGATCTGTGCGGAGATGCCGGATTCGTAACATATCTTTCTTCCGTATATGAGGTTACCAAAGAAGAGAAATACAAACAGGCTGCGCTTAAGATCGGAGATTACGTACTTAAGAAAGGAAAGCCCGCTCCGAACGGAGGAAAGTTCTGGAATGTTGTAGACCTTACGATAATCGATTTCCCCGCAGATGTTTTCTGGGTCGGACTTGCGCACGGAACATCGGGCGTCGGCTGGATCTTTACGATTCTTTATAAGCTGACCGGAGAGGAGAGATTTTTGCAGGGAGCAAAGGATGCGGCCGATTACATAAGGGGCATCGAGGTAGGCGATGAGAGTGCGGCACTTGTTCCTTATCTCGACAGTCTCGAAAGAGGACCTTCCACAGAGTTCTATTATCTCAGCACTTGTCACGGACCTGCGGGAACGGCACTCCTTTTTGAGAAGCTCTACGAGATAACAAACGATAAGGAATATCTCGATGAGGTGAAGCGATTATCAAGGGGAATCATAAGAGCCGGCGCTCCCGAGCATTACTCAAGAGGGTATTGGAAGAGCCAGGCGCTGTGCTGCGGAACACCCGGACTGCTGGAGCATTTCATCTCCGTATACCGTCTGACGGGTGAGGATGAATTCCTGCAGTATGCGATCCGCACCGCAAGGACCGTCATAGGCGAGGCACAGATAGACGACAGTGATGACATCTACAAGCTTCAGACCGGAGTCAGATGGGTAGGAAACTGGTGGAGAACGATACCGACCGATGTACATACTTATTCGGGACTGTATATAGGAACTGCGGGAAATGCATGGAGCCTGCTTTCTCTGGCGGCGTTACTTAATGATGAACGTCTCATAGAGGTAGTTGAATATAATTACTGATTTAAGAAGAAAAGAGGTAGAAAATAATGGGAAGAATATATGATTCGATCACGGAGCTTGTAGGAAATACGCCGTTGGTAAGGTTTCATCGTTATGAAGAGAGTGAAGGCCTTGAGGCAAATATCCTCGGAAAAATCGAATACTTTAATCCTTCGGGAAGCGTAAAGGACAGAGCAGCACTCAATATCATCGAGCAGGCTGAATATGAAGGCAAGATCAAACCCGGAATGACTCTGGTGGATTATACCAGCGGTAATACGGGAATCGGTGAAGCAACGTATGCCAATGCCAAGGGATATAAATTCGTTGCGGTGATCCAGCCCGGAGTTTCGATCGAAAGATCACTCATACTAAAGGCGCTTGGTGCGGAGCTTCTTCAAGTCACGGATGTTCCGGGATTTGCCGAAATGCTGAAAACCGGTCTTTCGATGGAAGGACTCGGGAAAGTCATGGGTGATTTCGCCAAGTCCAAAGGCTGGTTCTATCTCGATCAGTGCGCTAATCCCGCCAATCCCAGGGCACATATACAGAAGACAGGTCCCGAGATCTGGGAGGATACGGACGGGAAAGTCGATTATGTGGTACAGCTTGTAGGAACCGGCGGAACCCTTGCAGGTCTTTCCGCATATCTCAGACAAAAGAATCCCGATGTCAAGATCATCGGAGCCCAGCCCCACAAGCAGTCGCTTAAAAATCCGGAATTCCCCGAACGCAATACCATTGACGGAGTGCTTCAGTTCAACGGAGTTCCCGACGATAAGGTTCCTTCGCTTTTTGCACAGTTTGATGCCCGTTATGACGAGTGCTTCGATGTCATCGCAGAGGACGCCTATGAAGCCGGCAGGAAGATCGTGGCTACGGAAGGATTTTTCCTCGGACAGTCGGCGGGTGCCGCGATATGGACAGCGACCCAGATCGCAAAGAGGCCCGAAGCAAAGGGCAAGAACATAGTTGTCATACTTGCCGATAATGCTTTCAAATACCTTTCAACCAATATGTATAAATAACACCGCTGCAGACAGCAAAAAACGGGCGATTATCCGGCGCGAAAGTGCCGGATAAACCTTTTTATCCTTGCATTCGATCCCTCCAGCAAATATACTTTAAAAAGTAACCGGTTTTGGAATGGAGGTACATCAAAATGAGAGAATTTAAGGGCTTTTCACACGGTGTGGATCTCGGTGGATGGTATTCACAGTGCAATCACACCAAAGAGCGTTATGATAACTTCATTAAAGAAGAAGATTTTGCCGTTATCGCCGGATGGGGACTCGATCACGTTCGTCTTCCCATCGACTATGAACTGGTCGAGGACGATAAGGGAAATTACAGGGAAGACGGATTTGACCGTATCAGATTCGCACTTGATACCGCTGTAAAGAACAATCTGAATGTTGTTCTCGATCTTCACAAGACCTACGGTTATTCTTTTGCACAGGAATACGGAGAGAGCGGTTTCTTCGATAACGAAGAGTATCAGGAGAGATTCTACAGGCTCTGGGAAAAGCTTGCGAAGGAATTTGCCGGTTACGGAGAGAAAATATCCTTTGAGCTTCTGAATGAGGTTACCAGCAAGGAATACTGTGATGCGTGGAACAGGATCTCTACCGAATGCATAAAGAGGATACGTGCGATCGCTCCCGATACCTATATCCTTCTCGGCGGATACTACAATAACAGCATTGTTGCTCTTAAGGATCTTGCCATGCCCGTCGATGATCACGTCGTTTACAATTTCCATTGCTACGATCCCCTGATCTTCACACACCAGGGTGCAGGCTGGGTGAACGGAATGGATGTGAATTTCAGGATTCCCGTTGACGCAACCTTCGGTGAGATGGGCGAAGCGGCAAGAAAGATGTTCGGAGGCGCAGGCCCGGATGTGAGCACCGGAGAAGACGGGGAAAAGCTCAGCAGCGCATATTTCGATAAGTGCTTTGCGGAAGCCGTT